>DDSG01000116.1 GCA_002343325.1 Phycisphaerales bacterium UBA2396 | reverse complement strand
AGATTTCCCCTCTTCCCCACCCCGACGCTTTTCCGATCTACCCAGGCCTCGGTGCCCGAGCCCGAGCCGGCCGCCCGCGGGTCCTGACCGTCCTGCCAGGCTTGGGGCGGCTGAGATGCCCATGGGGATGGTCGGGTTGGGGGTTATACTGGCGGCATGAACAGCAGGCCCGTGCGCACGATCGCGCTCATGAACCAGAAGGGTGGAGTGGGCAAGACGACCACCACGGTCAATCTTGCGGCGGCCTTTGCGCGGGCTGGCCGACCAACCCTCGTGATCGACCTGGACCCGCAAGCCCACGCCTCGCTGCATCTTGGCGTGGACGTTGCGGGTGAGAAGGCCTCGGGCGGAGCGGGCACCTCGGTCTACGAGGCGATGCTGGACCCGGCGGGGGATGTCAGGTCCCACGTCCGCGAGGTCCGGCCCAATCTGGGCGTGTTGCCCAGCACCACCGATCTGGCGGCGGTCGAAGTCGAACTAGCGGCGGAGCCCGATCGGCTTGTCCGTCTGAGCAAGGCGATCGACACCCTTGGCGGGGCGTACGAGTTCGTGCTGATCGATTGCCCGCCCTCGCTTGGGTTGCTGACGCTCAACGGTCTGACGGCGGCGAGGGAGGTGCTGATCCCGATGCAGGCGCACTTCCTGGCGCTCCAGGGCGTGAGCAAGCTGCTCGAAACCGTGCGCATGGTCGCCAAGGCGAGCAACCCCAGGCTTTCTGTGCTGGGCGTGGCGCTGTGCATGCACGACCCTGCGTCGACGCACGTTCGTGAGGTGGTGGCGGACCTGGAGCAGTTTTTCGCGGCGTGTCGAGATCAGGAGACGCCTTGGCGGTACGCGCGGGTGCTGCGTCCCGCGATCCGTCGGAACATCAAGCTCGCGGAATGTCCGAGCTTTGGGCAGACGATTTTCGATTATGCACCGACCGCGCCGGGGGCCGAGGATTACGACGCGCTGGGGAGGCAGATGATCCGCGAGTGGGACGCGATGCTGGCCAAGCGAGAGCCCGGTGTGGTTGAGGTTCCGGCGCGTGGATCGGCCTCTGCGGCGAAGTCCTAAAGCGGACTGATTGGTACAAACGTCGAGCATCGCGGGTCGATCCTCCTCACGGGGAGGGTGCGGCCTGGATCGATGGGCACGAATCGGGGCGCGGGCGTTCTGTGGATATCAAGCGCGCGAAGTGATGGGTCGATAGGTGGGGAGGAGCCCACCGCGGGCCGGGGTTATCGGGTCGCGGCGAGCGAGCCTGAGGACTCCCTATGCCCGCGCGAGTGCTTGTTGTGGATGATTCGGCGTTCATGCGGAAGGTCATTCCGCAGATGCTCGCCGGAGTGCCCGAGCTCGAGGTGGTCGCCACGGCGAGAGACGGCGAGGATGCGCTCGAGCAGATCAGGCGGCTCAAGCCGGACCTGGTCACCCTCGATTGCGAGATGCCGAAGGTCGACGGGCTTGAGGTGCTTCGGCGGCTGAAGAATCTGGAGGCTTCGCAGAGGCCCAAGGTGGTGATGTGTTCGAGCCTGACGCGTGAGGGGAGCGAGGCGGCGCTGACGGCGATGTCTCTGGGAGCGAGCGGGTTCGTGGCCAAGGACGCGAGCGTCGCGGTGACCGGGCTTGATGAGCTCAAGACGGACCTCGTCAAGCTCTTGGTGGCGTTGTCGGCGGGTGTTCGTCGGATGCCGTCTGCTGTTGCGGCACGAACCGCGGCGCCTTGTGTCGTGCAGATGCCGTCGCGTGTGGATGTGATCGCGATCGGATCGTCGACGGGCGGGCCGCCGGTGCTCGAGGCGGTGCTGTCGGCGTTGCCGGCAACGTTGCCGTGTCCGGTGGTGGTGTGTCAGCACATGCCGCCGCTGTTCACCAAGAGCCTCGCGGATCGACTTCGCGCGGTCTGCAAGGTGAAGGTGGAGCACGCTGAAGAGGGCGTGGTTGGGCTGCGAGCGGGCACGGCGTACATCGTCAAGGGTGCGCTGAACGGGCATATCGAGAAGCCCGGCTCGTCGTTGCTGCTGCGTGTGAAGCCCGAACCTCGGGAAGCGATCTACAAGCCGAGCGTGGATGTGCTGTTGGAGACGGCGGCGTCGGCGGCCGGGAAGCACGCGGTGGGGGTGGTGCTGACGGGGATGGGCGAGGATGGGCTGATCGGCGGGCGGTCGCTGGTGTCGGCGGGTGGCATGATCCTCGCGCAGGACGAGGAGAGCTGTGTGGTGTGGGGGATGCCGCGTGCGGTGACGGCGGCCGGGCTTGCGAGCGTGGCGAGGCCGCCGGAAATCGGGAGGCACTTGGCGGGAATCGGGCGGGGCGGTGCCCGGCTGGCGGGTTGAGCCGAGTAGGGAAAGTACCGCTGGCTCTGGAGGATCAAGTCTTCGGGGCAACGGCACGATAGCGGGAGACGGACGAGCAAATCAGAGCGCAGAGGAGCATCGACCATGGAACAGACGACCGAGAACACGGCGGGACGGATCGGGACGGACCAGCTTCAGTTGGTGAGCTTCGAGCTTGCGGGCGAGGAGTTTGCGGTGGACATCCTGCAGGTGCAGGAGATCAACCGGATGATGGAGCTGACCCGCGTGCCGCAGAGCCCGGCGGACGTTGAGGGCGTGATCAACCTGCGCGGGAAGATCATCCCGGTGGTTGACCTTCGGAAGAAGTTCGGGCTGGCGACGACGGAGCGGACGGAGCACAACCGGATCGTGGTCGTGGAGGTCAGCGGGAAGGTGCTGGGGTTCATCGTGGACAAGGTGCACGAGGTGCTGCGGATCAGCCGATCGATCGTTGAGCCGGCCCCGAGGATGATCTGCTCGATCGACTCGGACTTTATCGCGGGCGTGGGCAAGCTCGAGGATCGCCTGCTGATCCTGCTCGATCTGGAGCGTCTGTTCGGTGACCAGCAGATGCGTGCGGCGGCGTGATCGACCCGAAGGGCGTGAGCGTCGAATCGAGAGAGCCATCCGGGTCTGGAGCGAACGATGTCCGAGTCGATGACGAAGGCGGCGATGACGGATCAGCAGTTCAACGAGCTGCGCAAGATCATCTATGCCCGCTCGGGGATTCACTTTCCTGACAACAAGAAGTACGTCCTTGAGAGCCGGCTGAGCCACAGGCTGGCCGAGCTGGAGATGGACGACTACCAGCAGTACATCATGTTCCTGAGCGTCGGTCCCTATCAGACGGACGAGTTCCAGGAGATGTTCAACCGGATCACGATCAACGAGACGAGCTTCTTCCGCAACGAGCCTCAGCTCGAGGTGTTCGAGAAGCGTGTGCTTCCCGAGCTGATCGAGGCGAGGAAGGGCGTGAAGCGGCTCCGGATCTGGTCGGCGGCGTGCAGCAGCGGGGAGGAGCCCTACACGCTGGCGATCATGGTGCACCGGACGCTCGGGCTTCGGCTGGCGGACTGGCGCGTCGAGATTCTCGGGACGGACATCTCGGAGAAGGTGCTCGAGATCGCGGGGAGCGGGCGATACACCGAGTACTCGCTACGGACGACCGCGCCGCTGGTCCGGCAGAGGTACTTCAAGTCGGATGGGCTCTACTCGGTGCTGGACGAGAGCGTCAAGTCGATGGTGTCGTTCGAGCTGCACAACCTGCGTGATCGTGCGGGGGCGAGACGGCACGGTCTGTGGGACGTGATCTTCTGTCGGAACGTGATGATCTACTTCGACGATGCCATGAAGAAGCAGGTGCTCGGTACGTTCGCGGATCAGCTTGCACCGGACGGGACGCTGTTCATCGGGCACTCGGAGACGATCAAGGCGGGCGAAGCGCCCTTTGTGCAGTTGCCGCATCCGCAGGGCTTCTGCTACCGCAAGCAGAGTGTGAAGGCGTAAGAAAGGCGACGTCGTGGGCAACCCAGCGCTCGATCCATCCATTCTGCAGGACTTCCTGACCGAGTCGGGCGAGTTGCTCGAACGTCTGGAGGGCGATCTGGTCACGCTCGAGCGGGATCCTCGCGATCCGGAGATGCTCAACCAGATCTTCCGCGCGCTGCACACGATCAAGGGCAGCGCGTCGTTTCTCGCGCTGACGAACCTCGTCCGGATCGCGCACGCGTCCGAGAGCGCGCTCAACGCGGCCCGCAATCGCGTCGTGGTGGTCGATCGCGGCGTCATGGATCTGCTGCTGTCGGCGGTGGACGTGCTCAAGAGGCAGATGCAGCAGCTTCGCGACGGGCAGGACCTTGTCGAGCCCCCGGCCGAGCTTGTGTCGAGCCTGACGGCGATCGGCGACGGGCGATGGAAGAGCTCGGCGCCGGCGAGCGCGGCCGTTCCCGGCGAGCCGACCCACAGGGGCGGTGACCTGGCGAGCAACGAGCGTCCTCTGCAGCTCCCATCTTCGAAGCAGGATCTGCTGGAGTTTCTCGTCTCGGACCTGGAAGAGACGATCCTGAAGCTGCGCGAGCGGCTTGAGGGGCTACGCTCGGCGAACACCCGCGCCGATGCATCGGGCGATCTGGTCGAGACGTCGGTGGCGCTGGTGCGAGCGGTTGAGTTCTTCGAGCTCGATCGAACGACCGCGATGGCAAAGGTGCTGTCCGAAAGCATGCAGGTGATGGCGAACGCCGACGACGCCACGGTGGAGGCTGCCCTGCCCCGGTGCGGCGCGGTGCTTGAGTTGCTGATCCGCCAGGTCGGCTGCCTGAAGCGGTCGGTGGTGGGAGAGTGGTCGACGGAGGCGCTGGTGGAGCGTCTCGCGGCGAGCGCTCGCGGCAACAGCGGCGTACCCAGAGCGGGAAGCGTCGCGGAGGCCCTTCGGATCGACGGCGTGGACACGGGTGAATCGGACGCTGCCGAGGTGTCTCCGGAGTCGACGGCGATGGCGGATCATCCCGTCAAGCCGGGCGCTGAGTGCTCGAAGGGCGCCGAGGAGCGAGCCGCGGAAGGCCCGCGCAAAAGCGGGCCCGCGGGCGATCAGACGATCCGAGTGGAGGTTGGTCGGCTCGAGACGCTGATGAACCTGGTCGGCGAGCTGGTGCTTCAGAAGAACCGGGTGGCTTCGCTGGCGAGGACGATCGGTGCGAGGGAAGTTGAGCAGGCGCTGCGCGAGGCGTTGTCGACGGCGGCGGGGGGTTTGGATCGGGTGACGAGCGACATCCAGATGGCGGTGATGCGCACGCGGATGCAGCCGCTGGACAAGCTGTTCGGGCGGTACCCGCGGCTGATCCGCGATCTGTGCGGGAAGACGGGGAAGAAGATCGACCTGGTGATCGAGGGTGGCGAGACCGAGGTCGACAAGTCGGTGATCGAGGAGTTGAACGATCCGCTGGTCCACCTGCTGCGCAACAGCGCGGACCACGGAATCGAGATGCCCGCCGATCGCGTGAAGGGCGGCAAGCCCGAGACGGGCGTCATCACGCTGACCGCGATGCACGAAGGCAGCCATGTGCGGATCCGGATTCGTGACGACGGCAAGGGTCTGTCGCGAGAGAGGATCGCGAAGAAAGCGATCGAAAGGGGCCTGGTGAGCGCCGACGCGGTGGCAACGCTGTCCGACCGCGAGGTGTACGACTTCATCTTCCTGCCGGGGTTCTCGACGGCCGAGCAGGTGAGCGATCTGTCCGGGCGTGGCGTCGGGATGGACGTGGTCCGGACGAACGTGCAGAAGATCAAGGGGACAATCGAACTGTCGAGCGTGCCCGGGTCTGGAACGACGATCGACATCACGATCCCGCTGACGGTGGCGATCATGCCCGCGATGATGGTGGCGGTCGCGGAAGAGGTGTACGCGATCCCGCTGTCGAGCATCCTGGAGATCGTCAGGCCGGCGCCCGAGACGCTGAGCAGCATCGGCGGGCGCAAGGTGATGCGCCTGCGGGACTCGGTGCTGCCTCTTGTGAGCGCGTCGGAGATCTTTGGTCTCAATGGGGGCGGCGAGGTGGAGAGCCCGTTCGCGGTCGTTCTGGCGCAGGGCGGCCGGCGGGTTGGGTTGATGGTGACGCGCCCGGTGGGTCAGCAGGAGATCGTGGTCAAGCCTCTCGACGTGGCGGCGGGTCATGGGAAGAAGGCGGTGTCGGGGGCGACGGTGCGTGATGACGGCGGCGTGAGCCTCATCGCGGACGTCGCGGAACTGTTCCAGTTGGCGGAGTTCGGCGTCAGCGGCGCCGACCAGACAGCTTAAGGAAGGAAGTCGCAAGCATGGATCCGAACTACATCCGTCCGTTCATCGCGAGCATCCAGAACGTGTTCAGCACGATGCTCCAGCTGCAGGTGGCGATCAAGGAGCCTCACCTCAAGGGGGGCTCGGGCACGTCGTACGACGTGTCGGGGATCATCGGCCTCTCGGGCGATGTCGTGGGCAGCGTGGTGCTGAGCTTCCCGCAGGAGACCGCGCGGCGCGTCGTGGCCCTCTTCTGCGGGCAGGACGTGTCGGCGAGCCAGTCGGACTTCGCGGACGCGGTCGGTGAACTGGTGAACATGGTGAGCGGCGGGGCGAAGGCGGGTTTCACGGGGCGGCGCGTGTCGATCTCGTGCCCCAGCGTCGTGCTGGGCGCTCAGCACGTGGTCGCGAGACAGACCGACGTTCCCACGGTGATCATCCCGTGCGAGACGGATTGCGGGTTGATGGCGATCGAAGTGACGATCCAGGAGCAGGCGGCGGCCAAGGCGGCCTGAGCCGCGGGGATGTGGTCGCGGCATGCCGCGGCACGTGGAGACTGAACGATGAAGATCTTGCTCATCGATGACTCGAAGACGATGCGGAACATCCAGAAGGCGGTGCTCGGGCAGTTGGGCTACACCGAGATTCACGAGGCCTGCGACGGGCAGGACGCGCTGTCGAAAGTCGGCGCGATCCGCCCGGACCTGATCCTCGTCGACTGGAACATGCCGAACATGGACGGGCTGTCGTTCGTGAAGGCGTACCGTCAGACGAACAAGACGACGCCGATGATCATGGTCACGACCGAGGCGGAGAAGAGCCGCGTGATCGAGGCGATCAAGGCGGGCGTGAACAACTACGTTGTGAAGCCGTTTACACCCGATCTGCTGAGTCAGCGGATCAAGGAAACGCTGGGTCGAACCACGGCCGCCGCCTAGCGCTTCCTCGACGGGGTTTGTGAGGCCGTTCCGGGGTTCTCATGTCCGGGGATAATCTGGGGTCGTTGCGCATCGCCATCACCGGCGATCGCATGGAAGCATGGGTGCATGTGCCGCCCGGGCTCGGGGCGTCGCTTGACGCGCTCGTGGTCGGGGCTGTGCTTGACGAACGGGGCATTGCGCGCTCGCAGGAGCGTGACGCAGCGGTCGCCGCGTTGGTCGAGCGGGCCGGTCGAGAGCCAGATCGCGAGCACTCGTTGCTTGTCGCAAAGGGAATCGCGCCGGTCCATGGTGAGGACGCGTGGTTCGAGCCGGCCGCGCAGCACGCCGCCGAAAAGGAACCAGCCGATCCGGACCGAACTGACTATCGGGCAGCCTGCCCGTGGACATTCGCGCTGGCCGGCGCTGTCCTGGGGGTTCTTCACGAGGCGACCCCAGGGCAGGACGGTGTGGACGTGACCGGGGCTGTGGTCGCGTCCAAGCCGGGTCGCCGCGGCGCGGTGGTGATCGATCCCTCGGTCCGCATCGGTCCTGGTGGGCGTGCGACGGCTCGCTGGAGCGGGGTGCTCGAGGTTTCCCGGACAGGAGCGGCCGTTGAGCGCGTGCTCCGCATCGGCGGGTGCGTCGACTACTCGACCGGGAACATCGAGTGCCCATGCGACGTTGAGGTGAGCCAGGGTGTGCGCGATGGCTTCACGCTCTGCTCCGCGGGCGACGTGTCGGTCGCCGGGCTTGTCGAGGCCGCACATGTCGCGGGGCGAGATGTGAGACTGGCACGAGGGATGGCGGGCCGGGAAAAGGGTGCCTTGGAGGTCGCGCGTGATCTGCAGGCGCACTACATCGAAGGGGCAACGGTCGCCGTCGGGCGAGATCTCGGCGTCGACAAAGAGATCGTTGGCTGTCGAACCACCGTGGGCCGGCGCGTCGCGATGCCCGGTGGCACGATCATCGGGGGAGAACTCATCGCGGCCGGACGCATCGACGTCATGAACATCGGCAGCGAAGCGAGAGTGCCCACCTCCGTCGTGGTCGGGAAGATCCCCGGCCTCGAAACGCATCTCGCCCGGGCCTTGGAGATCCTGCCTTCGCTCGAGGATGAGCTCGCCCAACTCAAGGAGCGCCTCGCGGTGCTGCAACGAGCCTCGGGCAGGATGAACACGTCTCAGGCGGACGAACAGACCGGGCTCCAATTCGACATTGCCGGCGCCCAGGCCAAACACCTGAAGCTGCTCCAGGGGCTTTCCCAGGCGGTCGCTCGGCTTCGAAACTGGTCGCAGGCCGAGCTGGTCGTGGGTGGTCGGATCCATAAGGGAGTGCGAGTCTGGCTCGGGGCATGCGTCGCCGAGCCGCGAGATGAGCAGCTCGTTGGGCCGATGACCATCAGCCTGGATCCATCGGGCAAGCCTGTGATTCGCATGGGCGCAGAGACACACGCTCGGCCGCTCTCGTCCGTGATGCGGGTCGTGCACGACAGCCGATTCGTTGACTTGCCGTCTGTGGGTCGTGATCTGGAGCACCGCGGCGTGCTCATGCCTCTTGCCGCCTGATCGCCACGATTGAGTCGAACCGCCACCCCCGAGTGTGCGAACCCAAGGAACCGCCCGGCGGGGCGTGCGTCCGGCTCGTACAGTGTGTGAACACCGGAAAGTCGCACTCCCCACAGATGGGGGGTGCCTGCGGTGGTTGTGTCGCGAGAGAAACTCATGCTCTTCAGGCTGATCGTCGCTCCGTGCGCTCTTGTGGCCGCCTCGGGCTTTGCCGTGGGGTGGTCCGAGCAGCCGGGCGGCCCGTCTCAGCCCGCCCAGGCCCAGCCCGCCGCGCCGACCAAGGCGGAGGAACCCAAGACCGACCCGGCAAAGCCCGCGCAGGAAGAGCCGCCCGCCGAGGACGCGGACGCGGAGACGGCCGAGGAGAAGGAGGCGGTGGTCTGGCTGAAAGACGGCCGACGGATCGCGGGCTTCCTTGTATCCCAGGGGTCGGAAGAAACGGTGATCCGCATCGAAGGGATCAACACGCCGATCCCGGGCGATGTGATTGATCGGGTCGAGGTCCTTCCCTCGGCGGCTGAGCGGTACAAGGAGCTTCGGGCGGCGATCTCCGACGACGATGCGGATCGGCTCTTGCTGCTGGTGGAGTGGCTCTTTGCGCGCAAGCAGTACGAGCTGGCGCAGAAGGAAGTCGAGACGATCCTCAAGCACCATCCGGGCAATGCGCCGGCCAAGAAGCTCAAGGTGCTCGTCGAGCAGCAGCGAGAGTTGATCCGGGCGGCGAAGGAGCGGGCCAGGCCCAGCGAGGGCGGCACGCCTCCGCCGAGCGTGACCAGGTCGCGTTTCCCCTTGCTCTCGGCGGATCAGTTGAACCTGCTGCGGGTTTATCAGGTTGATCTGGACAAGCCGCCCCGCATGCTGGTGCCACGCGAGTTCGTGGACGCGATCATCAAGAACTACGCCGACCGTCCGGAAGTGCCGGCAACGGAGGAGGGTCGCCAGGGGCTGTATCGCCGTCGCCCAGCGCAATTGCTTCGACTGGCATTCGAACTCAAGGCGCGGGAGTTGTACGGGATGGTGAAGGTGCTCGACGAGCCCGAGCCGCTGGAGCTGTTCCGCGAGAACGTGTGGCGGGGGTGGTTCCTCAACGCGTGCGCGACGACGAAGTGCCACGGCGGCGAGGAGGCCGGTCGGCTCTGGGTTCTCAACCGCAAGACGAACGCCGACACGACGATCTACACGAACTTCATGATCCTGCACCAGTACACGCTGGAGGACGGGACGCCGCTGATCAACTACCAGAACCCTGCCGACTCCCCGTTGCTTCAGATGGCGATGAAGCCCGAGTCGTCGAAGCGGCCGCATCCGCGCGTGCAGAGCGTCAACCGCGGCGAGACCTATCGCTGGGTCTTTGACGCGGCGGACGACCGGCGATTCCAGGAAACGGTGGCGTGGATCAAGGCGATGTACGTGCCCGAGGGCCGGAACTACCCGATCAGCTACACACCGCCTATTCCGGCGGGTTTGGCGGGTGACCCGGCGTTCACACCGGACGGCAAGCGCAAGCCGGACCCCGGCCGGTAGACGGCCGCGGGCGACCGGGTGAAAGGGGTGAGGGGAGGCGAGCGACAAAGGGCTCGTCTTCTGGTACAGTTCCCGCCCTTGCGGGGAGTTCGGATCGTTTGAATTTTGATTGGTATGGCAGTTGGAGACGTCGGATGAAGCAGGCACCCTCTCGTCTGGTCATGGTGGTTGGTCTGGCGTTGTCGGGGTCGCTCTGGCTTGCCGGGTGCGGCGAGGAGCCGTCGTCGGTTCGCGGCGTGCGTGAGGCTGGCAACACGATGGTGTCCGTTGCCGGCGGTGCGGACGCCGCGGTCGCGATCGAGGATCAGGAGAAGGCCTTTAGTGAGGCGATGGGCGAGCTGTCGTCGGCGCAGACGAGCGGCGACGGGCCGTTTGTTGGATTGGGCGCACAGCTCGGGGCTTCGGTGAAGCTCGGGCAGGTTGGTCCGGCGGCGGCGAAGCTCGGCGAGATCGCTGACAAGACGAGCGAGGCGGGGCGTTCGATCGCGACGGCACTGTCGCGGTATCGGACGCTCAGGTCGCTGGCGGAGGCGAGCCAGTTTGATCCCGCGCCGCGCACGAACGAACTGAACAAGGAAGTGGAAAGCGCTCGGTCGAAGATTGCCGAGGCGACGGCCACGCTGCAATCGCTCGAGGCGAGGCAGGCCAAGACCCTTGCGGAAGCCAAGTCCCGGGACGACGAGGCGGCCGGGTTTGAGCGTCAGGCGGTGGGCCTCAAGGAGCAGGCAAGGCCCAAGCCGGCGGCGGAGGCTTCGCCGATTCTCGAGCAGGCGCTGGTTGCTCAGGCGAAGGCGGACGAGCGTCGTCTGGAGGCGGCCAAGCTGCGTGCGGATGCTCTGCTTCTTGAGCCGGAGAAGCTCGGCGCGTCGCAGCGGATCGAGGAACTGACCAAGCAGATCGCGACGCTCGAGAACGAGAAGAAGATGGTGGCTGCCCGGGCCGAGACGGCGGGCAAGGCGCGTTCGGAGACCGAGGCCGAGGCGACGAAGGTCGCGGGCGAACTCGACGCGATGGGCGCGGCCCTTCGGGACATGTACCAGAAGGAGCTGACGCCCGCGTTGGAAGCCCTGGTGGCGGCGGGCGAGGCGGGTGTGTCGGCGGGGTCCAAGGTGACCGGCGCCGGCGGGTCGATCGTCAAGGCGCGAGCCAAGCACCGGATGGCGGACATCGAGCTGACGCGGCTGCGCCAGATCGAGGCGTACAGCACGGTGATGGGCGAGTTGGCGCGAGTGACGCCGGCGCTTTCGGGCTCGGCGGGTTTCGCAGAGCAGGCCAAGGCCGCCGCGGAGGCCGCGAAGGAGTCTCGCGAGAAGGTGAAGTTGGCGTACACCGAGGCGAGCGAGGCGTACGGGTCCGTGGCGACAAAGACCGAGGCGGCGGAAGCGGCGAAGAACTCGCTGGTGAGCCGGCTGAAGGCGATGGCTGAGCCCAAGGACGACAAGACGGCGATCCGGGATCTGTACGAGGCCGCCAAGGTCGCCGCGGCGGAGAAGGATCTTGCCAAGCTGGGTGAACTGAGCCATGCGACGGGCCCGGCGAAGGAAGCGCTGGATTCGATGGTGTCGATGGGGGCCGCGATCAAGAAGCTTGACGAGGCGTGCAAGTCCAAGTTCGGCAAGACGGCCACCGAGGCGATCCCACAGCTCGCGATGATGAGCGGCGCCGGCGGCCTGGGCGGGATGGCGGAGATCAACGTTGATGCCCTTGACGTCAAGATTCAGGGGGACAAGGCGACGGTCACGGTGCCCGGGAAGGACAAGCCCGATCAGCTTGTGAAGGTCGACGGGCGGTGGCTGTTCTCGGCCGATGCCGAGATGGCCGAGCAGGGCGCGGGCGCGTCCGCGATGATGGCGATGATCAAGCCTCTGGTCGGGGCGATCGAGGGGCTGGCTTCTCAGGTCGAGGACGGCACGATCGACAGCATCGATGGGCTCGGGCCCGCGCTCCAGAAGGCGATGATGGAGGCGATGGGCGCCGGCGGCGGTGCGCCGGGCGCGGACGTTGAAAACTGAGTCATGATGAGCACGGACGCCAAAGCAGGGCCGGCTTTGCCCGAGGTGTCGATGCACCTCCACACCCCGGCCTCACCGGCCGAGGCGGTGGTGGTCTCCAACGAGCGCTGCACCGCCGGACGCAAGCCCGCCGGGTTTGTTCGGCATGTTGTGCTGGATGTCTCGGGCACGCAGATCGCGGGAAACTTCCGGTCCGGTCAGTCCTTCGGCGTGATCCCGCCGGGGGTGGACGCGGCGGGGAAACCCCACAAGGTCCGCTTGTATTCCATCGCTTCGCCGACGCGAGGAGAGGACGGCCGGGGGGCGCACCTGGCGACGACTGTGAAGCGGCTTCTCGATGAGCACGACGAGACCGGCAAGCTCTTTGTGGGAGTCACGAGCAACTATCTCTGTGATCTCAAGCCGGGCGATCGGGTGAAGGTCTCGGGGCCCAACGGCAAGCGGTTTGTGCTGCCGGCGGCACCGGCGCAGCATCGGTACTTGTTTGTGGCGACCGGGACCGGGATTGCCCCGTTTCGAGGAATGCTCGGAGATTTGGCGTCGATCGGGGGGATGGCTCGGGGGGCCGTGAGCCTGGTGATGGGGTCGCCTTACGCCTCGGACCTGCTGTACGACTCGGAGCTTCGGGCGATGGCTGGGTCGGGCGGGGGCTGGCTGTCGTACTACACCGCGCTCTCGCGGGAGAAGCAGGCCGCAGGCGGTGTTGAGCGGACGATGTACGTGCAGGACCGCATCGAGGCGGAGGAGTCGATCCGGGACATGCTGCGGGATGATCGCACGCTGATCTACATGTGCGGTATCGCGGGGATGGAACTGGGGGTCTTCCAGACCTTGGCGAGGCTGATGCCGGGCGGCGAGTTGGATGGGTACGTGGAGGTCGACCCGGATGTTCGGGGTGAGGTTGGGGGGTGGACACGGCGGATGATCCACAAACAGGTCAGGCCGACCCGGCGGGTCTTCCTTGAGGTCTACTAGAATCGCGTCTACGGGAGGCCGGCGTGCTTCCCGTTGAGGTCAGGAATCACCATCTCCGCGTGAAGCGGGGCGTTGAGCGAAGGAAAGCAGCGTTGAGCATGCGAGCGATGACCCCCCGGATGTTGACCCTCGCCGCCCTGGTCTTCGTGAGCCTGGCCGGCGTCCCCGCCGCGATCGGGCAGACGACCTTGGACAGCGGCGCGATCTCGGCGAACCCGCTGAGCGCGGCTCAGGCGGACAACGTGTCCGCGTTCGTGAAGGAGCGTGTCGCCGACTTGCGTTCGGGCGACCCGGAGCGGGTCCGTCGGGCGAGGAACGACCTGACGCAGCCGATGCTCGAGGCGCAGGCGTCGGTGTCGCTCCGCCAGACGTTCGCGCAGGCGCTGGCGGGCGAGAAGCTGGCTGAGCTCGCGAAGGACAAGAACGAGGTGGTTGCGATCAACGCGCTGCGCATCGCGGGCGAAGTGGCAACCCCCGAGATGTTCGACATCATTCGGGCCCAACTGGGCGAGAACAGGTCGCAGGTGCGGTATGCGGCGGCGTTCGCGGCACAGCGATCGTTCCAGCAGATCGCCCCGGCCTCTCGGGGCGTGGCGGCGACCGCCAACGACCTGACCGACCTCATCGGCGCGATCGGGAAGCGGCTCGCCAGCGAGAAGGAAACACTGGTGTTCGACGTGCTCGCGCGCGGGTTGGTCGACGCGGTGCGGATCGACAGGCCCCGTTACGAGAGCGTGCGTCCGGCGGCAATGAGCGAGCTGGCGACGGCGCTTGGTGCGAAGATCAAGGACCTGAAGCCGACCGATACGGACACGATCGACACGCTGCTGAGCGTGACGACGCAGTTGCGTGATGAGTTGTCGCGGAACGGCGCCAAGATGCCGGAGGCTTCGCGCAACGCTGCGGCGGTGCTCGGCGGGCAGACGCTGGCGTGGATCGGTCGTCAGGCGTCGGCGAACGTTTACCCGCAGATCGGGCGGAACGAGGACAAGGACGTGCAGGCCAAGAAGAAGGCCGATCGCAAGCACGTCGTGGATCTGGCCCGCGTCGCTGAGAGCGTGGTGATCTTTGCGGCCGCCGGTGCGGGGCAGAACGTTCCCGCCGCGAATCTGGGCGATGCGCTTGATCAGGCGACGCGAGAGGGCGACGCACGCTTCCTGGAGCAGTTCCGCGAGAGGATCGTCGTCGGTGTTCTGACCAAGGCGCCGTTCAACGCCTCGGCGGACACGTTCCGCTGATCTGCGAGGCGTTGGCGGACGAAAGGCGGAGCCGATGCCCAGAGTGCTGGCGCCCATCGTTCTGCTGATCGTGGCGGTGGTGGCGAGCGTGTGGTCGGACCGCCCGCTTCCGATGGCCGATTTGGTCATCGTCGAGCGGGCCGAGGTCAATACCGTCGATCCGCACCAGATGTCGTGGAACCAGGATCTGCGGGTGGGCAGGGCGCTCTTCGAAGGGTTGCTCTCGGAGGACACGGCCTCGCCCGATCAGCGGCTGGTTCCCGCGGTCGCACGCGAGATGCCGGAGGTTTCGCCAGACGGCCTTGTGTACACGTTCCGGCTTCGCCCCGGGCTGAAGTGGTCGGACGGCTCGCCGCTCACCGCACGCGACTTTGTCTACGCCTGGCGCCGGGGCATGTTGCCGGAGACGGCGGCGGACTACTCGAACATGTTCATGCCCATCCGCGGGGCCGAGGCGTTTGTCGCCCGCCGTGCCGCGGCGCTCGCGGCATTTGTCGCCGATTCGTCGCTCGCGGATCGATCGGCCCGCGCCGAGGAACTGTGGCGTGAGGCGATCGATGATTTCAGTGCTCGGGTTGGAGTTCGTGCGATCGATGATCTGACTTTGCGGGTCGAGCTCGAATCGCCGCTGCCTCACTTTCTGTCGCTTGTCGCGTTCCCGGTGATGTTCCCGTTGTGCGAGGCATCGGTGTCGCGGCATGAGTCGCTCGACGCCCGCACCGGGCGGCGGGTGTGGAGCAATGCCTGGGCCAGGCCGGGCGTGCTGGTGAGCAACGGGCCTTATCGGCTGACACTCTGGCGGTTCAAGCGTGACATGCGGCTTGAACGGAACGAGAACTATCGAGATCCACGCCTGCCCTTGTCGCCCACGCTGTCGATCCTGAACATCGCGGACGCCAACTCGATGGTGCTGGCGTTCCGGACGGGAGCGGTTGATTGGACGACGGACGTCGCGGTGCCGTACCGGGCCGAGATGCTCGACCTTCAGCGCCAGTTCTGGAACGAGCAGGCTGCACTCGTGGGGGAACTCCGGGCGCAAGGGCTTTCCAACGCGAGGATCGCGGCCGCTCTGCCGCGGGACCCGCGCAACACCGTCCAGGCCTATCCGAGCTTCGGGACATCGTTCCTGAACCTCAACTGCTCGCCGCTGTTGCCCAACGGCCGGCCCAATCCGCTGGCCGATGCGCGCGTTCGGCGGGCACTCGCCTTGTCGCTCAACAAGCGTGAGATCACCGAGCAGATCCGTCGGATCGGCGAGCCCGTGGCGGGGTCGTTGGTGCCGCCCGGGTCTCTCGCGGGGTACACCCCGCCCGTCGGGCTCGCTTTCGATCCGGATCGTGCGCGACAAGAGTTGGCCGAGGCGGGCTTCCCGGGCGGGGCGGGCTTCCCACCGATCGAGTTTCTGTTCCGTCGCGACGGCGGGCAGGATCTCCTGGCGCAAGCGATCGCGAGGCAGTGGGAGCGGCAGCTTGGTGTTCGCGTGCTGCTGCTCCAGGTCGAGAGCAGGGTCTTCGGCGAGCGGCTGAAGGCTGCGAAGTACATGGTGAGCACGGCGAGCTGGTTCGGGGATTATGGGGACGCGACAACGTTCCTGGACATCTCGCTCTCGAACAGCAACAACAACGATCGGAAGTACCAGAACCCCAGGTATGACGAGCTGCTGTCGCGCGCCGCCCGGTTGGCGGATCCGGCGGAGCGGGCCGCGTCGCTCGCCGAGGCGGAGCAGTTGCTTGTCGAGACCGATCTGCCGCTGATCCCGCTGTTTCATTTCGTGCAGGTGTACCTGTTCGATCCGAGCCGATTCGAAGGCCTGTCCGAGCATCCGAGGCAGATCCATACGCTCGCACGGCTGAGGCGGAAGGAGCCGGCCCCATGATCGGAATGGTGCTGCGACGCTTGGCGGTGCTGCCGATCGTGCTGCTGGCGATCTACACGCTCACTCTGGCGTTGGCGTGGGCGGCGCCCGGCAATCCCGTCGATCGGCCTGAGGGGCGGCGTCCGCCACAGGCGGTCATCGACGCGATGGAAAGGCAGTACAACCTCGACAGCTTCCCACGGTTCTATGTGTCGTATCTCGAAAGCGCGTCGGGCGTGCGATGGGTCAGGGATCGGCTCGCAGGACCGGTTGATCCGCAGCGCCCGATCTTTGATCTCGGGCCGAGCCTTCAGTACGAAGATCGACGGGTCAACGAGATTCTCGCCGACTCGCTCCCGGTCTCGATGACTCTCGGCGCCTCGGCGATTCTGATCGCCACACTGATCGGGGTCGGGGCGGGCGTCATCGGTGCGCTGCGTCCGGGCTCGTTCGCCGACGGCGCTTCGCTCGCCCTGGCGATGGTGGGGATCAGTCTTCCGAGCTTTGTCACCGGTGCGGTGCTCATCCTGATCTTCGGCGTTTGGCTCGGGTGGCTGCCCGTCGGGGGGTGGGGCACGATCGGGCAACTGGTCCTGCCCGCGGTCACGCTCAGCTTGCCCTTCGCCGCGTACATCGCCAGGCTGACCCGCATGGGCATGATCGAGCAGCTCTCCTCGGACCACGTGCGGGCGGCCCGAGCCAAGGGGCTGCCCGAGCACACCGTGGTGCTCCGTCACGCGCTGGGCAACGCGCTGCTCCCTGTCGTGAGTTATCTGGGCCCTGCGACGGCGTACGCGATGACAGGCTCGTTCGTCGTCGAGCGGGTCTTTCGAGTGCCGGGGCTGGGCGAGCATTTCGTCAACAGCGTTCTGAACAAGGACTTGTTTCTGCTCATCGGTGCCGCCCTCACGTTCTCGGTCATGCTGGTGCTGTTCAACCTCGCGGTCGACGTGCTCTATCGATGGATCGATCCGCGGATCACGGGCGATCGCGCATGAAAATGGGCCGGCGCCTTGCGGCACCGGCCCGACGAGCGATCCCGCCGCTCCTCCAGCGGGGCGCGTCGCGATTCGGTTCAGGCGGCGTCTCGTGACTCGTCCGTCTCCGGGCGGGTCCCCGCGATGCCGTCGCGTGTCACGTAGAACAGTTCGCTGGTGATCGGGTAGGGCAGCCTGCGGTAGTCCTGCTCGACCCGCGATTGCAGCCGGCGGACAAACCGCTCCGGCCCGAGCGAGAGCGCGACGAACATGTCACGGGCCGGCGTCGCGACGTAGAAGTCCCCGCCGAGGTGTCCGGACAGTCGATGGTGCAGATCGCTCATGAGAAGCCTGGCCGCGTCGTACCCGTCGTGGTGCCCGAGAATGGCGGCTTTGCCGCCCTCGCGGCTGTCGACGAACTGCACGTCCAGCTCGGGCGCGTAGCGATCGATGTTCTCGCGGGCGATCAGGTCGAGTTCCTCGACGCACAATCCCCACTTGACCACCTGCTCGGTCGTGATGCTCACCGTCAACTGGGGAAGATCGGTCACGAACACGATCGCCGTCCCGTTGACGAACGGCACGTGGGCGACCTGCTCGCGATGAAGGTGGTCGAAGATCGAGTCGGGCTGGATACGCGGCATGATCCGCGTCCGGGCGAAGTCCAGGGACATCGACATCACCCGGGCGGCGTCGCTGGCGAAGAGCTGCTCGATGTAGTGCTCGATGATCTCGGACCCGCGCATGGGTTCGTTGTTCACCATGCGGAAGAGATTCTCAAGATCGAGCCGCCGACCATTGACCAGCAGCTCGCGTGGGCCCGTCAGGTCCACGGCGAAGTCCGGTTGGCGGTCGCGCAGAAGTTGAGCGACCATCTCGGCGAAGGCTTCAGGTTCAAAAGGCAGGCCGGCCATGCGTGCACCCTTTCACACACCGGGTGTCGCGGTCGGTTTGGCGAAGAGCGCCAGGGACAGCCGACCGTCCACTCGCGCCCACTTCATCGTCACCCTACGGCAAGGCACCCAGTCCGTGTTCCGTGATTCCTGTCTCGCGGGCACCGTTCGCGTGGTCTGTGCCGCTCGCAGCCGCCGCGCCAGTTCTGACGGTCGGTCCGAGTCTCCCCATAACGTCCGCCCTGCGGGACGCTGTCGCGGGCGGGGGGTGTCCACAACGCCATGTCCCGGGGGGGCTGCGAAGCTCGTCGGCGGGCGGTGGGGTGGGGGCTATAATGGGGGCACGTCCGGCGGGTCGCCCGCCGAACGCTTCCCGTGGGACGGTACCGCTCGTGGATACCCCCCCTCCTCAGGCCCCCGAGCCCTCTGTCAGGCTCAACCTGAGGGCTCCCCAGGCCGGCCGCCGGGCTATCCGGCCCCGCCACGCGTCAAGCAGGAGTACGCACGTCATGACCGCCCAAGAGATCGAGACCAAAGTCATCGAGATCGTCGCCGAACAGCTCCAGGTCGAGAAGAGCAAGATTTCCACGGCCACCAAGTTCGTCGAGGACCTCAACGCCGACAGCCTCGATCAGGTCGAGCTCGTGATGGAGCTCGAGGACGCGTTCGCGACCTCTATTCCCGACGATCAGGCCGAGAAGCTTCGCACCGTCGGCGAAGCGGTCGATTTCATCAAGAAGGCCCGCGGCATCAACTAACGCCCGCGGAACAACACACCTCCCATGCACCGTACCAGCGGCAAACCTCGCGTGGTGGTCACCGGCCTGGGGGCCCTGACCAATCTCGGGAACGATGTCCCTTCGACCTGGGCTGCCATGCGCGAGGGTCGTTCGGGCATCGCCACCATTGTCGGCGAAGAGTTCAACCGGTACGCCGGTTCGTGGACCTGCACCATCGCCGGGCAGGTGCGCAATTGGGATCCGGGCGCCAACGGCGCGGTTGATCCGCGCGAAGCCAGACGCCTCGATCGCGTGACGGTTCTCGGGCTCGGCGCCGCTCACGAGGCGGTCCGATCCTCCGGGATCGATTTCGCCAAGGTCGATGCTGAGCGGGCGGGCGTCGTCATCGGGACGGGCATCGGCGGGATCCGCACGATCGAGGAGCAGCTCGACGTGCTCCGCGACCGCGGGCCCGATCGCATCAGCCCCTTCACTGTGCCCCGGCTCATGGTCAACGCGACCGCCGGGAACATCTCGATCCGCTACGGGCTCAAGGGCCCTTCCTCTGCACATGCCACGGCGTGCGCCTCTTCCGGGCACGCCATCGGCGAGGCGATGGACGTCATCCAGCGGGGTTGGGCGGACGTGGTGATCACCGGCGGCACCGAGGCCGCGGTGACGCCCCTGTGCATCGGCGCCTTCATGACCATGAAGGCGATGTCTTCGCGTAACGACGAGCCGACCAAGGCGTCTCGCCCCTTCGATCGTGACCGCGACGGGTTCGTGATGGCCGAGGGCGCCTGCATTCTCGTGCTCGAGAGCGAGCAGCACGCCAAGGCCCGCGGCGCGACCATTCTCGCCGAGATTCTCGGTGTCGGGAACACCTGCGACGCCGGGCACATCACCGCGCCCGATCCCAACGGCGGCGGGGCGGCCCGTTCGATGCGGATGGCCCTCCGCGAGGCCGGGCTCAATCCCGAGCAGATCGGCTACGTCAACGCACACGGCACCAGCACGCCCCTGGGCGACAAGGCGGAGGTCGCCGCCGCCCTGGCGGTCTTCGGCGATCACGCCCGCAAGTCCGCCGGGGGCACGCTCCTCATGAGTTCGACCAAGAGCGTGCACGGCCACACGCTCGGCGCGTCCGGCGCGGTCGAGTCCATCGCGTGCGTTCACGCCGTCCGCGACGGCATCATCCCGCCCACGATCAATCTCGACAATCCGGACGAAGGGTTCGACGTTGATCTTGTGCCCCACCACGCCCGCGAACGGCGTATCCGCTACGCCATGAACAACACGTTCGGCTTCGGCGGGCACAACGTCACGCTGATCTTCGGCCGTTACGACGGCTAAGCGTCCCCAGTCCGATCGCCGGCCCGGACCACATCCGACGTCTGAATAATCCTGAACTGTTGGCACGCCGCTTGCGACCTGCACCGCTGTCGCGCAATGCCCGATGGGGTGATGCGCCCAAACGCGGAGTGCGAGATGGCCGGCAACCTCGACCAGATTCTGAAAATCGACGTCCCTGTGGTGGTCCGTTTGGCCGAGAAGCAGATCCCCCTTGGGGAGGTGCTACGGCTGGTGCCCGGAGCGATCGTCGAATTGCCCAAGAGTGCGGACGCGGAGTTGTCTCTGCTGGTCAATAACCGCGAAATCGGCTGCGGGACCGCGGTCAAGGTCGGTGAGAACTTCGGGCTGCGGCTGAGTTTCATCGGCGACCTCAAGTCGCGTGTGCGGGCGCTGGGCCCTGCAGAAGACGGCATGAGCAGCGACGAGGCGGAGAAGCTCGCCGAGGCGATGCTCGCCGGGCAGTTGTAAGCCTCGAAATCAGTGACGACGGTGGCGCACGACCGCCGCAAGGCCGATATGGTGTGCGGCTGCGCAGAGTGGGCCGCGATGGCGCGGATTCTGCGCGTTGAGCCAGAGGAATCGGCCCCCCATGCCACGCGATATCCCCGTCGGCAACGGCGACCTGCTGATCACGTTCGACCACCTGTACCGGGTGAGAGACATTTATTACCCGCACGTGGGGTGGTACAACCACACCGAGGGGGCCGTGCAGCGATTCGGCGTCTGGGCCGACGGGCGCATGGCGTGGATCGAGGACCCGTCGTGGAAGCGTGAACTGCGGTACAAGCACGACACGCTGGTGACCGACGTTCGGCTGGTCAATGAGGAACTGGGGCTCGAGATCCGCTGCGAGGACGCGGTGGACTTTCACGAGCCGGTGTACTTCCGCGTGGTGAACGTGCGCGACCTGACGGGTCGCCCACGGGACGTGCGCGTCTTCTTCCACTGGGATTTGTCGATCCGCGGGGTGCCGGTGGGCGACACGGCGAACTACGACCCCGCGAGCGCGAGCCTTGTGCTGTACAAGGACGACATCTACTTCCTCTTTAACGCCTGCGATCCGAACAAGTGCGGGCTGGATAGCTGGGCGATCGGGACGAAGCGGCTGGGCGGGGCGGAGGGAACCTGGCGCGACGCCGAAGACGGCCAACTCGGACGCAATGCCATCAGCCAGGGGTCGGTCGACGCGACGGTGGGAATCAACCTTGATGTCCCGGCGGGGGGCGAGGCGTCGTTCCACGCGTGGCTCGTGGCGGGGCGGAGCTATCAGGAAGTCAAGGCCCGCAACACGCGCGTGCAGCAGAAGGGTGCGCCGCGGATGCTGAGCCGCACCGAGGCGTATTGGCGCCTCTGGGCGACGAAGGAGCCTCTGGATATCGGGATCCTGCCCGAGCGGGTGCGGGATCTGTTCTACCGCAGCGCGCTGGTGATGCGGACGCAGATCGACAATGGCGGGGCGATCATCGCGGCGAACGATTCGGACATTCAGCAGTTCGCGGGGGATCACTACTCGTACTGCTGGCCGCGGGATGGCGCGATGGTCGCGTACGCGCTGATCCTGACGGGTCAGAGCGAGCTGTCGCGATCGTTCTTCCGGTACTGCGCCAGGATCATCCAGGACGAGGGGTACTTCCTGCACAAGTACACGCCCGAAGGCAAGCTCGCCAGCAGTTGGCACCCATGGATGCTGCAGGGGCAGAAGGTGCTGCCGATCCAGCAGGACGAGACGGCGCTGGTGCTGTGGGCGTTGCGGCGGCACTTCGAGGCCTTCCGGGATGTCGAGTTCGTCAAGCCTCTCTACAACTCGCTGGTGGTCAAGCCCGCGGAGTGGATGCTGTCGTACCGCGACGCGAACGGGCTGCCCCATCAGTCGTGGGACTTGTGGGAGGAGCGGCGTGGCGTCCACACCTTTACGGTCGCGGCGACGATCGGTGCGCTGCTGGCGGCTGCCGAGTTCGCCAGGGACTTCGGGGAGGAAGACCGCGAGGTCGCCTTCCGCGAGGGAGCGTTGCGGATGCGGTCGGCCCTGAAGAAGCACCTGTGGAACGGGGAGGCCGAGCGGTTCGCTCGCATGGCGATCCCCACGGAGGGCGGCGGGTATCGGCTCGACATGACGGCGGACTCGGCAAACTTCGCGCTCTTTGCCTTTGGAGCGCTTGAGCCGACCGACCCCCGGGTCCGCAGCGAGATGACGCAACTGCGCGAACGCCTCAGCGTGCGCACGGCGGTGGGAGGTCTCGCTCGTTACGAGCGCGACTACTACCACCAGATCGAGCGAGAGCGAACCGACGTCGCGCCCGGCAATCCGTGGATTATCTGCACGCTGTGGCAGGCGCAGTACCTGATCGAGGCCGCGACGACGCTGGAGGATCTGGCCCCCGCGATGGAGCTGATCAACTGGGCGACGTATCGCGCGCACGATTCGGGCGTTCTGGCGGAGCAGTACCACCCCTACACGGGCGATCCGATCTCGGTCAGCCCGCTGACGTGGAGCCATGCGACGTTCGTGATCGCGGTCGTGGAGTTTCTGAACAAGCACGAGGCGCTGCGTCGCGGGCTGGGGGGTGGGAAGCGATCGTCCACGACGCTGCTGGCGCCCGAGGTGGGCCTGCCCGGATGAGCAAGTTCAGGCTTTCTTCGCGGCCTTTTCGAGGAAGAGCCTCTTGGCCTCGCCCGCGATGAAGAACGACCCGGTGATCATAATGAGGTCGTCGCGCTGGGCGGCTTTGTGGGCGATGTTGATGGCATCGCGGACGGTGGCGCCGATCTGGGTTTGCTTGCCGCTGATCTCGGCGAACTTGCGCTGAAGATCCCTGGGCTCGGCGGCGCGGGAGGAACCCTCGGCCTTGGTGAAGACGATCTTGTCCGCGCCCTGGGCGAGCTTGGCGAGCATTTCGGGGATGTTCTTGTCGCTCGAACAGCCGAAGACGACGATGAGGTTGTCGTACTTGAGGTGCGAGCCGATGGATCGGAGCAGGGCGTGGATCGAGTCGTGGGTGTGGGCGCCGTCGATCATGATCCGCGGGCTGGCGTGGATGAGTTCGAGTCGCCCGGGGTTGTTGGCGGTGGCGAGCCCGCGTGCGACGCCCAGCTCGCTCAGGACGACCCCGCGCTCGCGTAGGGCGTCGAGGATCGCCAGTGCAAGGCCGCAGTTGTAGGCCTGGTGCTCGCCCTTGAGCGGAACGGGGAGATGCTCGAATGAGCTGCGCGGGGTGTAGAGGCAGACCTTGTGATGGGGTCCGAGCTCGGGGCTTGATTCGAAGCGGGAGGTGAACTCGATGTCCTCGCCGACGACAGAAAGCTGGCATCCGACAGTGGAGGCAACCTCTCGGAAGGCGTTCATGACTTCGGGGGCCTGGGGGATCGTGATGACGCGGACCCCGGGCTTGAAGATCCCGGCTTTCTCGCGGGCGATGAGTTCGAGTGTGTTCCCGAGGATCTGGGTATGTTCGAGCTGGATGGCGGCGACGGCGGCGACGTCCGGCGTGATGACGTTCGTGGAGTCAAGACGACCCCCGAGCCCGACCTCGATGACGGCGACGTCGACGGCCTGAGCTGCGAAGTAGATGAAGGCGGAGGCGGTGAGCACTTCGAAGTAAGTGGCCGGACCGTGCTTTCGTTCGACGGCGGGCAGAGCGGCGGCGACGTCAGAAACGGCGGCGCCGAAGTCTTCTTTGGAGATGATCGAACTGCCGACGCGGATGCGTTCACGGATGTCGACGAGGTGCGGGCTGGTGTAGAGGCCGGTGGCGTACCCCGCGCCGGTGAGTGCGGCGGTGACCATCTCGCAGACGGAGCCTTTGCCCTTGGAGCCTGCAACGTGGACGAGTTTGGTCTGGCTTTCAGGATGATCGAGGGCGGCCATCAGGGCGTGCATGCGGTCGAGCCGCAGCGTGCCGCCGGGCACCTGGGTGGGTCGGAGCTTTTCGACGTCGGTGCGTGCGTTGAGGAAGGCGCAGGCTTCGTCGAAGCCGAGCCTGGTGGGCGAGGGGTGCACGACCACGGGCCGCTTGGTGGTCGGTCTTGGGTCCGGAGAGGGCTTGGACATGCCGGGTCAAGTGTAGCGAGCGACCATGGCGTGCCCAAGGGGATCTCGGTGCGAGAGGCGGAGGGGCGAAACGGTCAGACGGGTTCGAGCGGATCGCGGTCGGTCTCGGCGTGCTCGATGGGCAAGCCCGGCAGGAGTTCCCGAAGGCGAAGGGCGAGCCGGGGGAGATACCCGCGTTCGGTGCCTGTGTGCTCCCCCAGAATGACGGACATGCCCGTGTGGAGGGCGGCGAGAACCTTGTGGTGGGAGAGTTCGCCGGTGACGTACGCCTCGCAGCCTTCCTGGCGGGCGACGGAGACGAAGTCGCCCCCGGAGCCGGGGCAGACACCGATGGTCTTGATGAGGCCGGCACCTTCGACCTGGGCGAGGCGCACGCTGGTGGTCTTGAGGAAGGTCTTGAGGCGCTGGGCGAGTTCCCGGACGGGGGCGGGGCGATCAAGCACAAGCCGGCGGCCCGGGCCGAATTCGCGTTGCGGCTTGGGTTCGAGGGCGTAGACGTCGATGGCGGGCTCTTCGTAGGGGTGGAATCGGCGGAGGGTCTGGAGGGCGAGGGGCAGTGCGAGCCTGGAGCAGACCATCTCAAGCCGGAGTTCGGCGGCGTGTTCCAACGTCCCGGGCTTGCCGACTGTCGGGCTGGCGCCTTCGAGCGGGAGGAAGGTCCCCGTGCCGGGCGTGCTGAAGGAGCAGACCTGGTAGTTGCCGATGATGCCCGCGCCGGCGGTCGCCAGGGCATTTCGCACGTGATCGACCTTGTCCGAGGGGAGGAAGGTGACGAGCTTGACTTCCTGGGTCGGTTCGCGGCTGGGATGGGGCACAAGAGCGCGGCAGTCGCCGTGGATCTTGCCCGGGGAGCCCCCGCTGAGCCCTTCGCAGATCCAATCGCAGATGCCGCCCGGGACGGCGTCGAGCGCGGTGTGCGGGGAGTAGATCGCGAGCCCCAGTTCGATGGACTTGAGCACGATGCGCTGCTGGGCGGAGGCGTCGGTGACGCGGGTCAGGGGGTCGAAGATCGGGGGGTGGTAGGCGATGACCGCGCCGGCTTTCTTTCGCTCGGCCTCGGCGAGGACGCGCTCGGTCAGGTCGATGGTGAGGAGCACCGGGCCGCGGAGTTCCCTGGAGGCCGACCCGACGAGGAGGCCGACCTTGTCCCAGGTCTCGGCGTGCTCGAGCGGTGCGATACGCTCCATGGCGGCGACAAGATCTTTGACCAGCATGAGGCCTCCCTTTGTCCGATTCTACACGCGGCGTCCGTGTACGATGACGCGGGATGTCGGATCCTCAGAGCATCGTGGTCCGGGCGTACGCGAAGATCAACCTCGCGTTGTCGGTGGCGGCGGCGGAGCCGGCGGAGGTGGGCGGGCGGCCGCATCCGTTGGCGGGGTATCACCGCTTGGCGTCGTGGATGGCGATGATCGATCTGCACGACCGGGTCGAGGTGGTCGCGAGGCCGGCGGGCATGCCCAGCGAGTATCGGGTGGTGTGGGACGCGGAGGCGCCCAAGCCGACGCCGATCGATTGGCCGGCGACGAGCGATCTGTCGGCCCGAGCGCATCGAGCGTTGGAGTCGCTGGTTGGTCGAGAGCTTCCCGTGAAGGTGCTCGTGTCGAAGCGGGTCCCGGTCGGGGCGGGGATGGGCGGCGGGTCAAGCGATGCCGCCGCGACCATGCGGGGGGTGTGCAAGGCGCACGGTCTGAAGCTCGATGACGCGGCATTGCGTTCGGTGGCGAAGGGATTGGGGAGCGATGTGCCGTTCTTTCTTGGCCCGAGCCCGGCGGCGGTGATCGAGGGATTCGGGGAGGTGGTGACGCCGACGCTGCCGGTGGGGGGGCGATTGATCGCGGTTGTGCCGCCCGTGGCGTGTCCGACGCCTTCTGTGTACAAGGCGTTCGATCGGTTGGGCGTGGCAAAGTCCGAGCCGGAGAGCGAGCGTGTGCGTGCGTTGGCGTCGTCGGGTGTTCTGGATCCGATGCAGTTGTTCAACGACCTGCAGGGGGCGGCGATGGAGGTGGCTCCATCGTTGGCGGGGGTGGTGCGTGCGCTGGAGGAAGCTTCCGGATCGCGGGTCATGCTGACGGGCAGTGGGAGTGCGATGCTGGTGTTTGCAGGGGATAACCCCGCGATGACGCTGACCAGAATCGAGCGGGCAAGGTCGGGCGGTGATGCACGGCTCGCGGGGTGTGTTGCGGTGATGTGCCGACTTCTCGGCGAGGGAGAGAACGCATGAGCCCGATGATGGTGATTGTGGTGGCGGGAATGGCCGGGGTGGCGTCGGTTCAGCCGGGGGCGGAGACTCCCGCGGCGCCGAGTGTCGTGGCCGAACCTGCGAAAGAGCGAGTTCGCTTCGCGGCGGCGACACGGGCGGATCTGGGGCTGGCGTATCTGCGTTTGGAGCGGGCCTGGGCGAAGACGCCGCCGCGTGGTGAGCGCGTCGCGGCGATGAATCGAGTCTTCGATCAGGCCAGTTTGTCGTTTTTCAGCGGGCGATTCAATAACGCGGTGAAGGCGCTGGGCGAGATGGTGCGGGAGCTCGAGGGTCTTGCTCCGACGGCGGCGCTGCTGGCGGCGGAGAGTGTGCGGGTGACTCCCGCGGCGGCGGTGATTCATCCGGGGAATCGTGACGCGGCGAATGTCGAGATCGAGCCGTTGTTTGCGATCGATGGGCCCGGAGGTGAGGCTCGGCTCGTGCTGCGGCGGCCCAACGGCACGGAGGCGTGGTCGAGCCGGGTGGTGCTGGCCGCACCCGCGGGGGGAGCGGGGGTTGAGCGGGCGGTTGTTCCCATCGCGTTCGAAGAGCCCGGCGACTACGCGGTGGCGTTGGCGGGCGATGGCTGGGCGATCGAGAAGTCGAGGATTTCGATCGCGGAAGCATCGGTGGGGGATGTGGGGCGGTCGGCGCTGGCGGCGCTCGAACAGGCAGGGGCGGGCGTGGTCGAGCGGGCGGCGGCGACCGCCAGAGCCCGAGCAAAGCTGCTGACGGATCAGGCGTCGGGCACGGCGTCGGCGCAGTTTCTTGGAGGGTTGAGAGGGTTGGCCCGAGCGGTGGAGGCGGAGGTTCGCGAGGTTCGTGAGGGGAGAAATCCGTACGCGGGCCGGGTGGGCGATCACTGGCGCGTGGTGCGGGTGAACGATTCGGACGTGCCGTGCCGGGTGTTTGTGCCCGAGGGGATGCCGAAGGGACCGCGGCCGCTGTTGCTGGCGTACCACGGCGCGGGGGGCGATGAGAACATGTTCTTTGAGGGGTACGGAGCGGGCTCGATCAAGGAGCTCGCGCAGAAGCAGGGGTGGATCGTCGCCAGCCCGCTGACGTATTCGGGGTCGAGCGGCCGGGCGTTCGATCGGATCGTCGAGGATCTGTCGGCGGACTACGAGATCGACACGACGCGCGTCTACCTGATCGGGCACTCGATGGGCGCGGGGGCGGTCTCGGGGCTCGCGGCGTCACGTGCCGATCGTGTGGCGGGTGTGGTGTGTCTTGCTGGCGGCGGGGGGTTCGGGCGTGCGAAGGCGTTGCCGCCGGTGCTGGTGATCGGGGCCGAGCTCGATCCGCTCTTCTCGATCGAGCGGTTCGAACGGGCGGCATCGGAGGCGAAGGAGGCGGGCCTGCCCGTGGAGTTCAGGCGGCTTGATGACTATGGGCACACGATGATGGTGGGGCGGTCGCTGCCCGAGGCGTTCGCGTGGCTTGGCGCGAAGGGCGGGCCGAAAAACGATGACGCCGACCGGTGAGGGTCGGCGTGCGATCGATACGGACAACTGGGGATCTAGGATTCGAACCTAGACTAACTGAGTCAGAGTCAGTCGTGCTACCGTTACACCAATCCCCAAGCGGATTGAGCCGAATGGTATCGCCCGGCGGGCCCGGGGCAAGCCGGGAGGGTCCGGGGCGTTTGGGGCTGGATCTGGGGCGCGTTCGGGTGGTCTGCACCCGTGGGATGGAGAACTCGAATGGCAAGTCGGCGTGGTTCCGGGGCTCGTGCGTTCCTCATGATGGGTGTTCTCGGTGCTTGTGCGGGGCTGGCCGGCGGGCTGCTGCAGGCGTGCAGCGTGAACCCGGCGACCGGTCGCACCCAGTTCAACCTGCTGGGGCGTGAGGAGGAGATCGCGCTGGGGACGTCCGAGTCGCCGAAGTTCACGGCCGAGTTTGGCGGGAAGGTCGCGTCGGCGGACCTGCAGGCGTATGTGACGCGGGTCGGGATGTCGCTGGCGGCAAAGACCGAGGCGGACTTTCCGTCGATGCCCTGGGAGTTCACGCTGCTGAACTCGGACGTGATCAACGCGTTTGCGCTGCCCGGGGGAAAGATCTTCATCACCAGGGGGCTGGTGGAGCAGATGACCTCAGAGGCGCAGCTCGCCGGGGTGCTGGGGCATGAGGTCGGACACGTGACGGCCCGCCACATCAACGAGCGGATGGCCGACGCGGGCATATCGAGCCTCCTGGTCGGGGTGGCGGCGAGCGCCGCGGGGAGCGAGTACGGCGGGAACGTGCAGGCGATCGGGGACCAGGTGGGCGGCGTGGTCCTGCTCAAGTTCGGGCGGGATCAGGAGAGCGAGGCGGACAAGCTCGGCATGCGCTACATGGCCCGCGTGAACTACAACCCCAAAGCCCAGCGAGAGGTGATGGAAATCCTCCAGAAGGCGATGGCGTCCGGACGCCAGCCCGAGATCTTCTCTTCGCACCCCTTCCCCGAGACACGGATCGAGCGGATCGACAAGCTGCTTCGGACCGAGTTCCTGAGCACGCAGAACAACCCGGCGTTCGTGACCCGCGAGCGGGAGTTCCAGACGGAATTCCTCTCCAAGCTGCGGGCCCAGCCCAAGGCGGCGCCCAACTCGCCCCGCACGATGATCATCAACCCGCAGGACTTTGCGCAGATGGACCACGCGTCGTGGTGCGGCGTGTGCGCGTTGCGGGGCGGCTGATTCGGCGGAAACCTGATCAGGAACGATCGGCCGGCGCGATCGCGTCCTCGCGCATCGCGGCGAGAGCGCGACGGAGATAACCCGGTCGCTCCGCCGAGGATTCGCTGCTCGGTTCGTCGGCGGACACGACCGCCGAGGGCGTAGTCGGCGCTGGCTCGGGCGAGGCCTCGCGGATCGATCCGTCGGCGGCGAGCTGCGAGAAATTCACGCTGACACGCTTGGAGACGCCGCGCTCCTGCATGGTGACGCCGTAGAGCCGATCGGCGGACTGCATGGTGCGCTTGTTGTGCGTGATGACGATGAAGTGGCTTCGATCGGTGAACTGACGGACGACGTTGTTGAATCGGGCGACGTTCGCCTCGTCGAGCGCGGCGTCCACTTCGTCGAGCACGCAGAAGCACGAGGGCTTGCTGCGGAAAATCGCCATCAGGAGGGCGACCGCGGTCAGTGTCTTCTCGCCGCCCGAGAGCTGCGAGATCGAGCGGGGCTCCTTGCCCGGCGGCTTGGCGATGATCTCGATGCCCGACTCGAGAATGTCGACCTCGTCGGTCTGGACTTTCTCGCCGTTGATCTCCTTGACGAGCGGCATGAGCCTGATCTCGGCCTTGCCGCCGCCGAAGAGCCGGCGGAACATCCCCTGCTCCCCGCCGAAGTGTTCCTGCGTCTTGGTGAAGCTCTCGGCGAATCGCTCGCGGCTCACGGCGTTGAGCTGCTCGATGAGTTCCGAGAGCTTTCGGCAGGCGTCGTCGATGTCGGCGACCTGACGGATCAACTCCTCATTCCGCGTCTCGAGCTGCGTTTCCTCTTCGATCGAGTCGAGGTTGACGTTGCCAAGCTTGCGGATGAGGTCCTTGAGTTCGTCGATTGATCGCTGCGCCTCGTCGTGGTCCGGGCGGGCGACGCCGCCCGAAGCGATCAGCTCGCGATACTCGGGGTGGATCGCGGGCAGATCGAGCGAAAGCTCCTCGCGGATGCGATCTTCGATCGCCTCTCGCCGGATCTCGGCCTCTCGGCGCGACATCTCGACGTTCGCCCACTGCTTCTCGATGTCCGCCGCTTCGCGACGAGCTTCCACGAGGCGGCGAGCAATGGCGGACACCTCGGCTTCCGCTTCGGCCGACCGCCGGCGAGACTCGTCGATGCTCACGCCCAGTTCCGCCGCTCGGGCGGCGTGCTGCTCCGCAGCGACCTTCGACTCTTCGAGCGTCGCGCGTCGTTCCGCTTCAGCGGCCTTGGTCCGCTCGATCTCCGCGGCGAGGAACGCGATCTGACGGGTCAGCTCGTCGCGCATGTTGGCCAGGCGCGACGCTTCCCGGCGAGCGGCCCCGAGCTGTTCTGAAGCACGGCTCGCGTCGACCCTTGCCGCCGTCGCCTGTTCCGATGCCGCCTCAACCCGTTGCTGCGCCTGCCGAAGATCGTCCTCAAACCCGGCGAGCTGCGTGGCCTGCTCGGCGTGCAGCCTCGCGAGCGACTCGGCCTTCTCGTGCGTCGCCTTGCGTTCGGACTCGAGCTTCGCGAGGCGCTCACGCAGCGTCCCGATCTCCTGCTCGAGCCCGCGGATCTCCCGCTGGACGCGCGTCTCGTCGGCCGCCAGTCTCTCGAGCTTGCCCTGCTCGGCGAGGAACTGCCTCTGCTCGGCCGCGAGCTGGGCTCGCTTCTGCGCGGCGATCGTGCTGAGGGAGGCGGCTTCCGCGTCGGCGGCGGCCAATTCCGCGTGCTTGGCCGCGGCGCGGTCACGCAGCGACGCGACCTCAAGCGTGAGCTGCTCGAGCTCGTTCTTTCTGGCCAGCACGCCCGTGCCTTCTGCACCCGAAGAAATCGGCCCGGCGAACACCCGCCCGTCGGCCTCGAGCACGCTGCCGTCGGAGGTCACGAATCGGCAACCCGCCATCGGTCCGGCGGCGAGCATCGAAGCGGTCTCGAGCGTGTCGACGGCAAACGTTGTGCCCAACAGCCGATCCAGCACGGGCTCGACGTGGTCGCGCGTCTCGGCCGAGGCCTCCACCAGCGATCGCACGGCTCGCACGCGCCCGCTCAGCATCGCCAGCAGGCGATCACCGGACTTGACGGGCTCGGCCCCCGGGCCCCCGCGGGCGGGCACGAACGTCACACGCCCGGAGAGGGACTCGAGCTCTTCGCGAGTCGGAAGACGACCGGCGTGCTCCAGCACGAGCGACTGAAGCGACGCGCCCAACGCCGCCTCGACCAGCCCGGCATGCTCGCTCGGGGTTCGGATGAGGTCCACCAGCGCGCCCAACACGCCCGCGAAGCCCTCGCTCGAGTCTCGCCGAGCAAGCACCTTCTGCACCGCCTCGCCGTAGCCGACGCGGCTTTCGACCATTTCCAGGAGTGTCGTTCGGCGGCTGTCGAGCCTCGCGAGTTCCTGATCCAGCTCGCCGGCGTGACGGGCGAGTTCGCGTCGGCCCTGCCCGAGTTCTTCCATCCTCGATTCGGCGTGAGTCACCTCGGCCTGGAGCGCCTCGACGCGAAGTCGCGTCGCCTCGGACGAGGATCGCAGCCCGGACGTCTCGCCGGCGATCCGCACCAGTTCGGCCTGCTGACCCGACAATCGGCGGAGGAACCCGTCGATCTGCTCCTGAGCCGCATCGACCCGCTTCTCATCGGCGGCGGCCGACGCGGCGAGGCCCGCGCGTTCGCGGTCGATCCTGGCCATGGCGCTCCGACGTTCCGACGCCGCCGCCTGACGCTCGTTCATCAACGACAGGGCGGCCGATCGCTCTTCGGTCGCGGCGGCCAGGGCGCGGTCGGCCCGGGCAACCTCCTCCGTCAGCGTCGAGACCTGCTGCCCGTGCGTCTCGAGCGACCTTTCGACGTTCCCGAGGCTCGTGTGCTGCTCGGCGAGACGGCTCGCGTCCTGCTCCGCACGCCGAGCGCTCTCCGCGATCGCCCGTTCGGTCATCTGCGCACGCTGCGACGCCTGCGACGCCAGGTGCTCGGCTTCCAACTGCTGCTGCTCAAGCCCGCGAAGCTCGGCCGCGACTTCCTGCAGCTTCAGGTCGGCGTCCTGCTTGTCGGACTCAACCCCCGTCACCACCGCCGACGAGTTCACCCGCTGGTCGTCCAGCCTGAGCTGGGTTGCCGTCAGCGACAGGATCGACTCGGCCAGCACGTCGTACTGGTCGAGCGCCAGGGCGGTCCGCCAGGCGCGCAGCTGCTCGTCGAGTTCCTTGAACCTCCTCGCCTTGACGGCCTGCCCCTTGACAATCCGGAGTCGACGCTCCGTCGAATCGAGCTGCTCCCGCGTTTGCACGAGGTTTGCCTGGGCCTTCTCGAGCTTGCGCTGCGCTTCAATCCGGCGCTGCTTGTACTTCGCGACGCCCGCGGCTTCCTCGAAAATCGTTCGACGCTCTTGCGGGCTTGCCAGCAGCATCGCGTCGACTTTGCCCTGCTCGATGATCGAGTAGGCGTCCGCACCGATGCCGGTATCGAGGAACAGTTCGCGGATGTCGCGGAGGCGGGCCTTGCGACCGTTGATCAGGTACTGGCTCGTCCCGTCGCGATAGAGGCGTCGCTCGACCTCGACGACGTCGGCGTCGATCGGAAGACCGCGACGCGCGCGCACGGACGCGTCCACGACCGAGTCGCCTTCGTCGTCCGACTCCGGGCGTTCCTCGGCGGTGTCGGGGGTCGTCGCGGCCGAGGGATCCGACGAGTAGACCGGCGCGGTGCGCAGCGGGTTCTCGAAGGTCAGGGTCACGCTGGCCATCCCGCCCGGGCGGCGTCCCGCGCTGCCGGCGAAAATCACGTCCAGCATCTCCGTGCCGCGAAGGCTCTTGCTGGACCGCTCGCCGAGCACCCACTTGACGGCATCGACCACGTTGCTCTTGCCGCACCCGTTGGGGCCCACAATGCCCGTGATGACATCGTCGAAGGTGAACTCGGTCGTGTCCGCGAAGGACTTAAAGCCGGACAGCGTGAGCTTGGAAAGACGCATCGAGGCTCCGGTTCAGTGGAGGGGCCAGGCCGACACCCGCAACCCACAACTCATTGCGGCTGGATCGGCCAAGTCTACAGCATATGGGGCGGATTTCCGCCCTTCCGCTCGCCGACAGGTTTTCAACCCGCGTGCTCGGCGGCAGTTACTGCTCCGGACGATCCCCCGGGGCGGGAGCCGGCTCTGGCGGCTGCCGGCGGGGCGAGGGGGCATCCTCCGGCTTGGCCGGGACGTTGGGCTCCGGACGCTGGATCCGGATAATCCTCGGCTTGAGGGGCTCGGTGGGTGCCTGGCCCTCGGGCCGGCGATCCGGGGCCTGGTTGGGCTGCTCGAAGACCTGGACTTCCTCGCGGTCGCCCGTGGTTTCGGGGCGGTCGCGAACCACTCGCTGTGCCTGCGATTCCATCAGCCTGGCCCGCAGTTTGTCTGACTCGGTGGCGAACGCGCAGATCACACCCCGTTGCTGGTGGATCGCGTAGAGAGCGCCCACCACCTCGGAATAGGTCATGTTGAGCCCTGGCGTCGGATCTTCGGGCGTGGGTTTGCGGGCGAAGAACTTGATCAGCCCTTCAAGGTCGGCGTCGACGTCTTGGCGGAAGGTCCGCCCGCTGCGGTAGTCGCGGTAGTACACGCCGTGCTTCTGGCTTTCCGCGTCGGCCGAGATCATGAGCCGATCGGCCCAGGCGGTGACGAGGGCGGGTTTGCTCAGGGCGAGGGGCCCGCCGAAGAGAACGATCTTGGGCTGGCCCTGCTGGGTGATGTAGATCAGCGGGTCGCCGAAGGGCACGATGTCCAGATGGAACTTGTCGCCGATGACCTCGCGGCGGACGCCTTGGATGTTGTTGCCCGGGATCGAGCCCTGCAGCAGCACCTGCCGGTGCGAGAGATAGACCGGGTCGTCGGTGCTGCGGGCGCGGATCGCGGTGGTCATCTCGATCAGGGCGCGCCGCGTGGCTGTGCCCTGCGCCCGCTTGGCCAGCGATTCGTACGCAGCGATACGAACGAGCAACTCACGCGACTCCAGCAGACGGCGCAGCGCCAGATCGACCTTGGGTCCGCCGTCCACGTCGGCCAGCATCGTGATCGCGTCGAGCCGCTCGGCGCCGACGCCCGTCTCCGCCAGTTGGACGAGGTGATCGGCGGCCTTGTGGTCGCCCAGACGGGCGCCCGCCCGAAGCGCCGCCAGTCGCGGCGCCACTTCCGGGTATTCGTACAGCGTGCGGCAGAAGCGCACGGCCGCGTCCCCGCCCATCCCTTGCAGGCACAGCGACAGCTCGTTGGCGAGCCACGGCTGTTCCTTCATCGCGTCGGTGTACCGCTTCGCGAAGGCGTCGGGGTTGGTCGTGTCGATCGGCATGAAGCGGAGGATCTCGATGAACTCCGTCGGCTTGCGCACAAAGCTCGGCGGAATGTTCACCTCGACCGCCTGCCCGCTCCGCCCCATCGCGGTCCGCAGACGCTGGGACGATTCCTGCGGGAAGCGCGTGTTGATCGCCTCGACGATGCGGCGTGCGCGGGCGTGGCTTGATTCGTCCAGCACGATCTCGAGATTAAGCGGATTGATCACCATCCCCCCGTCGAGGACGCGGCCCGTGCGCCGGGAGACGCCGTCGGCGTCGGTCGCCGGGTCGGAGAAGGGGTTGATGAAGACGGGGCCTTGCGCGACCGCCAGTCGTCGGCCGCGGGCGCCGCCGATCGTGCCCGGGGGGCCTTGCTGGATCAGCAGGTCGGTCGACCAGAGCATGCCGCCCTCAAGGCTCGTCGCGTTGATCGCCCGGACGTACACGTCAAAGGAAAGCCCCTCAGGGGCGGCGGGGGGGATGGCAGCCTGAACGATCACCACGCCGACGTTCTTGTCGCGCAGCAGCTCCCGTGGGGTCTTGCCTTGGATTGCCCACCCCTCGTAGTTCATCGAGGGGGAAATGTCGCGGAGGGACATCTCGCGTTCGAGCTGGGCCGCCAGGGCGTCGTCGAGCAGCCCGCCGCCGGTGCCGTTGAGCCCCACGACGATCCCGTAGCCATAGACCAAGATGGGCTCGGTGCCCACGAGCGAGGCGGAGGCCCCGACGGTGTTGCTGAGCACGGTGGGGATGTCCCGCACGATGGGCTCGGTGGGGCGGGTCCGCGGCGGAGGATCGGACTCACAGCCGGCAAGGCCGATGATCGCGGCGGCGGAGAGGGCGGCGAAGGCAACTGGCCGCAGGAGGGCGGCGAAACGGGCTGAGGGCATCGTGGTCTCCGGCGGGCTCGCCGCGGGCTTCTGGTTGCAGTGCCGTACTTTACGTCGAGCGACGCACGAACGGTTCGGACCGATCGGCGGGGTGGCGGTTCCGGCGATTTCGGGGGCGGCGGCCGTGGCTTTCAAGTTATCCACCGAGATACCCCGTGCCGGGCTGACCCGTCCGGGGGATTCTTGTTTGTCCGAATTCGGGGTGCCTTGTGGAGCCTCGCATTTTCGATCGCGCCCAAGTCGTGGGGATTCGGAGGGTTGGGCGCAATCGACAGGAGATCCACCGCTTGACCCCACGATTTTGTAGTCATCGAGGGTTGCTACCACGATCTGTAGTGGTATGCTGCACCCCTCACCGCCGAACGGTCGGCGGGGCGAGGGTGTGTTCGACGGGGAATCCGGTGGATCTGAAACCCTACCGAACTCCGAACAGTCTGTGATGAACGAGCTACGCTCGGGGTCTGTTCGTCCCTGAGGGGGAATGGTTGTGCCTGTACTTTCTGATCGACAGATCCGGCGGCTGGTGAAGATCGAGCCCTTCGAGGACGCGGTGAAGCGTGCGGGGCGGATCAGCTACGGCGTGTCGTCGTACGGGTACGACGTGCGGGTGGGGACACGTTTCAAGATTTTCACGCCTGCGCCCAAGACGGGCGACATCGCGGTGGTGGACCCCAAGAAGTTCAGCGACGAGATGATGGTCGACGTGGACGTTGGGCACAAGCCGGCGGGGGATCAGTACGTGATCATCCCGCCCAACAGCTTCGCGTTGTGCGAGACGGTGGAGTACATCGAGATCCCGCGGGACGTGCTGGTGGTGTGCGTGGGGAAGAGCACGTACGCGCGGTGCGGGCTGATTGTGAACGTGACGCCTTTGGAGCCCGAGTGGCGGGGGAAGGTGACGCTCGAGATCAGCAACACGACGCCGCTGCCGGCGAAGGTGTACGCGAACGAGGGGATCGCGCAGTTCATTTTCCTCAAGGCCGACGAGGTGTGCGAGAAGAGCTACGCGGACAAGGGCGGGAAGTATCAGGACCAAGGTGGTCTGACCCTCCCGAAGGTCGATTGAACAAGTGTGACGAAGTAAGGTGCAGTACATATGGAAAGCGAGATCAGAGCCGTGAAGTCTGTCGCGCAAAACCTTGATATCAAAATGAAGAAAGCGGTGGACTCGCTCGAAAGGATCGAATCGAATACAGGCTGGATCAGTCTGGAGGAGACGAATTCCCTTTTGGCTAAGATTCTGGAACGACTTGAGTGTGTTGAGAAGACCATTAAGAACAAGGTTTAATTGCGTTCGCATTGAGCGGAGTGCGACCAAACCGTAAGGACGTTTGCGCGATGAATATCACCCGCAAGTTCACCACGAGTGGCCAAGATCCCTTCTCCACGGTCACGTGGGGGAAGCGTTCCTCGCGGATCACCAACCCGGACGGGTCGGTGGTCTTTGAGATGAAGGACGCGGAGATTCCCGAGTCGTGGAGCCAGCTCGCGACCGACATCATGGTGAGCAAGTACTTCCGCAAGGCGGGGGTGCCCCGGCCGGACGGGACGACGGGCCCGGAGACGTCGGCGCGGCAGGTGATTCACCGTTTGGCTGGGTGCTGGCGTCACTGGGGCGAGACGCACGGGTACTTTGACTCGAAGGAGGACGCGCAGGCGTTCTACGACGAGCTGTGCTACATGCTGGTGCACCAGATGGCGGCCCCGAACAGCCCGCAGTGGTTCAACACGGGCTTGCAGTGGGCGTACGGGATCAACGGGCCGGCCCAGGGGCACTACGTCGCGGACCACAAGTCGGGCGAGGTGTCGCTGGCGAAGGACGCGTACACGCACCCGCAGCCGCACGCGTGCTTTATCCAGAGCGTGAACGATGATCTGGTGTCGGACGGCGGGATCATGGACCTGTGGGTCCGCGAGGCTCGGCTGTTCAAGTATGGCAGCGGGACGGGGACGAACTTCAGCAGCCTGCGTGGCGAGGGCGAGAAGCTCAGCGGCGGCGGGCGGAGCAGCGGGCTGATGAGCTGGCTTCGGATCGGCGACCGGGCGGCGTCGGCGATCAAGAGCGGCGGGACGACGCGTCGGGCGGCGAAGATGGTCTGCCTGGACATGGACCACCCGGACATCCTCGAGTTCATCAACTGGAAGGTGCGCGAAGAGATCAAGGTTCAGGCGATGGTCGAGGGTCTCCGCGTGCTCAAGAAGGGGAGCAAGGAGATCGCCGAGGCTTGCGAGAAGCTCAGGCTGAAGCTTGATTACGACTTCAACGGCGAGGCGTACGCGACGGTCGCCGGGCAGAACAGCAACAACTCGGTGCGGATCCCGGACTCGTTCTTTGAGGCGCTGGACCGCGGGGGCGAGTGGGAGACGCGCTGGCGGACGTCCAAGAAGGTCGCGAAGACGTACAAGGCCTCGCTGCTGTGGGACGAGATCTGCAGCGCGGCGTGGCGGTGCGCGGATCCGGGCGTGCAGTATGACACGACGATCAACGCGTGGCACACGTGCCCGGGCGCGGGGCGGATCAACGCGAGCAACCCGTGCAGCGAGTACATGTTCCTCGATAACACGGCGTGCAACCTCGCGTCGCTGAACGTGATGAAGTTCTATGACCCCGCGACGCGGACGTTCGACGTCGAGCGGTACGAGCACGCGTGCGACATCTGGACGATGGTGCTCGAGATCAGCGTGCTGATGGCGGCGTTCCCGAGCAGGCCGATCGCGGAGCTGTCGTGGAAGTACCGCACGCTGGGGCTCGGGTACGCGAACCTGGGCGCGATGCTGATGCAGCTTGGGATCCCGTACGACAGCGAGGAGGCGCGAGCGATCTGCGCGTGCCTGACGGCGATCATGACGGGGCGGAGCTATCGCCGGAGTGCCGAGCTGGCGCGCGAGCATGGGCCGTTCCCGGGGTACGCCCCCGAGCGGGAGAACATGCTGCGGGTGATGCGGAACCACCGCCGGGCGGCCAAGGGCGTGTCCCGGGCGTCGTCGGAGTGGGAGGGTCTGCACCCGATGACTCGTCCTGTCCCGATCGATCACGGGCTGATCAAGTCTGGGAAGGTCGGCGGGGCCAAGAGCGGGCTGGCGAACGCGGGCGTGCTGCTCGAGCGTTCGGTGGTCGCGTGGGACGAGGCGGTGGCGCTGGGCGAGAAGCACGGGTACCGCAACGCGCAAGTGACGGTGATCGCCCCGACGGGGACGATCGGCCTGCTGATGGACTGCGACACGACGGGCGTCGAGCCCGATTTCGCGCTGGTCAAGTTCAAGAAGCTGGCGGGCGGGGGCTACTTCAAGATCGCCAACGAGAGCGTCGATCCCGCGCTGCGGGCGCTGGGCTACAGCGAGGCGCAGACCAAGGCGATCATGACGTACCTGCTCGGGTCGCTCAGCTTCGACGTGCCGATGCCCAAGGCGTCGGGCGCGTCGGGCACCTTCGCGAAGTTCCTGGCGGACAAGGGTCTGACCAAGGACGAGATCGCGGGGCTCGAGGCGTCGCTGCCGGGCGTCTTTGAGCTGTCGTTCGCGTTCGGCGGGTGGAGCGTCGGCGAAGAGACGCTCAAGCGGCTGGGCGTGGACGCGGCGAAGGCGCGGGCGGACTTCTCGTTCAATCTGCTCAAGCACCTGGGGCTGTCCGGCGCGGTGATCGATGAGCTGAACACGGCGATCTGCGGGACGCAGACGGTGGAGGGTGCGCCGCATCTCAAGGCCGAGCACCTGCCGGTGTTTGATTGTGCGAACACGTGCGGGAAGATCGGGAAGCGGTTCATCGCGGTGGAGGGGCACATCCGGATGATGGCGGCGGCGCAGCCGTTTATCTCCGGGGCGATTAGCAAGACGATCAACCTGCCCAACAGCGCATCGGTGGCGGACATCGCGGCGGCGTACCGGCTGTCGTGGGAGCTTGGGCTCAAGGCGAACGCGCTGTATCGCGACGGGTGCAAGCTGAGCCAGCCGCTGAGCAGCACGAGCGATCAGGAGAAGGGCAAGGAGGGATCGGCGGACCCTACGCCGGAGGCGACTCCTGCGGCCGCGGCGGCTGCGCCCATTGAGGCCAAGCCGGTGCCCGCCAAGCCCCAGCGTCGTCGCCTGCCGGACACGCGTCGGAGTCTGACGCACAAGTTCAACGTTGCGGGGCACGAGGGCTACCTGACGGTCGGGTTGTACGACGATGGGAAGCCGGGCGAGCTGTTCATCACGATGAGCAAGGAAGGCTCGACGATCGGCGGGCTGATGGACGCGGTGGGGACGGCGACGAGCGTGGCGCTGCAGTACGGCGTGCCGGTCGAGAGCCTGGTGAACAAGTTCAGCCACCAGCGGTTTGAGCCGGCCGGCTGGACCGAGAATCCTGAGATTCCGATCGCCAAGAGCCTTGTGGATTACATCTTCCGCTGGATGGGGATGCAGTTCGTGCCGGGGTATCGCGAGATGCACGCGCCGAACGGCGGGGGCGCGAAGGAGCCGGTGCGGATGGTGGCAGAGCCGGTCGTTGAGCGGACGGCCGCGGCACGGACGCCCACGGCGCACGTGCACGTGACGAAGACGGAGATCGACCTTGTGGTCGAGGCGAAGTCGGCGGGCAGCGTGCTGTCGCAGAGCCTGGGCGAGGCCCAGGGCGATGCGCCGGCGTGCGATGTCTGCGGGACGATCACCGTGCGCAGCGGGACGTGCTACAAGTGCTTGAACTGCGGGGCGAGCATGGGTTGCTCGTAAGCAGAGGAATGTGAGGGGTTGGGGAAAGGGTGGGGGAGTGGTGTGGAGGTGGGGGCGGCAGCGGGTTCGGCGGCGGCTCGCGCAAGGTGACCGCCAGCGGCCGGCTGGCCGGTGGCGGAGGCGATGGCGAAATCAGGTGGGCGACGAAGGGCAGGAGATGCAGCAGGAGCGACGCAGCCAGCGCGAGCAATAGCCGACATTGGTCACGGGTCGTGAGAAAATGCAGACTGGCCAAAGGAGATGAGGGCGTCGGTGAAGCCGGGTCGGGTGGGACAACTGCTCGTAATGATAATCGGGATGTGTCTGGTATGGCCGGTCCATGCCCAGTTCGGGCAGCGCGACCCGGCCGCCCGGCCGACCCCGACGGCGTTTGTGACCAGCCTCGAACTGGGTGATGTCGAGCAGGCGCAGGCCTGGCTGGATGCCGGTCTGCCGCCCGACTTCATGGGCAGCCGGATCGGCTCGGGGTTGATGATCGGCGCCTGGGAAGGGAATATCGAGATGATGCGCCTGTTCATCTCGCGCGGCGCCGACATCAACCGCATGAACGGCAACGGCGAGACGGCGATCATCCTCGCCGCCTGGCGCGGCCAACTCGAGGCGGTGAAATGGCTGGTGGCGCGCGGTGCGCGGATCAATGCCCCGCCGCGCCAGTGGTCGCCACTGCATTACGCGGTCTTCGCCGGGCATCGCGAGGTCGTCGATTACCTGATGG
>DDSG01000178.1 GCA_002343325.1 Phycisphaerales bacterium UBA2396 | reverse complement strand
GTCATCGAGCCTTTCTGGCGCTTCCCCGACCCGCAACTGGCGAACCAGTACATCCTCGGTCTCACGCGGGGGCAGTTGCTCAGCGTGGGCATGCTCGCGGCGGGTGCGGCGGTGCTCGCGATCGCGCGGGCCCGGCACGAGCCGCCGATGGGCGGGCTGCTCGCGCCCCGCTAGCCCAGCAGATGCCTTCGGAAGAAGTCGGTCTGGATCGTCTTCGCCTCGTTGCTCACACGCCCAAAACCGATGTGCTCGCGCGGGGCTCCGGTGGTGGGCCAGGTCACGAGGGTGACGAGCGAAGGGTCGGCACCCTGTCGCTCGTAATGCCCGCGGAGCATCTCGATGAACCGTGCTTGCGGCTCGAAGGGGACCATTTCGTCGGCGAGGCTGTGCAGGTCCAGCAGCGGCAGAGGCGAGAACGTGGTGAGGTGCCCTGCGGGGTCAAGCCGCCGCACCCGCTCGCGAGGGTGATCGACGGGCCAGGGGGGCGACGCAAGCCCGTGCTCTCCGGGGTAGTACATCCCCTCAAGCCATCCAGCGGTGCCTTCGACCGCGGCACATCGGAAAGGGTGAGGGTCGCACAGCCGTCGCAGCGTCACCATCCCGCCAAGCGACATGCCGCCGATCCCGAGCCGGGTGAGATCGATGGGCCAGCCTTCACGCAAGGCGGTCTCGCGGAGCGACGCAACGATTTCATCGACCTCGGTCACGGCCTGTTCGAGAATCTCCAGCGTGTGCGCGGGGTGGTGCATCCTCTCGTCGAGCCGTTCGCCGTGAAAGGGCAGGTCCACGGCGATCGCGGCCAGCCCCGGCTCGGCGTCGGGCCCTCGCAGCCAGCGCAGGTATCGCCCCGGGTCAAGTTCCTTGCTCGCGGTGCGTCCGTGAAACCACAACACCGCTGGCCGAAGGGTCGCCCAATCCGGATGGGCCACCATCGCGGGCGCGGGCCCGAGTCGCACGGAGCGAGCACGCTCGGCGAGGTAGCGAGGGAACGCGGAGAATCGCTGGTGCATCTAGAGGATCAACTGCGCACCGGGTTCGATCTCCTTCGGCATGCGCGTGCACGCGAGATCGTCGGGCGAGCAGCCGCTCAGTGGCGACAACTCGATCACACAATCGGGCTGCCCGTCGGGGCGGGTGGGCACCTTCGTGCCGCAGCGGACGAGCCACCGGGCCGCCCGCAGCGTCTGCAGGCGCTGGCTTGATTCCACGCTGTCCGTCCCCGTCGCGTTCTTGATCGGGGCGAACTCCTCAACGCGTTCGGTCTCGAGCACGATCGATTTCGCCGCACGAGACAACGCGTCGAAGATGAACCGCTCGAGCTTCACGCCGTTGTTCCCGGTTGGGCTGACAGCCTTACCCGTCGCGAGATCGACGTGCGGGATCTTCTTCTCCGCCCGGTGGAAGGGAAGCGAGACGCTCGGGTCGGTGGCGAGGCGGCGGAGGAATGCGATCGAGATGATGTGGATCGCGATCGAACCGGCCGCGAACCGAAGCGAGCCATCCGCGTTGGTTGCGCGGGCGAGTTCCGCCGGCATGTCGCTGTACTCGATCACATCGAGTTTCCCGTCAATCGTGCAGAAGACCCCGACCTTCTCGTCCCACGAGGCTTTGGGGATCATCTTGCTCGACATCTCGCCCGAGGAATCCGGGGCGGCCGCGTGAAGCCCGAGGAACAGCGGATCGATGATCTTGACGTGCGGGTTGTCCACCTGGAAGTAGCTCAGGTGCTCGATCCCGCGCGACGCAAGCTCCCCCAGCGTCCCGGACTTGTGCAAAGCCGACACCGCGCCCCCGTGCCCGTCCGGGTTGGTCGCGATCTCGTGCGGCGAGGCCAGCAGGATCTTCCCGCTTGTAAGGTCAAAGCTCGGCATCACGCCCTGCGGGAAGAACATCACGTTCTCGTCGCCAAGCCCGAAGAACCGGTGCTGCTCGAAGTACGCAACGGTCGCCGCGTGGTTGAGCGGGCTGGTCATCACCGCCCAGGGGATCGGCCGCCCGTACCGCCGCGTCGCCGCCAGAAGTTGTTCGGCAAACACGTGGAAGAGAGTCTTCCGCGTGATGGGCGTCGCCGGGTAGCACCCTTTGGGCCCTTCGAAGCCAAGACGAGAGCCCTGCCCTCCCGCGACGACGAACGCCGCCACCTTCCCCGCACGCAGCAGCTCTTCCCCCGCCTGCCGGAACCTGGACGCGTCGTACCCGCGGGGCCCCGACGCGTCGAAGGGGTAGTACGGGGCCGGCGCGATCCGCGACAGGTCCGTCGGGATCGTCGCCGCCGGCTTGCTCGTCACGTACGTCTTGACCCAACCGGGGACCGACGCCAGGTCGATCGCCTCGATCTGCGCAAGCAGCGACTGCTGCTGCTCCGCGGTGAGCGACCCGTAGAACGCCAGGAGATGCTCCTGACCGATCTGGGCCAGACGCGATCGGACGACGGCGGGATCGTGGTGCGACATGCCCGATGGTAAGACCCTCGCCCGGGACGACGCGGGCTCTACCCTCACCCATGCCCAGACCCCGCAACGTCTTCACGGACCAGCCCGGAAGGGTGCTCATCGCCCCCTCGATCCTCTCGGCCGACTTTGGGGCGATGGCTTCCGACGCGGGGCACATTCTGACGCCGTCGTCCCAGTCCGGCGGCGGCGCCGACCTCCTCCACGTCGATGTGATGGACGGGCACTTCGCCCCAAACCTCACCATGGGCCCAGACATGGTGGCGGGCATCCGACGCCATCTGCCCAACGCCTTCTGCGATGTGCACCTGATGGTCATGGATCCGGCCCGGTTTCTGGAACCCTTTGCCAAAGCGGGTGCCGCCCACTGCACCTTCCATATCGAGCGGGTCCAAGGGCAGCAGGCCCGAGACTTGGCCCAACGTTGCCACGACCTTGGGATGACGGCCGGTCTGTGCCTCAACCCCCCGACGCCGTCCGACGACGTGCTGCGGGTGGCCGACGCCTTTGATCTTGTGCTGGTCATGTCCGTGAACCCGGGCTTCAGCGGTCAGAAGTTCATGCCCGAGGTGCTGGAGAAGGTCCGGACCATTCGCGCCCGGGTGGGAACTGAGAAGCGGGTGCAGATAGACGGGGGTGTCAATCCCGAGAACGCCGCCCTCGTGCGCGCCGCCGGGGTCGATGTCATCGTTGCGGCCAATGCCATATTTTCCAAGCCCCGGGAGGATCGGGCCCGGGTGGTCGCCGCCTTGCGGGGTTGATCCCCGCGGTATGCTGGGCCCGGGAGATCCCAGTGCCCGACGACGTCACGATCCTGATGCAGCAGGCCGGTGCCGGTGATCGCCAATCAGCCGAGGCGCTGCTGCCGTTGGTGTACGACCAGCTCCGGCGTGTCGCCCAGGAACGGATGGCCGGGGAGCGCAAAGACCACACGCTGCAGGCAACCGCCCTTGTGCATGAGGCTTATGCGAGGCTGGTGGGTCCCGACGGATCCGCGGCCGACTGGGCCAATCGGGCGCACTTCTTTCACGCCGCCGCAGAGGCGATGCGTCGGATTCTGATCGAGCACGCCCGATCGAGGGGGAGACTCAAACGGGGTGGAGACGGCAAGCGGGCGCCGGCAAAGATCCCCCTGCACGTGGTGGATCTGGCCGCGGAGGAAGATCCTGACGGAATCGTGGCGGTCGACGAGGCGATCCGTCGCCTGGAGGGTCAGGATCCCACCGCCGGGGCGGTGGTCCGGCTCCGGTTCTACGCCGGCCTTTCCGTCGAGGACACGGCCAAGGCTCTTGGGATTTCGGAGCGGACGGTGATGCGAGAGTGGGCGTATGCCCGGGCTGTGCTCTTTCGCGATCTGGAATCCCACGTGAAGGAAGAAGGCGCCTGACGAAGTCGTGAAGCGTGATGAGGAGCAACGAAAGGACAGCGTCGCCCGAGATTCGAGCCCGCGCCAAGGCGATCTTTGTTGAGGCGGTGGAGTTGCCCGCGCCGCAGCGAGCGGGATTCATCGATCAAGCGTCCAACGGCGACGCGCTCGTGCGCAGCGAGGTTGAGTCGCTGCTCCGAGCGATCGAAGGGGCGGGAGAGGCCCTTGGAACGCCCCCGGAACCTCCGACCTCGGCTCGATCCTCGCGTGTTGTTGACGATCTCGTGGGGACGCAGGTCGGCGCATACCGAGTGCTTGAACAGATCGGCGAGGGGGGGGTCGGTTCGGTCTACATGGCCCAGCAGAGCGAGCCGGTCTCGCGGCGCGTTGCGCTCAAGATCATCAAGCTCGGGATGGACACGCGCCAGGTGATCGCCCGCTTCGAGGCGGAGCGGCAGGCGCTCGCGATGATGGACCATCCCAACATCGCCAGGGTGCTCGATGCGGGGGCGACCTCGGCGGGTCGGCCGTACTTCGTGATGGAACTGGTGCGGGGTGTTCCCCTGACGGAGTACGCCGACACCCACGCGTTGAGCACGCGGGACCGGCTCGGGCTGTTTCTCGATGTCTGCCGGGCGATCCAGCATGCGCACCAGAAAGGGATCATCCACCGCGACATCAAGCCCAGCAACGTGCTTGTCACCGTCGCCGACGGCCGCGCACTGCCGAAGGTGATCGACTTCGGGATCGCCAAGGCCACCGGCGGGCGTCTGACCGACAAGACGCTCTTCACCGAGTTCAGGCAGCTCCTGGGAACCCCGGAGTACATGTCGCCCGAGCAGGCCGAGACGCACGGCGTGGACGTCGACACGCGCACCGACATTTATTCACTTGGTGTGCTGCTGTACGAGCTGCTGACAGGCTCGACGCCGTTTGATTCCAAGCGTCTGCGTTCCGCCGGGTTTGACGAGCTCAAGCGGATCATCCGGGAGGAAGAGCCGCAAAAGCCCAGCACCCGCGTGGGTCGCCAGAAATCGCGGGCGACGTCGGAAGCCCGGGAGCAAGGCCCCAGGCGTCAGGAGGTGGTCGGGCTTTCGAGGTCGCTTCGCGGCGAGCTCGACTGGATCATCATGAAGGCGATGGAGAAGGACCGGGCGAGGCGGTATGAGACCGTCAACGCGCTCGCGGGGGACATCGAGCGGTACCTGCGCAACGAGCCCGTGCTCGCCGGACCGCCCGGGACTGCCTATCGATTCCGGAAGTGGGTCCGCCGGAACCGGGTCGTGGTGACCGCGGGCTCCGCGGTTTTCCTGGCGCTGGTTGTCGGGCTCGGGCTGGCGACGTGGGGGTTGCTGCGGGCGATGGCCGAGCGGGACGAGCGGGAGCAGGCACGCACCGCCGAGGCGTTCGAGCACGCCCGTGCGGAGCAGAAGGCCGCGGAGGCTGTCCGAGAGTCCTACCGCGCCTCCCTCGCCGCGGCGGCGGCATCGCTCGAGCTGGGCGATGGCGCGTCGATGCGTCGTCACCTGGCGGGGGCGCCCGATGAACGGCGCGGCTGGGAATGGAAACTGCTCCATCACCTCGCCGATCGCTCGGCCCGGACGATCAGCGTGCTCGAACCCACCCGTGCGGTCGCGGGTCTCTTCGGCGAGTACATCGTGACCGAGTCGCCCGGCAACTCCAGGTTGACCCGGTGGACCGATGCGTTTTCGACCGATCTGCCAAGTCTCGATCTCGGCGGGGTGGAGGCGCTCGCGGTTTCCCCCGCGGGCGATCGCGCGATCGCAAGCCGGTACATCGGCACTGCGCTCTATGAGATTCCCGGCGGCCGTGTTCTGGCCTCGTGGGACAATGAGCGGCGCGTGCTCGCTCAGCCTTTTGTGCCCGATGGTCGGGCGTTCCTCATCAACCACGAGCCTTCCGGGGCGATCGAGGTGAGACGTTCGTCCGACGCCGGATTGGTCAGGTCGGTCGAGAAGCCGGACCGCACGCAGAGGGCCTCGGTCGCGGTGAGTCCGGACGGGCGTCTCGGCGTGATTGAGAGTTCGCTGCTTGAGACCTCGCTGCTGGACCTGTCGTCGGGGCGAACCCTCTGGACCGCTCCGGGGATCTTCCCGCGGTTCACGCCCGACGGCACGCGCGTGCTGACCATCGAGGGGCTGTCCACCCGTGTCTTTACGATCAATCTGATCGATGCTCGTACGGGCGGGCGGCTCGGCTCGACGCAGATCCCGGGCACACAGTTCGGGGACAAGGGAGCCAAACTCAATCTGATGGCGGTCAGCCCGGACTCCACGATCCTCGCGGTGCAGGCCGATGCCGGGGAGATCAGACTCTTCGATCTCGACACGCTCGAACCACTCGGAGCGCTCGTCGGGCTTCAGCAGGCGGGCGCGGGGGTTGGGTTCTCCTCCGACGGCCGATTCATCGCGGGGATCTCCAACGCCGGAGTCGCCAAGGTCTGGCCCGCGGCAACCCGGGGCAGCCCCTATCGCGTCCGGACCGACGCGGTGATCTACCCCTCGGCGATCGACATCGACGCGGGCGCGCGCCGCATCCTGCACGGGGATTGGGGTCGTCTCATCGCACGCGATGCCCATACGGGCGAGCACGAGTGGGTCGTCTTCCCGAGCCTCGAAGGATGGAGCGCTGCCGCCTTCTCACCCGACGGGCTCACCATCGCCGTCACGGGTGATCGCGGGACCATCCTCCGGCTCGACGCACGCACAGGCCGGGTGCTCGCCTCGGCGGCGCCGCTGGGATTCCGAGCGTTCGGCTCGGCCGCCACACGCGCCGTGGCCTGGTCTCCAGACGCTTCAAGACTTGCGGTGGCGTTCGGCGAGGGGGTTGTCGCGGTGCTCGCGGCCGACGACCTCCGCCATCTCGGCTCGATCAGCAACGTTTCCAACGTCGCCTCGCTTCGCTGGGCGGCGTCAGGCCGCCTTTTCGCCGCGGGCAACGATCGCGTCGTGCTGCTCGACCCCGCCCACCCCGAAGGCCCGCTCGGCTCGCACACGCTCGTTGGGGCGATGTGCCTCGATGTGGCGGCCGGCAAGCTCGCGGCGGGCGGCTCTTCCGAGATCCTGGTGCTCGATATCGACCGACTCACCGAGATCGCCCGATTGACAAGTCCTTCACCGATCTCCGCGGTGGGCATCAGGCCTGACCTCTCGCGATTGGCCGCCGGTCATCCCAATGGAACGATCAGCCTGTGGGACCTCTCGACGGGTGACGACGTCGCGGTGTTCGTGGCGTCGCAGGCCTCGATGGTGCGTGCCATCCGATTTGTCGGGAGCGACCTGGTCGTCTCGACGCCCAATCACGCGATGGTGCGATTCGAGGCCGAGCCGGTCGATGCGGATCTGCTGGCTCGTCGAGAGGAGTTCCGTCGCGCCCAGAACCTGATTGATCGGATGCGCCCCTCCTGGCCCACGATGACCGAGCTGAGCGCGTCGTTGTCCCTGCGGAGCGATCTGCCGAGCGAGTTGCGCAGGCACGCCGAGCGGTTGTCACGCACGATCGGCGACCACGCGGCGTTGCTCAACAACGGGGCCGCGCTCGCGTTGGCACGACCCATCCAGCCCGAACGCCTGCCCGGGCTGTTGCGAGACACCCACATCGCGACCGAACGCACCGAGGACCCGTACGCCAAGGCGGTGCGGGCGTATGTGCTGCTCAAGGCCGGCAAACCCGCCGAGGCGCTCGAGGCTCTCGAGCAGGCCGATCGGGGCTTCCAGGCCACTCGCCCGAACTGGTCTTCCCTCTCACCGACGATCGCACCGCATCGAGTGCTCGCGCTGGCCAGCGTGGGACGCACCGACGAGGCCGGGCGGCTTCTCGCCGAGTTTGAGGCCTCGCTCACGCCCGAACAGGCGGCCGAACTGGGCCCGCTGGTTCTTGAGTGCCGGCGTGCGGTGGGCCGACCGGAATAAACGCCAAAATTCGTGGCAGCCCGAGGTGCAGGATGTCGCCTGTGGCGAGGTCCGGGGGAGGCACGCCCTTCCCCCGCCGGAACACAGGAGATCATCATGAAGACGCGCACCGCACTGGCCTCGTTGATCGCCGCCCTCTCGTCCGCACCCGCGCTGATCGCGGATTGCGGGCCGTTCTTCTCAGCGCCCCGGCAGATCGCCACAGGAACGGTCAGCCCAACAGATCTCCATATTGTGGACCTGGACGGGATGCAGTACCCCGAGATCGTCTACGCCTCCCGGGGATCGAACGACCAAACCGGGATCACCATCTTCCAGCGCAACAATGACGGGACCTACGCCTCGATCCAGTTCATCCCGATGCCCAGCAGTCCGCCGCAGTTGAGGCTTGTTGTCGAGGACGCGACGCGCGACGGCATCCTCGACCTGGTGGTGCTCGAGTACAACGCCGGATCCGCGCGGATCTTCCCCGGGCTCGGCGACAGCACGTTCTCGACCAACGGGCCCGCCTACGCCGTCGGCCCGACACCGACCGGGCTCGTGATGAAGGACCTCAACAACGACGGGCTGGCCGATCTGTTGGTGAGCAATCTCGATCCGGGAACTGTCTCCGTGCTCATGGCTTCCCCGGGCGGCGGTTTCTTCCCCCGCGCCACCGTCCCCGCCGGGGGCAATCTCCCCAACTGGGTCGGTCTCACCGACTTCAACGGCGACGGACGCGACGACCTCGTGACCGTCGTGAACTCTCCCTCGGGCGTGGCGTGCTCGCTCGGCAACGGCAACGGGACGTTCCAGGCGCCCCGCTTTACCGCCTCACCTTCCACGAGCACCCATATCTCGCCAGTGATCCAGGACATGACCGCGGACGGCGTGCCCGACGTGGTGCTGATCGACAGCACTAACTCCTTCTTCGTCTTTCGTGCCTTTACCAACGCCACCACGACGCCCGTCGCCATCACCACCGATCCGAATCAGGGCAATCTCAGAGGTATTGCTGTTGGCGACTTTGATCTGAACGGCTTCCCGGACGTGGCGGCACTCACCGGATTCTCCGCGAGCCCGAACAGCGTCATGATCTACCCCAACAGGCCAGGTCTGAACTTTGCACCCGCCATCAACTTCGGCGAGTACGCTGGTGCGATCGGCGGCATCAACTTGCCCGTCCGCGTCGCCGACATCAACGCCGACGGCCTGGCCGACGTTGCCTTCTCCGATCGCTTCGGTCAGATCGGCGTCCTCGAAGCCACCGCGGGCGGCGGGGTGCTCATCGGCGATCGCCCGCAGAATCAAACGGTCTCGCCCGGCGCCACCGTGACGTTCGCGACCTCTTCGCCCAGCACCGGCGTGACCTTCCGCTGGTACAAGAACGGGCAGCCCGTGATCAACTCTCCCACGGTGACCGGGGCGAACACCAACACCCTCACCATCACCAACGCCCAGCCCGACGACGCCGCCGTCTACGAGTGCCGCATCACCGGCCCCTGCGATGCCAAGGCCGTCAGAGCCTTCCTCGCGGTCGCCGGGCCGATCAACCCCTGCCCGGCCGACTTTGACGGCGACGGGTTCGTCGACTTCTTCGATCTCGACGCCTTCATCTCCGCCTTTGAAGAGGGCTGCTAACGCCGGCACAGACCATTCCGACAGTCCGACGCCGCCCCCGTGCTCACCTCGCCCGGGGGCGGTGTCGCGTCGGGCGGTTGTGCGGCCGCAACCCCCCGCCTCCTATAGTCTTGGAGAACCTCTGGAGTGTTGCCCATGACCACCATGACGCCCGCCCCCGCCGCCAAGATCCAGCCATCGAGCGACCCCCTGCAACTGATCGACGTCGACCACGTCCAGTTCTACGTGGGCAACGCCAAGCAGGCCGCGTTCTTCTACGCCCACTGCTTCGGGTTCCAGATTGAGCAGGTCTGCGATCTGACCACGGGCTCGCGTGACGCGTCCCACTACCTCCTGACCCAGGGCAACATCCGCTTCGTCCTCTCCTCCGCCCTCACGCCCGAGCACCACGCCGCGATGGAAGTCGCGATGTACGGCGACGGCGTGAAGGACGTCGCCTTCACCGTCTTCGACGCCGAGAAGGCCTACGAGCGGGCCATCAAGAACGGCGCCCAGTCCGCCTACGCCCCGCGCACCTTCAAGGACCAGCACGGGACGGTCACCATGGCCGGCATCAAGACCTACGGGCGCGTCTGTCACACCTTCGTCTCCCGCACCGGCGCCTACGAGCTCACCAAGGTCAAGCAGGGCGGGCTCTTCATGCCCGGCTTCAAGATGATCGACGGCACGTGCGCCCCCGCCGGAGCCTGCGCCCCGCAGATGGGCCTCTCCTCCGTCCTCGCGATCAACGACTACAACCGCAGGAACCCCTGCGGGCTCAAGTACGTCGACCACCTCGTCGGCAACGTCGAGCTCGGCAAGATGAACTACTGGGTGAAGTTCTACGAGGACGTCCTTGAGTTCAAGATGTTCAAGCACTTCGACGACAAGGACATCGCCACCGACTACTCCGCGCTCATGTCCAAGGTCATGGCCTCGGGCAACAACCTCATCAAGATGCCCATCAACGAGCCCGCCCCCGGCAAGCGCAAGAGCCAGGTCCAGGAATACCTCGACTGGCACTGCAACACGCCGGGCGTCCAGCACCTCGCCCTACGCACCGACGATGAGCTGCACTCCATCGCCGCCCTCCGCTCCCGCGGCGTCGACTTCCTCACCCTCCCCGACGCCTACTACGACAAGGTCTGGGACCGCGTGAACACCATGCTCACCCAGCACGGGCACCAGGCCGTCCGCGAGGACCACGAGGCCGTCAAGAAGCTCGGCATCCTCGTCGACGCCGACGACGAGGGCTACCTGCTCCAGCTCTTCACCAAGCCCCTGCAGGACCGCCCCACGCTCTTCTTCGAGATCATCTGCCGCCGCGGCAGCCAGTCCTTCGGCAAGGGCAACTTCAAGGCCCT
>DDSG01000184.1 GCA_002343325.1 Phycisphaerales bacterium UBA2396 | reverse complement strand
TCGTGGTGGCGGACATCGGCGTGCCGCGGGCGTTGATCGAGGAACTGGGCGTGCCGCTGGAGGCGAGGCGGAAGGAGCCCAAGAAGCCGGCACGGATCAGGCGTTCGTCGCGCGGCTGAAGAACGTGAGCGTGGGCTGGACGCTGACGTTGAGGGGGTAGCCCTCGGCGGCGATGACGAGCTGGGTGCCGGGCTCGGTGTGGTCGGTGCGGACCTGTGCGAAACAGATGGGGGCGCTGCCTCGCATCGGGGCGAGTGTGGCGCTGGTGAGGGCGCCGACGCGGTCGGACTCGGCGGGGACCCAGGCGTCGAGCGGAACGTCGGCGGGCTTTTTGAACACGGGCGAGCCGCCGACGGGCTGGAGGGGGAGGCCTGTCTCGCGGTCGCGAGCGGCGGGGGCAGGGGGCAGTTCGGCGAGGAGGGCGACGAGCTTCTGCTTGGGCTTCCCGCGGGAGTGCATGCGGGCGACGATTTCCTGTCCCAGGTAGCAACCCTTGGTAAAGCTGACGCGTTGTTCGAGGATGCCGGACTCGGCGGGGAGGCTTTCGGGGCCGAAGTCGATGTTGTAGAGAGGCGTGCCGGCCTCGATGCGGGCAATGTTGTACGCGAGCCAGCCGGCGGGGCGGAGGCGGACGCGGTGGCCTGTGGTTGGGCGCGAGCCGTCGATCGTGAGGCCGGGGTCGCTGCCGACTTCGACGAGGCGGCGGTATGCGGCGACGGCGGCGTGCGCTGGGACGAAGAGCTCGAGCCCGATCTCGCCCGCGGTGTCATCGCGGAGGACGACGATCTCGGCGTCCGCGAGGCGGAGTGTGGTGAGACGCCAGGGTTCGAGGTTGGCGACGTCGGCGGAGCCCGAGGCGGGGTCGGCGGCCTCGGCGAGAAGCGTGCGGGCCGTGGGGCCGTGGAGCGCGAAGCGGGCGGTGGCGTCGGTGAGGTCGGCGACGGAGACGTCGTCGGCGATGATGAAGGCGTCGAGCCCGGCGCGGGTTCGATCGGCGGCGTGGACGTCGAGGTCGAGGAGGATGCGGTCGGGGAGGGCGAGGACGCGGAGGTCGGCGTCGATTCGGCCCTTGCGGTTGAGCCAGAAACTGGGGCGGGCGTGCCAGGAGCCGAGGTCCTTGAGCTCCTGGGTGAGCATGCGGTTGAGGAAGGCGAGGCGTTCGGAGCCGCGAACTTCGAGGGTGGCGCGGTGCGGGGTGTCGAGAATGATGCAGGACTTGCGGATGGCGGCGTATTCGACTTCGAGCTCGCCGAAGGTCTGGACGACGCCGACGGGTTCTTCGCCCTCGTGGACGGGGGGCCCGTAGGCGGCGACGAGCGCCTCGGCCTGTTCGTGGAGGGCGTGGAGGGGGCTGCGGTGGGTCATGCGGGAGGGTACGTCGGCGGGGTGGAGAGGGCGGTACACTGTGGGACTTCACGAAGGAAAGGAACGCTCCATGGCGAAGAAAGCGGCGAATGCGAAGGGTTCTGGGTCGAAGGCTTCGGGATCGAAGGGTCCGGGATCGTCGGTGAACACGGAGCTCTTGAAGCGTTTGTGCGAGACGCCGGGCGTGCCGGGGCGCGAGGAGCGGGTGCGCGAGCTGATCGAGCGTGAGGTGGCGGGGTTGTTCGACGTGGTGGAGTCGGACGCAATGGGGAACCTGATCTGTCGGCGGCACGCGAGGCCCGGGAAGCGGCACAAGGGGATGAAGAGCGCCGAGCCGCGTGCGCAGGCGGAGAAGCGTGCGACGCGGGTGATGCTGCTGTGCCACATGGACGAGATCGGGTTTTATGTGTCGTCGATCGACGACAAGGGGTTCCTGTGGATGAACCCGGCGGGCGGGTTTGACACGCGGAACCTGTTCTCGCGGCGCGTGATGGTGGTGACGGAGGGGGGCGACCTGCCGGGGGTGATGAATCCGGGCGGGAGGCCGATCCATATCTCGTCGCCCAAGGACCGCGAGCGGGTGCCGGAGGTGAAGGAGTTTTACGTGGACCTCGGCCTTTCGGCGGACGAGGTGAAGAAGCGGGTGAAGATCGGGGACTATGTGGTGATGCACGAGCCCGCGCTGCAGATGGGCGGGAAGTTCGTGAGCAAGGCACTGGACAACCGAGTGGCGTGCTGGCTTGGGATCGAGGCGGTGCGGAAGCTGGCGGGGGAGGGCGGGGAGCACAACTGCGAGGTCGTGGTGGCGTTTACGACGCAGGAGGAAGTGGGCCTGCGCGGGGCGAAGACGGCGAGCCACGCGGTGCTGCCTGACATCGGCTTTGGGATCGACGTGACGCTGAGCTGCGACACGCCGGGCGTGCCCGGTGAGGAGGCGGTGACCAAGCACGGGAAGGGCTTCGGGCTGCACCTTAAGGACAGCTCGTTCATCTCGGACTACAAGCTGGTGGGCGAGGTGGAGGCGCTGGCGATCAAGCACAAGATCCCGTACCAGCGGACGATCCTGGCGGCGGGCGGACAGGACGGAGCGGCGGCGCAGCAGGCCGCGGCGGGCGCACGGGCGGTCGGCATCGTGGTGGGGACGCGGTACATCCACACGGTGACGGAGATGATCGACCTGACGGACCTTGCGGCGGCGCGTGACATCCTGGCGGCGTATCTGGGGAGTGTGGCGTAAGGGAACGCACGGCCTTTGTCGGTCTCTTCACAAAGGGGATCGCCCATGTCAGGCCAACGTACGGAGACACCGGACAATCTCGTCGGGAGCGTGCCGCACTGGTTCGAAGAGGAGGTGCGTGCGGCCGCTCGCAGTCTTGCGAAGCCGGGCCAGGGTTCGGCGTTCGAAGGCGTCGCGTCGAGTTCTCTCGAGCAGATTTATCGCACGCGATCGGACTTTCGGGACGAGATGGGCGCGTTTACGACGCTGGTCATCGCGACGTTCACGGCGGCGGGCGTGCTGCTCAACCAAGGTCTTTCGACACTAAAAGGGGTTGAGCAACCGAGCGACCGGCAGATCGCGGCGATTTACTTTCTCCTGGCGGGCGGCGTGTTTCTTTCCGCGATTTTCCTGGGCAGGCTGTTTCGATCACGGCTCAGTGCCGCGTACGACATCTATGTGTCGGCGTGCATTCACTCGACGATCGTGTTTCGATCGCTGGGGTTTCCGCTGACGCAGATATGGCAGCAGAACGTGGAGGAGTGCCTGCGCTTCGCGCACGGGACCTACCCGAAGCGTCAGCCAATCGAGCTCTCGCATTGCGCTTGGCAATGGCATCGTGACTTCAAGTCGTCGCGAACCAATGGTTCGCTCCCGAAGGGTTACGGCGAGTTGGTGGCGGCATGGCGATCTCGCTACCCGAATCTATGGACGAAGCTCAGGCACACGGTCATCACTGTGCAAGTGTCGGCCATCGTGTTGTGTGTCCTTTCGGCCGCGCTGCTCGTGTACTCGCTTTTCGGCTGAAGGAGCCCGCGTGCCGCGGCGCGATCGACACGGTCGAGCCGCGTGACTGTGCACCTGGCGGGTGTACCATCGGCCCATGCGTGCGTTGCTTGAGATTGCGGTGGATTGCCTGGCGGATGCGATCGCGGCGGAGGAGGCCGGGGCGGATCGGCTGGAGCTGGTGTCGCGTCTGGATCAGCACGGGCTGACGCCGGGTGCGGAGCTTGTGCGTGAGGTGAAGGGCGCGGTGCGGGTGCCGGTGATGGCGATGGTTCGGCCTGATGCGGGCGGGTTTGTGGCGACGCCCAAGTCGGTGGCGTTCATGATGCGGGATGCGGAGACGGTGCTGGAGGCGGGGGCGGACGGGATCGTGTTCGGGATGCTGACGCCGGCGGGGCATATCGATCGCGGGGCGGTGGCGATGCTGGTGGAGGTGTCGCACGGGCGGCAGACGTGCTTTCATCGGGCGTTTGATCTGTGCGTGGACCCGGAGGGGAGCCTTGAAGCGCTGATGGATCGTGGGGTGACGCGGGTGCTGTCGGCGGGGTTTGACGTGCGGGCGACGGCGGCGGCGCTGGGGCTTGAGCAGGCGACGCCGGACGTGATGTCGGGTGCGTCGCTGGGGATGCGGCTGAGGCGGCTGAGGTCGTTCGTGGAGCGTGCGGAGGGGCGGATCGAGGTGCTGCCGTGCGGCGGGGTGAGGTCTGGGAATGCGGCGGAGTTTCTGCGCGGGGCGGGCGTGGGGCAGCTTCACAGCGCGTGCCGTGTGAACGGGGGAACGAGGCTGAGCCGGGACGAGGCGACGCTGCTTCGGCGGGCGATGGACGCGGCGTGTGGGAACACAGGGGCGGTCGGGGAAGCGTCCCCCGGTTGAGGCCTGTGGTCAGAGGAGATTGCGGCGTGGGTGGGGAGGGGGTATTCTGCGCGCGTGGCGGGGTGGGCACGAGGAAAGGACACAGCATGCAGCCGACGGATTCCGTGAGCACGTCTCGTCGTACTTTTATTCAGGGAGCGGCGGCGTTGTCGGCGGCGGCGACGCTGGGGACGATCGCGTCGACGGCGTGGGGCTCGTCGGGGCGTGGGAACGCGGCGCGGCTGAAGGTCGGTGTGATCGGGTGCGGCGGGCGCGGGACGGGTGCGGCGGTGGACGCGCTGCACGCGACGGCGGAGACGGAGATCTGGGCGATCGGGGATCTGTTCAAGGATCGGGTGACCGGCTGCCTGAATGAACTGAAGGGTCAGACGGACGTGGCCGACCGGGTGACGGTGACGGCGGAGCGTGCGTACAGCGGGTGGGACGCGTACGAGAAGGTGCTGGCGTCGGGCGTGGACACGGTGATCCTGGCGACGGCCCCCCACTTCCGCCCGATGCACTTTGAGGCGGCGGTGAAGGCGGGGAAGCACGTGTTCTTCGAGAAGCCGGTGGCGGTCGATCCGGCGGGCGTGCGGAAGGTGCTGGCGGCGGCGGTTGTGGCGGACGCGAAGGGGCTTCGCGTGGTGACGGGGACGCAGCGTCGGCACGAGAACTGCTACCTGGAGGCGATGCGGCGGATCCGTGAGGAAGGGCAGATCGGGAAGATCATCGCGGCGCAATGCTGGTGGAACCAAGGGCCGCTGTGGGTGAAGAAGCAGGAGCCGGCGTGGTCGGACATGGAATGGCAGGTGCGCAACTGGCTGTACTTCACGTGGCTGAGCGGTGATCACATCGTCGAGCAGCACGTGCACAACCTGGACGTGTGCAACTGGGCGATCGGGAGCTATCCGCTGAAGGCGGTTGGTCTTGGCGGGCGTGAGGTGCGGAAGCAGCCGGAATATGGGCACATTTTCGATCACTTCGCGGTGCAGTACGAGTACGCGGGCGGGGTGTACGTGAACAGCCAGTGCCGGCAGATCGAGGGCTGCGCGAACAAGGTGGCGGAGCAGGCGCTGGGGTCGGAGGGGATTCTGAACACGACGAGCGGGTTCGCGGAGATCACGGGGAGCAAGCCGTGGAAGCATGATCGCTCGAAGAACAACAACCCGTACGTGACGGAGCACGAGAACCTGTACAAGGCGATCCGGGAGGGCAAGGCGCTGAACGAGGCGGAGCGAGTGGCGAAGAGCACGCTGACGGCGATCATGGGGCGGATGGCGTGCTACACGGGGAAGGAAGTGACGTGGGAGCAGGCGTTGAACAGCACGCTGGATCTGACGCCGCCGTCGTATTCGTTTGATCAGCCGATGCCTGTGCCGGCGGTTGCGGTGCCGGGTCGGACGCCGCTGGCGTAAGCGGAGAAGGCCGGAACTGGGCTGAGTCTGGGCGAAGGATGTCGGGCTTGGAGAGCGGGCCGGCGTGTGGTATGCTGCGCGCGGGAGGTGCCCTTGAAGGCCGACGGCGAGGCTTCGGATTTTCTGGCGGAGGTGTACGCGGACCTCAAGGCGGTCGCGGCGGGGTATTTCCGTCGGGAGTGGGCGGGGCACACGCTGCAGCCGACGGCGGTGGTCCACGAGGCGTATGCGCGTCTGACCGGGAAGGGGCGGTTCAAGAGCAGGACGCACTTCATGCTGGTGGCGTCGACGGCGATGCGTCGGGTGCTGGTGGACCATGCGCGTCGGCGATCGGCGAAGAAGCGAGGCGGGGGCGCCAGGTGCGGGGTGACGATCGCGGACGTGGCGGAGGCTTCGGCGCGCGTGCCGGGTGGCGCTGTGGATGTGCTGGAGCTGGACGACTCGCTGAGCAAGCTGGAGCGGCTGTACCCGAGGCCGGCGCGGGTGGTGGAGCTGCGGTACTTCGGCGGGCTGAGCGTGGAGGACACGGCGGGGCTGATGGGGCTGAGCGTGGCGACGGTGGAGAGTGATTGGCGCTTCGCGCGGGCGTGGCTGACGCGGGAATTGACGGGGCAGGAGCCATGACGCGCGAGGAACGGATCCAGCGTGTGTTCGCGGAGGCGGTCGGGCTGCGCGGAGCGGAGCGAGCGTCGGCGGTGGAGTCGCTGTGCGGGGGAGACGCGGGGCTTCGGCGGGAGGTGCTGTCGCTGCTGTCGGCGGACGAAAGGGCGCTGCCGCTGGACCGGGATGCCGCGGCGTTGCAGGCGGCGCTGCGCGAGACGGCGGGCGACGACGGGGACCCGCCCGGGATGCTGCGGGACGGCGAGACGGTCGGGGCGTATGTGGTGGGCCGGGTGATCGGCGACGGGGGCTCGTCGGTGGTGCACGAGGCGAGGCACATAGGGACCGGGGCTCGGGTGGCGCTCAAGGTGATGACGACGGCGGTTCGGTCGAGGTCGGCGCGGGCGCGGTTTCGGCAGGAGGCGATGGCGCTGGGGCGGCTGGTGCATCCGGGGATCGCGCGGGTCTTTGACGCGGGCTCGACGAGCGACGGGCGGCTGTATCTGGCGATTGAGTATGTGGATGGGCAGCCGATCACGCGGGCGTTGGCGGCGGCATCGCTCGGGGAGCGGGTTCGAGTGATGGCCGAGGTGGCGAGGGCGGTTCACGCGGCGCACCAGCGGGGGATCATCCATCGGGATCTGAAGCCGGCGAACATCCTGGTGACGCCGGAGGGTGTGGCGAAGGTTCTGGATTTCGGGATCGCGCGGCTTCAGGGGGAGTCGGACGTGACGCGCGTGACGCACACGGGGCTGCTGCTGGGCACGGTGGCGTACATGTCGCCCGAGCAGGCGTCGGGTCGCGGGGCGGAGGCGGACACGCGTTCGGACGTGTACAGCCTGGGCGTGGTGCTGTTTGAGTTGCTCACCGGGCGGACGCCGCACGGCGGCGAATCCGGCCGGACGCGCCCGCTGGACGAGCAATTGAGGCTGAGGCGCGAGGAAGAGGCTGAACGAGTGCGGTCGGTGGCGGCGGGTGTGCCCCGGGACGTGGACACGATGGTGGGGAAGTGTCTGGAGCGGGATCCGGATCGGCGGTACGAGTCGGCGGATGCGCTGGCGGCGGACCTGACGCGGTGGCTGATGCGGGTGCCGATCGAGGCGAGGCCGGCGGGCTTCGTGCGGCGTGTTGGGCTGTGGGCGATGCGGAATCGCGGGTGGGCGGCGGCGGTGGTGCTTGCGGGGGGCGCGAGCATCGCGGTGGCGGGCGGGCTGGCGATGGCGCAGCGAGCGGAGAAGCGGGCGAGCGAGCGGGGGCTGGATGAGTACGCGTACCTGCTGCGGGAGGTGATGGAGCACATCTCGAGCCGGCCGGGAAATCAGGCGCTGCGGTGGTCGCTGCTGGAGCGGACGCGTGCGCGGCTTGTGGCGGATCTGGCGCGTCGGCCCGAGAACGTGAAGCTGCGCGAGTTCCTCGCGGTGGTGCAGTATCGTCGGGGCGAGCTGCTGCTGGAAATGTCGCGGGCGGGCGAGGCCCTCGACGCGCACCGAGAGTCCCTGGCGATTCTGACGGACCTGTTGGAATCGGGCACGAAGGGGCTTGGGTTCGACGCCCGCGAGGTTGCGGCCCAGACGGTGCGCGTCGGGGACTGCTACCTGGCGCTCGGAGACTATGAGAGCCAGCGGGCGTGGCACGGGCGTGCGCATCGGATGCTGGAGGAGCTGGTGCGGGCCCGGCCCGAGGACACTGGTGTCGCGAACGACTACTGCTGGAGCCTGGAGCGGATGGCCGTGCAGGAGGGCACGCCCGTGGACCGGGCGGCGGCGCTGCGTGCCGAGCGGCTGAGGCTCGCGCGGTGGATCGTCTCGCGTGAGCCCGAGTCGGTTTCGGCGCTGCACAATCTGGCGGACGCTCTGCTGGACCGGACGGAACGGAGTCGGCCTGCCGACGAGCTGCTGGCGGAGAACCTGGAGGCGCTGGGGATCATGAGGCGGGTGATGACGCTCGCGCCGGGGCATCGGCTCTATGAGCATGTCCACGCGGCGGCCTGGCACAACGTGGCGCTGGCGTTGCATGATCTTGGCCGGCGCGAGGAGGCGCTGATCGAGATCGATTCGCTGATCGCGCGGATCAAGCCGATGTTCGACGCGGACCCGACGGACCCGTACATGGCGTCGTCGATCGCGACGGCTTCGTTCGTGCGGCACGAGATCCAAGCCGGGCGAATGTCGGAGCGGCGCGAGAAAGGACACCCCGCCGAATGAACGACGGGGGGCCCGCTCCAGGTGGGAGCAACCAGAGGAGCCGAGTGTTGGGGGCTTAGCAGCCCAGTTCGAAGGCGGCGACGAAGGCGTCGAAGTCGAAGAAGTCGACAAAGCCGTCGGCGTCGAAGTCGGCGGACTTGCCGGGCGGGCAGGCGTTGGCGTCTTCGAAGCAGGCGACGTAGAAGTCAAAGTCGAAGAAGTCGACGAAGCCGTCTGAGTCGAAGTCTGCGGGGCAGGGCGGCGGGATCTCGCCGCGGAAGAGCGAGGCCTGGTCGAGGATCTGGTTCACGAATCCAGAGCCGTTGGCGGAGATGAGGAGCCCCCAGAAGCCGCCTTCGTTGTGGGCGTCGACTTCGATGGCGTGGAAGCCGGCGGGGAGGTTGATGGTCTGAGAGACGGCCTGATTGAAGTTGCGGAGTGGGGACTGGAGGATGATGGAGCCGTTGATGCGCATCTGCGCGGCGTCGTCGGCCTGCATGTTGAAGGTGATGGGCCCGGACTCGGGCGCGAAGAAGAAGCCGGAGGTGCGTATGCCGACGGTGGTTCCGCTTTCGGAGCGAGGGAAACCGAAGCTTGGGCGTGTGTTGGGGTCGCCGTCGCTGAAGGCGGAGTAGACGGTCTGCTCGGAGGGGACGAAGTCATCCCAGTTGAGCGTGAGCGTGTTGAGGTTGGGGAAGGCGAGGGCGTAGTACGCGGCGGAGACGGCGTTGCCGGCCCAGTCGACGCCTTCGACGTCGCGGAGGGAGAAGCCGCCGAGCCGCTCCCAGCGGAGTCGGACGCCTTCGCCGCCGCCGCGTTCGTAGTACTCGACGCGGATATCGGCGGGGCCTGCGGGGAGGGAGAGGACGGCCTCGTAGTCTCGGCCGCCGTGGATGCCGTCGTTGTTGATGACGCGTTGGCCGTTCACAAAGAGGCGAGAGCCGTCGTCTGAGCCGAGCACAAAGCGGTAATCACCGGCGGCGGGGACATTGACGAGACCCGTGAAGACAATGCCGACGGCTTCGAATCGGTCGGCGCCGTCGAACCCGACCTTTGAGGGGAAGATGGTGCGATAGGGCGTGAGGTTGCTGAACTTGGGGAAGGAGAGGTCGTACCACGTGCCGTCAAGCCCCGGGCTGAGCGTGGGCGGAAGGTTGACGGCGTTGACAGTGACGGGGACGACGGCTTCGAGGCCGGCGAAACGGATGCGGAGGTTTGTGGAGCCGGCGGCGAGAGCACGAAGATTGCCGGGTGAGGTGACCTGGAGGATCTGCGGGTCATCGACGATGTACTCGGCGGTGGACGTGGCGTCGATGGTGGAAGTGCCGCCGGAGCCGAGAACACTGGCGGAGAGTCGGACGACCGGGGTGAAGCCGGTGTAGGTGGACACGGAGGCGGCGGAAGGCGTGATGGACTGGACGCCGCCGACTTCGACGCGGACGCGGTCGGGGAGTGTGTTGACGAGGAAGGCCTTGCCGGCGGGGAGGGCGGCGGAGACGACGGAGGCGAAACCCGGGCCCGAACGGCTGGAGTAGGTCATGACGTCGTAGGTGGAGCCGACGGGGGGATCGAAGCCCGGGGCGGCGGAGATTTCGATGGTGCCGTTGAGAGAGGCGTTGCCGGCAACGGCGAGGAGGTCGTGCTGCGAGCCCGGGGTTGGGCCGGCGATGTCGAGGATGGTGCGGGCAGTTGCTAGGAAAAGGAGGTTCTGTTCTGCGATAAGGACTCCAGGTCCATTCTCGCCAGGCGAGACGATCCCCTGAGCGCTCCATTGTCCATCAACAAAGCCTGTCCCGCGAACCGTACCGAAGCGACCATGGTTGATGTAGTCGGTTGAGACGATACGGCCCCCGTTGCGCAGGGTGAGAATGCCCTCGCTGCCGGGATTGTTGAATCCTGGTTCGACGCGGCTCTGTGCGAAGACAATCGAGTCGGGGCCGTCGATGACGGCTTCTGAGCCTGTTCCTGCGATAATGAACACGCCCGTGCACTCGCCGAACGCGCCCGACCGGAAGGTCGCGGTCGACTGAGGTCCGACCACAATGGCGTTCGCGATGACGCCACCAAAGTCAGAGGCCTCGAAGGACCCGACCCCAGCCTGTCCGACGATGACCGCACCCGTTGAGTTCAAGACGGTGCCGGCACCACGAACCACGAGGCTGCCGTTACTGCCGGGCTGGTGGCCGATCATGAGGGGGTTGCCGAGGGTTGGCGTGGCGCCGTTCTCAATAGTCAGGACGCCGTTCGCACCGCCATTGTCGCCGACGCGGACCCAGCCTTGGAAGTCGAGTTCGCTGCCCGGGCCGCTGATGAGGACGGAGCCCGTGGCTCCGTTGCTTCGGCCGACGTTAAGTTCTCCGGAGGTGACGCGGTAGAGGGCGCCATCCCGGATCTCAAGGGTTCCGTTGCCGTTGAGCCCGATGCCGGAGAAGTTGGTGACGACCTGAGAGCCGGCATCCTTGACGATGAGGGTGGCCTGGCCTCGCTGGCCGATTTCGACACCCTGGGCCGTGATGGAGCCGCCGGCCTGGACGGTGGCGGTGGCGACGGAGGGAGCGTTTTCTGCCAAACGGAGCTGGAATGGGAGGGTGAGCGAACTTCCCGCGCCAGAGATGAGGAGGCTGGCGTTGCCGCGATCGCCGACGTAGAACTGTTCGTTATTGACGGACATCTGCCCGCCGTTGAGGAGTTCGATGCGCCCGGTGCCGTCGGTTCCGAGGACGACAAAGCCGTTGCCGAGGATCTGAGCGCGAGATGGGCCGTTGGCGCCGTCGACGCGGAGGAGGCCGGAGGCCCCAGTGGCAAACCCGAGGAAGAGAGGCCTGCTGGAGGCCAGGGTTCCGCCGTTGATGACGTTCACCTCGCCCGCGGCGGCTTGTTCGATGGTGTCGATGCCGGACCAGAAGGACTCGGGCCCGGAGATCGTGAGCGTTCCGGGCTGACCGGCGTTTCGGCCGACCATGACGTTGGCGGGCGCGACGACGTTGCCCCGAGCGAGTGTGGCGGCGGGCGAGTTGGTGCCGCCGATGGTGACGAAGCTGTTCACGGTGTAGGTGGCGGGCGAGCCGGCGCTGCCGAAGAAGAAGGTTGGGCGCTGGTTGTTGACGTTGAAGCCTGCGGTGGTGCGATTGACGGCGGAGGTGACGGTGTAGGTGGTGGCGCTGGCGTTGAGGCCGAAGTAGGCGGTTTCGAAGCTGGAAGGGGGCAGGTTGCTGACCCAGTTGGAGACGGTCCCCCAATCGCCGTTGGCGGGGTTGCGCCATCGGCGTTCGGTCTGGGCAGAGGCGGTGCCGGCGAGGGCGCCGGCGGCCAGAACGAGGGCAAGAGCCTGGGACAGCGACGATGACGGGTGACGAACGATCATGGTGGAGCTCCCGATGGATCCTGGCCACCGCGCGCGGGCGGCCTTCCCCTCCAACGCGTGCTCGGCATGGGGTGGCCTTGGCCGGGTCGGAAGAAACACAGAAAGCGGGTGTATCTGCCGATCTCGGGGGGCTTTGCGGCGAGCGGACGAGGGCGGGGAGCGTGCCGGCGGATCGGGCGTGGCGGGAATTGGCGACCTACCATCGAGGTGTTGCATTGCCGAACGTCCCCCGACCGCCTGTGCGGCCGAGGGTGTTGGTGTTGATGAGCCGAGGACCCGCATGGCCAGCGCGACCGCCGTTCTTTCGCCCCACGCCGACGCGATTCTGCCGCGGACGAAGTTGCCGCTGCCGGATTTTTCGAAGCCGCTGCCGCCGTTTGAGGTTCCCGAGAGCCAGCAGCGCGTGATTCAGTTCCGCGAGGCGCTGCGAGAGGCGGTGAGCGAGGAGATGCGTCGGGACAAGCGGATCTTCCTCCTGGGCGAGGAAGTGGCGCAGTACAACGGCGCGTACAAGGTGAGCCAGGGGATGCTGGACGAGTTCGGCCCCAAGCGGATCATCGACAGCCCGATCTCGGAGAACGGGTTCGCGGGGCTGGCGGTGGGCGCGGCGATGTACGGGCTCAAGCCGATCATCGAGTTCATGTCGTGGTCGTTCAGCCTGGTGGCTGCGGACCAGATTCTGAACAACGTGCCGAAGATGCTGTACATGAGCGGCGGGCAGTGGGGTTGCCCGGTGGTGTTCCGCGGGAACGACGGTGCGGGCGGGCAGCTCGGCTCGACGCACTCGTGGTGTGTGGAGGGGCTGTACGCGAACGTGCCGGGCGTGAAGATCGTGATCCCGAGCAACCCGTACGACGCGAAGGGGCTTCTCAAGACGGCGATCCGGGACTACGACCCGGTGTTCTTCCTCGAGAGCGAGCGGATGCTGGGGGACAAGGCGCACGTGCCGGCGGAGGAGTACTACATCCCCTTCGGGCAGGCGCACCTGCGTCGTGAGGGCAAGGACTGCACGCTGGTGTCGTTCGGCCGGCCGGTGAATTTCTGCCTCGAAGCCGACGCGGAACTGCGTGCGGAGGGGATCGACTGCGACGTGCTGGACATGCGGACGATCCGCCCGCTGGATATTGGTTCGATCATCCGGAGCGTTCAGAAGACGGGGCGGATCGTGGTGGTGGACCAGTGCTGGCCTTTCGCGAGCGTGGCGAGCGAGGTGGTGACGCAGGTGATCGAGCGTGCGTTCGACTATCTGGATCATCAGCCGCTGCGTGTGAACACGGAGGACGTGCCGACGCCTTACGCGAAGAACCTGGAGGCGGAGTACCTGCCGAACAAGGGGAAGATCGTGAAGGCTGTGAAGCGTGCGGTCGGGCGGTAATCGAAGGCCCCTCGGAGTGTGGCGGTAGACCTCGTCGATTGATTCGGATGTCCATCAGGAAGCACACATGTCGATCGAAGTGACGATGCCCCGTTTGTCCGACACCATGCAGGCCGGCACGATCGTGCGCTGGGCGGTGAAGGAAGGCTCGAAGGTCAAGAGCGGCGAAGTGGTCGCCGACATCGAGACGGACAAGGCGACGATGGAGTTGCCCGTGTATGACGAGGGCGTGTTGGCGTACCTGGCGGCGCCCGAGGGCAAGCAGGTGCCCGTGGGCACGCTGATCGCGGTGATCGCGACGGCGGGCGAAGACGCAGCGGCGGTGAAGGCCAAGTACGCCGCGGGAGGCGGGGCGGTCACGGCGGCTTCGGCTCCCAAGGCCGCCGCGGCGGCCGCGAACGCGACGACGTCGAGTGTTGGGAGCAAGGCGGGCACAGCCGTGCTCGACGCGCCGGCCGTGGGTTCGAGCAACGGTCATCACGACGGCGGACGCATTTTCGCATCACCCCTGGCGAAAAAGATCGCGGCCGAATCCGGCGTGAGCCTCGCGGGCATTCACGGCACTGGGCCCAGCGGGCGCATCGTTCGCAAGGACGTCGAGGCGGCGCTGGCGGGAGGCTCGGCGGTCCGTTCGGCCTTGGGTGCGGCGGCCGCCCCGGCCAAGACACCTTCGATCAGCCTGCCCCCGGCGGGTTCGTCTCTCAAGGGTCAGGTGGTGCCGCTGAACAACATGCGGCGGACGATCGCGCGTCGGCTGGTCGAATCGAAGACAACAGTGCCCCACTACCAGGTCACGGTCGAGGTCGCGATGGACTCGCTCATGGACCTGCGCAAGCAGCTCAACGAGCAGCTCGGCGATCAGGGCGTGAAGCTCTCCGTCAATGACTTCCTCGTGCGGGCGTGCGCTCTGGCGATGCACAAGCACCCGTTCGTCAACAGCCGCTGGGTCGGCCCGGCCGGGCAGGAGAACATCGAGCTCCTGGGCGACGTGAACATCGGGGTGGCGATCGCCCTGGACGAGTCCAAGGGCGGCGGGCTCGTCGTCGCGACGGTTCGGCAGGCGGATCAGATCGGGCTGCGGCAGATCTCGGCGACGTCCAAGTCGCTCTCCGACAAGGCCCGCACGAAGGGGCTGACGCTCGACGAGATGTCGGACTCGACCTTCACCATCAGCAATCTCGGGATGTTCGGGGTCGACCACTTCACGGCAATCATCAACCCGCCCAACGCGGCGATCCTCGCGGTGGGCGCGGCGATCCAGAAGCCAGTCGTCCGCAACAACCAGGTCGTGCCGGGCTGGGTGATGTCGATGACGATGTCGAGCGACCACCGGATCATCGACGGGGCGATGGCCGCGGCGTACCTCAACACGGTCAAGGGATATCTCGAGAAGCCGGCGACGCTGCTCGTTTGAGCAACGCCCGGCGGAATCGATCCTCACCAGTCTTCGCGGCGCACGGGGTCGATCCATGCGGGGTTGTGGTGAGGGAAGTCGGTCTGCCCGCTGGTCGCGATGATCGCCAGCGGGATCGAGACGGGCGCGGAGACGATCACGAGCCCGGCTGTGGCGACGCCTTCGCCCACGCCCTCGGCGACGCGACGGGCCGCCGAAGGTTCGATCTTCGTCGCCAGATCGGTCCTGCCGCCGGCGATCAGGATGCCGATGAGCGGGCGGACGGGCGACATGCCCAGCCCGGCACGTTCGCGGGCCTCGACGACTTCGGCCACCATGCCAGGCTCATTCAGGATCGCGGCGAGCCGGGCGACGCCCGCGGCGAGGCGACGGTCCGCGTCGGGCGTCGCGGCCCGGGCGGCAAGACCGGTGAGAAGCTCCATCGCGACAGGCCGGCCTTCGTCGCTGCGGAACGACGCCCGCAGTTCCGGGTGCTGCGCGAGCACGTACGTGCCCGAGCTCTCGCTCGCCGGGCCTTGAGGTGAGCAGGCATCGGCCCAGAGCTCGGCAAACCCGCGGGCGGCCTGGGCGTGGTTCGATGCCTTCGAATCCTGGATGGCGCGGCGGGCGACCTCGACCGTTCTCTGGGCGCGGTCCCGCTCGGCCTGCGAAGCGGAGCATCCGCCGGCGATGAAGGCGAGGGAGAGTGCGGCGAGCGCCGCCGTGCGCGGGAAGAGGCGTGATGGTGTGGTGCTGGTCATCATGGTGGTGTTCCTTTCCTGGAAGCCGGGCCGAAAGCGCTAGTACGTGGCGAGAAGGCCCGGCGTGAGCTTGCTCGTGAACCTGAGAACGTCCCCCACTCCTTCCGCGAAGGACTCCCCATCGGTGAGATCGAGGACCTTGGCGGTCTCCTCGCGGCCCATGCGGGTGAGCACGTTCTGCAAGGCCCGCCGCTGGTTGGACGGCGAGAGCAGGGGCTTGATGATGCGGCGGTCGGTCCGGCCGGCCTCGACCACACGGACGATCGAGGACGTCTCGTCGAGCGCTCCCACAAGGTCGTACCAGACCTCGGTCTGATGCTCGTCGGCCTTGCCGGCGATGATGGTGGCCTCGAGGTCGGCGAGCTGGGCACGCAGCGGCGGGCCGAGCAGCGGGGCGACCTGCTCGTTCTTCATCACGACCGCCGTGCCGAAGGCGAGCGAGCCGGGCGGGATGCCCCCCTCTGGCTGGGGCGAGACGGCCTTCTCTTTCCAGAGCTGAACCAGGAGGTCGGCCGACTCGCGCGGTCGGCCTTCGTCGGCGGCGTGGGCGGCGCGCATGGCCCTGGCCTTCCAGTCGGCCTCGCGTGCCGGCGCCTGCGGGGAAGCGCACCCGCCGGCGAAGACGACGCCGGCGATGAGCATTCCCAGGGCGATAAGGGCGAACCCGAGACGCTGAACCTGTCGGAATTGAACGCGTTGCACGATCATGGTGGCTCCAATCTAGTGTGTACTAACACTGAGTTAGTGTACACTACGCAGGAAGCCGGTTAAGGTTCCGAATAGGATGAGATTCCAAAGGCCTGCGCGGGCCGATGAGTTCACCGGACCGGAGCAGAGCCCATGGATAAGCAGGTTGCCCTGAGCACGTTCACCCAGACGCCGAGCGCCCTTCAATCCCACGTTCGGGTGATGGAAGGGGCGAATCAGCCCGGGCTGGCGTATGCCTTGTTCAACGCGCACCTGCTGCCGCAGGGGGCGTTGGCGACGCTGGTGATTTATGACCGGTCGAAGCTGCCGGATTCGGATGTGCCGGGGCACCTCAACGCGTTCGGGCGGTTTGTGTCGGAGGTGGGCAAGTCGACGCTGACGGCGGTGGACATCGTGGAGAAGATCGCGCCGCCGACGACGGCGACGGCCGAGCCGCCGAAGGAGTATCACGTCGGGAAGCTGATCGACACGGCGGGCTCGAAGCGGATCGTGCTGGTGGAGAACACCGGGACGGACCCGACGAAGCAGTCGCCGATGGCGATCGCGGAGATCTTCGACGTGAACGAGGAGCAGCTCAACGCCACGTTCATCGTCTTTGATGAGCGGCTGATGCCCGAGGCGGTGGTGAAGAACGTGTTCGCCTGGCTGGCGAACGCGGTTGGGATCGCGGCCAAGCCCAAGAGCCAGGTCGAGCTGATCCCGGCGCGGTACCTCGGGCGTGCGAACGCGCAGGCGGCACCGCAGCCCGGCACGAACGGGTAAGGGGCGGCTCGCTCGGGACAAGCGTGCGGCGCGGAGGCGAGTTCAGGGCCGTCCGCTGCTGACGGACCACTCGAGGATTCCGGTGGAGAATCCCTTGGGCAGGGTGATACGCAGTCGCATCGCCGAGGTTGTGACTGGGTCAAAGATGGTGGTATTGGTGGCGTTCTTCTCGACGCCGAGCCCCTTGGCGTTGGGAACGGGCTTCCACGCGTCGCCGTCGAGATACTCGATGGTGTAGGCCTCTGGAATACGGCATTCGCCGCGGCCGGTGTCGTCAAACCAATAGACGCCGGCTCGTGAGAGCGTGCGCGGGGTCTCGAAGTCGTAGCGGATCCATTGTTCGGAGGCGGGCGTGCCGTCGCCCTTGGCGGGCCAGAAGGTGAAACGGGGGACGTCGTGGTCGTCGCTGGCCTGTCCCGAGACGCGGTCGAAGAGGGCGGGCAGGCCGTCGCCGTGGCCGATGCGTGAGGCGGAGGGTTTGATGCCGGGGATGGGGAGGGCGTCGATGACCTGGACGCTTTCGGGCATCCAGACTTTCATCTCGCCGAGGCCTCGGTTGTTCCAGAGGAAGTAAGGCCTCATGGAGATGCGAGCGGGCTCGGTCGACGGACCATCGCGATAGAGAGCTTCGCCGGAGCCTTCGGGGCCGGCGATGGCGCGGAGCCCGTCGGCATGGACGATGGTGACGCCGAAAGGGGCGCGTTCTTCTTCGAACTGTGCGTTGGGGGGCAGGACAAGATTGTGGACGACGCCGTCGTTATCGACACCTTCGGCGGCGTAGACGAGTGGGCCGCGCATGATTGCGGCGCGGCCGACGAGCTGCTTGACGCGCGGGTCGGCGTAGACACGGCGGGGGATGAGCGGGATCTCAAAGTCGATCGAGGCGGATTGACCCGCGGCAACGGTGACCCGGCCGTAGCCGTCGCCGCTGTCGGCGCCGAAGGTCAGGCCGTGGGCCCTGCGAACGGCGACGTCGATGTCCTTGGGCGAGGTGTTGCGGACGACGATGCGGGTTTCGCTGTCGAAGGGGTAGCCGGTGCCCATCTCGATCTCGACCTTGCCGCCGTTGACGTCGAGGATGGCGCGGTTGGCGGCAAAGAGGTTGACATAGACGGTGCTGCCGCGAACGGCGTAGACGTACCCGCTGAGGCTGGCGAAGAAACGGAGCACGTTGGGCGGGCAGCAGGCGCAGGCGAACCACTCGGAGCGTTGGTGGCCCCCGCGTGTGGCGAGGGGGTTGACGTAGAAGAAGCGGTCGCCGGAGGTGGAGACTCCCGCGAGGGCGGCGTTGTAGAGGGTCCGTTCGAACTGATCCATGTAGCGGGCGTCGCCGTGGAGGAGGAACATGCGGTGGGCCCACATGCACAGGGCGATGGAAGCGCAGGTCTCCTGGTAGGCGGAGGAGGTGGGAATGTCGTAGGGGACGGTGAAGCCCTCGTTGTGCCCGCTGGGGCCGATGCCGCCGGTGACGAAGACGCGGCGTTGGGTGACGTCCTGCCAGAGGGCGTCGAGGGCTGGGATGTAGTCCTTTTTGCCGAGGCGAGCGTGGTCGGCCATGGCGGAGTACATGTAGGCGGCGCGGACGGCGTGGCCGGCGGCTTCGAATTGCTCGGCGACGGGCTTGTGGTCCTGGGCGTAGTCGCCCCACGGGCCGTACATGCTGCCGTCGAGCTTGCGATGGGGCTTGCCGCGCATCTCGAGGAGTCGCTCGGAGAGCGTGAGGTACTTCATCTCGCCGGTCGTGTCGGCGAGGCGGACGAGGGCGAGTTCGAGCTCCTGGTGTCCCGGGGGCGCGGAGAAGGCGCCGGGGGCATAGAGGCGGTCGAGAAACTCGGCGGCCTTGATCGCCACGTCGAGGAGCGAGCGTTTGCCCGTGGCCTCAAAGTGCGCGACGCCGGCCTCGATGAGGTGGCCCATGCAATAGGTTTCGTGGTCCCACTCTTCTCGGGTGAAGCGCTGGTCGATGCCGACCTTGAGGGTGTAGTAGGTGTTGATATAGCCGTCAGGGTGCTGGGCGGCGGCGATGGTGGCGATGAGGGCGTCGAGCTCGGCGTCGAGGGCCTTCTTACGCTCGGCGTTGGGCTCGATGGCGATCGCGTAGGCCCAGCCTTCGACGGTCTTGTAGACGTCCGAGTCGTTGAAGAGCAGGCCTTCGTACTCGCCGACGTCCTTCTCGCCGCGGATCTTCCGGGCGGCGTTCTCGAAGTTGCGGACGCGGCCTGTGACGTCGCAGTGGTGGCGGTTGGCCTTGAGTGTGGCGTTGGTGAAGGTGGCGATGCGCTGCGTCCAGAAGGGCCCGGCGAGGCGAACGGCGGTGTAGGGGACGGGGTCGACCGGGCCGTCGGCGGGCGCCGCGGCTGGAAGGCATGGCGGGGGGTTGGAGGCCGGGGGTTCAACCCGGGGGGTCGGGGGT
>DDSG01000055.1 GCA_002343325.1 Phycisphaerales bacterium UBA2396 | reverse complement strand
CCGCCCTTCTTGGCGTAGCCCTTGATGACGTTGGTGAACTCGCCGTTGTCGTCGCGCTTCTTCAGCCCGACATTGATTTCCAGCGGCACGTTGTGCAGTTCGACCGAGTCGCGCGGCTGCATCACCCCGACGGCACGGCAGATCGCCGAGAGTTCGCCCCGCGCGATCTTCACCGTCATCTCGCTCTTGTTCTCCAGGTTGAGCCGCGCCCACACGAGGCGGCCCTTGTAGTCGCCGTCGATGACCTGGAACGTGGCCTGGAGGTACTTCCCGCCGCCGGCCTTCGTCGGCTTCATCTCCGTCTCGGTGATGACGGCGATGTACTTGCCCGCGGGGATCGGGTCGAGGGCGACGGAGGGGTCCACGTTGTTCGCGTCGAAGTTGTTCAGGTTCGCCATTGGTCAGAGTCCTTTCAGTTCGTGGCGGATGCGGGGGCCGCGGCCTCGCCCGGGGCGGGCGCGGAGCCGGTGGTCTGGGTGGTCGTGGGGATCGGAGCGGCATCGCCGCGCGTGCCGGCGACGTGCGCGGCGAAGACGCGGTAGTCGAGGGGCAGTTCCTCGGGCAGGTTCAGGCGGTTCTTGGCGACGTGCGCCGGCCGCTCGACGGTGCGGATGATCCGCTCGCCGGTGCCCACGCCGTTGTGCTTGGCCTTGTTGAAGCCCTCGTCCACCTTGACGGTGAGCACCTTGTAGGTGGCGAAGAGCACCTCATCGGCCCACTCCTGCACCAGCGCGCTGGCCAGCTTGTGCAGACGCGGGGAGTAACGGTCGTAAGGGACCGTCTCGGGGTTCTCGAACTTCTCGATCTTGGCGTGGGCGATGACGACCACGGTCATGCCGCGGTCGCCGCGGAGGGCGTCGAGCGCCCCGAGCACCATCCGCCACTTCTCGATGGCGAACGTGTAGCCCTTGGCGTACCCGATCTTCTCGATGCTCTCGACCTGCTCGTCTTCGCAGACCTCGTTCCAGATGAGGCGCTCGAGCCAGTCGAGCGAGTCGATGACGACGGTCCTGTACCCGTGCTCACCGGAATACAGCGATTCCAGCGCTGCCATCACGTCGCCCAAGCTCTTGGCGAGCGGGAACGACTCGCACTCGATGTCACCGAGTCCGTCCTCGGTCGGGATGAAGATCGGATTCTCGGCCATAGCGCCGAATGTGGACTTTCCGATGCCGTGCGTGCCGTACAGCATCACGCGGCGGGGCTTGGGGTTGCGGCCCTTCTTGATCTGGGTCATCAAACTGGTGGCGGTCATGCGGTCTCCAGATGGATCGAGGTCCTCGGGAAAGATGTCGCGGACGAAGTCGCCCTGGCCGAGGCGGACGAGGGGCAGGGCGATGGTCACGCCGCGCTCGCTACTGACCGTCCGGGCGAGGGCGCCTCCACGCGACGGACGGTGAAGGCGTCCTCGCCGAACTCACGCAGCAGGAGCGAGGTGAACATGCGGACGACTGCTGAGCCGACAGGCGTGCTCCCATCGACGCTGAGACTGCGACGCGGCTCGTCCACCGCGAAGCTCACATCCATGCGAACCAGAGCACTGCTAAAGAGTCCTTCTGCGGCGATCATCGCCAGGTACAAAGTCGCCTCCGCGTCGGAGAGCGCGACGCCCTTGTCGAATGTGAAGCGGTACACGCCGGTGGTCATTGGAGGCTCCCGAGTCCGCACTCGGGCGGCTCTCCCCGGCTACCTACGCCATCCGGCGTGCCGCTGTCCGCCCGCCTCACTCCGCGCCGAAGCCCCCCGCCGCGAACCGCTTCCGCAACTCGGCGATGCGGTTGCGGACCTGGCGGCGAGAGATGCCCAGATCGCGCGCTGCTGCCACCTCGGAGCCCTCCCGGAGGAAGCGGCAGAGCTCGGCCAGATCCGGGGGCAGCGCCGCGACGATCTCGCGGATCGACTCGCGGATGATGAACTCCTCGGCGGGCGACGGCACATCGAGCCCAAGCCGGCGTGCGGCGTCGGCCTCGCGCAGAGCCGCCGACCCGGTCACCGGGTCCGTGGACGCCTGCTCGCGGAGGGTCTCGATTGACCGCAGGTTGAGGCCGCCGGCCCGCTTGGCCCGGCGGCGAGCACGCAAGAGCGTGATGGCGGCGGAGTCCAGAACACGGGACACGAACGTGCGAAACTGACTTCGTGCGGGATCGAACTGGTCGATACGGGTGGCGAGGATCAGCGTGAGGTCATGCAGGATGTCTTCCCGCTCCACGCCGCGGAACGCGGGGGACGCCAAGAGGCGGCGGGCCTTGATCAGGATGAGCGTGCGGATGTACGAGTCGTTCAGTGATGCGCCGTTGGTCACGGGTGACCTCCGGGGCCGGAGTCATCACCCGCCTGTGCCAACCTCGCGCCGCGGCGCACGCCACGGACACTCACGAGCTTGAAGCGACCGGCGGGTTATGGCCCTCGTGGCCCTCGGACCCACCCGCCGGTGTCGCGGTTCTGAACATCCCGCGGCGCGCACATGAGTTGTCGAACAACGCGCAGAGGCCTGTTTTCACGGCACCTGCACGATCTTCAGAATCTTCCGCCCTTGTCGCGTCGGTGCGACGCGACAGTCCGCGTGACCGACTCGCTGTCCTCGGAGTTCAGCACCGCCTTGGCCCCGCCGGCGCGAGTGACCGCGCGCTGGACCATGTCTTTGGTGACCGGCTTGCCTCTCTCCTTGGTCAGCGCCGTGGCGGCCTCACGCATCGAGCCGTGCTGGCGGTACGCCGCCACGAGATTGCTGTCCTCCAGATGCGATGTCAACTCTGCCTTCAACTGGCGGCGCACAACGAGCTTCCTGCTTTTCGGATCGATAGGGATCGCGTGCGTCTGAGACTGCAGATCATCCGCACGGCTCACGAGGTCGTGAAGGAGAAAGGGATCGACCTGCAGCCCTGTGCCGTTGTGCGAGAGCACGCGGGACAGCGCCACGCATGCCGGCGTGAGTCCCGGCCATACAGATGGGGGAGGTTCTCCTCCCGCAAAGAGGACGATCGGCCGGCCGGTCTGGCCGATGTGCGCGGCAATTCTCGCGCCGTCTTCTGCGTCCGATTGCCGGAACAGGACAACCTCGCGCGACGCCTGACCCATCCGCGTCGTACCCAACCGCCAGAGGCGGCCCGGCTCGACCGGCTTCACAGGACCGGTCAGGGCGAGTCCACCCGCGATCAGTTCCGCCACTGTGTCCACATCGACCGTCCACCGGCGGAGACCCTCGAGATCGATCTCAACCCTGACTGCGTCGGGGCACGGGATGAAGAACCGTCGCGGGGCGGACTCGGGCAGTTCCAGCACCTCTTCGACGTGACCGTCCTCGCACGACGGGCATGCGATCAAGGTCGCCGCGCTGGTCTCCTTGAGAACTCCCGCCTCAAGCAACCACGTGCGATCGGCAGCAGGCCAGGATGCCAACTCGGAGGCAGAGAACTCGGGTTCGGTCGTGTCGAAGCACGCCCAAAGGATCGAGAGGGTGTGGTTCACTTGGTCACCTCCCAGAGGCGGAGGCAGCGTTCGCCGATGGCGCGCTGCGCGTCGGGGCGGCTCTTGAGATCGCACGAGTTCGGGCAGCTCACGCTAAAGCTCACGCTGCGCGCCCGCGCATTGCCGGCAAACACCAGCTGAAACGACATCTGCTTGACACGAAGGCGATCAAGCGGGAGCCGCGACGTGTTCAGGTACTCCTGGATCGCCCGGTCGAGGCCCCCGCCCCCGCGACGATCGATGCCCAGCTCGACATACTCCGCCGGGCGATCCACCACCTGCAGCCGGGCGCGGGTGATTTTCACCTCGGCGATGCGGTCACCCGGGTCGGTGGGCATCGCGCGGCCCGGTTTGAGGAGATGGTCCAGGGAGTACGCCGGACGCAGCGGGTCGGCCGGGCCAACGTCCAGGCCCATGACAGCCTTGCAGAACGCCTTCTGGAGCGGCTCGTACACGGCCTTCCCCCCCGGCGCGAACATCTCCAGCGAACCATCGTCGGGATTGAAGACGAAGACGTTGTCAAACGCCCGGCGCTCCTCGCGGCGCACGACCTGGCCGTCGTTCTCGAACACGGCGGGCGCATCGGGGTAGTCCTCTAGGTATGCGAAGAAATAGTCGCTCCCGTTCGTGCGCTGGTAGTGCTCCACCACGCAGAACCGGCCGCGCATCTGGGTGCTCCAGTAGAATCCGGTCAGCGCTTGCTGAAGCGCCGCCTTGTGCGCGTCCGTCACGGCGATCGGCTGCTTCGGCAGCGTGTTGCGTTTGATCCAGTAACGGCCAGAAGCCAGCGCGTCGGCGCGGGCGAAGTGGGCGGCCCAGTTGAATGCGGTGCGGGCGTTGAGGTAGGTCCACATGGCCCTGTCGGCCTTGCCGGGGAGAGCATGGCATTCGGCGAGGCGCTCGGGGGCGCTCCGCTGGATCTCCTCCACCAGCACCTTGACGCCCCGATCGTCGGCGAGTTCGTTGATGTCCTGGAGGACGACCTGTACGACCTCCCGCTTCTCGTCGGGCATCTTCTGCCACGCGGCGAACACCGGTCCCATGTCGGTGTCGCCGAGCCCGTTCCACGCCACGCCCTCGAGCCCGCCATGCAGGTCGAAGAAGGGGCGCAACAGGTCGTTGCGGATGTGCTTGAGGATTTTACGGGGATCAAACGGCTTGCTCATGGGATTCGTCTCCGACGGGTTGAGAGAGTGGATCGACAGTGTGTATTACACACTAAACGACAAGAAGAAAAAAAAGCCCGCTCAGAAGAGCATGGGCTCAGCCTTGCGCAGCAAGAGCCCCAGGGCCTCCAGGCGGTACATCATCGCCTCCGCCGACACCTTGAATTCCTCCGCCACGGGGCGGGCAACATGCTCGAGCATGGCGTTGTCAATGGACCGTTGATCCATCGCCAACCCGCCCCGGTGGAGCACCTCCGCGGCGATGATCTTCTGCTGCCTCGGGCGCAGAGAATCGAGAGTGACCGCGTCGAGCCCGTGGATCTCGCGCCAGGACGTGAAGACGAGCTTGGCGGGCATCAGCAGGTACGCCGCAAACTTGTTTGCCTGGATCTCGACCGGTGCCTTTGACCCATCTCGGCATACATACGTCGGCTGTGCCGCCGAGGCGCCGGCATGCAGCAAGCCCTGCGCTGTGTCCGGCGTGTAGAGATGGCGGTGCAGCCACCAGTGCCCGATTTCATGGGCGAGCGTGTAGTGGTACCGCCCCTCTTTCCGCTTATTCGCCTGGGTATCAAGGCTCTGGTCGATCCCGATCTTCTTCTGGGGAATCCAGATCGCGCCGTTGACGTCGGGGTCGCCGAACAGAGCCTGCAGGTCCATCATCTCGACCGTGAGACCGAGGACGACCTCCGCGATGTCGTCGACCGGAATCCCGGGCGCGAGCGACTCCCCGCTGTGCTGGGCGAACTGCCCGAGGAGCGCATCGGCGTGCTCCTCAATGTGTTTGTCGGGCAGGAACTTTGGTTCGTTCGGTCGGGTGGTCGTGGTCTTGGACCCCATGCGGATTCAGTCCTTCTTGGGTTTCTTGCTCATGTCCTCGGCCATTTTGGTCAGTTGTTCGATTTGTTGCGGCGTAAGGCCCTTGGCGTGACGCAGGAAGGACGCCATTTCGATTGGCCGCTTCTCGATCAGCCCCGCGACGTCCTCCGCCATCCGGCCGGCGGCGACGATCAGCTCATCCGCGTCGGTCTCGAGGATCTCCGCCATCTTGCGGATTCGGTCCACGGGCGGCGGCACGAAGTTTCCCTGCTCGATCTGCGACACGTAGGTCGGGCTCAGGCCAACCCGATCGGCGAACTTGCGCAGCGTGAGCTTCTTCTCCGTCCGCTTCTCGCGGATCAGCTCCCCGAAGTGCTTCTTCTTGGACGACATGGTTTCCAACTCCGCGAGCGTATCGACGCCCAGTGCTGCTGTCCAGTGTTTACTACACACCGCACGTCAACCGACAGGTTTCCCACCGTCCTGCTGTTCAGCACGGATCTGCTCGTACACCTGCCGGCGCAGATGCTCCTCCACGAGCCTCTGGAAGTTGGGCTCGTTCATGAACCGCGCGAAGATCTCCTCGTTTTGCTCCATCCGATCAATGAACAGCCCTTCTAACGCCTTGCCGAACACGTACTTGAAGTTGTCGATCGAGTTCGCCGACGCTGCCTGCCGCAGCGCCTCATTGGCGACGGCGTCTTCCCGAACAGAATCCAGAAACAACTGGTCGGCGGGCTTGAAGTCGGTGCCAAACCGCTCGTTGAGGATGTCGATGAGCTCCGAGAGCTCAACCTCCTCGTCACCTGACATGCCGGTGCCGACCGCTGTCGGGCCCTTCAGTTCGCCGCCGGCGCCCGGCTCCAGCACGATCGAACCCTCGCTGATCTTCTGAAGGCGGTAGTACTTCAGGGCCACCTCGTCGTCGAAGTTGTATTGCGGGCCAAACGCACGGCGCGGGAGCTTGGCCGCCAGGAATCGAGCGAACGTGTAGAGCTTCTCCAGATCGCTGTCGGCGAACGGGATGATCTGCGACAGGAAGGCGTAAAGGCCCCGAAACGCGAATAGCAGGCTCCGGAACTCCTCTTGTGCCTCCTCCTTCGCCTTGGCCCACTCCTTCTCAGGCATCGCGGCGCGCACATCATCGCGCAGCGCCTTGAACCGCTCGACCGCCGGGTCGATGACGCCGGACGGGTAGAACGACACTTCGATGCTGCTGTCCAGGGCGTCGAAGACGACCTTGTTGATGAGCAGCTGCAGCATCCGGACCTGCTCGCGCGGAGCCAGGGCCGTCCAGACGTTGTCGAAGTCGGCGAAGGCAGCGTGCAGGTCATCTGCGGAGAGGACTTCCGCGCGGTGCCGCTCAATGGTGGCGGCGATCTCGCCCGCCCGTTGTTCGGCCTCCCGAATCTGGTCGTTGAGGTCCGTGATCCGACCGGCGGAGGCGGACGAGGCGGGCTCCGTGGTCGCCAGTCGCCGAATCTCGGCGTGGTTGCGCCCAAGCCCCCGGTTGACGATCCGCTCCTCCGCCTCCAGCTGACCGATCGCGGCCTCCGCCTGCCCCCGCGACGCCGCCAGCGTCTCGGCAAGCACGTCCTGGTCCTGGCCGACGCACCGAATCTGCCCGACCACCGCCTTCTCGATCTCAAGGGCCGGGAGCGATCCCGTCTGGCACCGATCGCGGCCCTTCTTGATGGCGTTGCAGCAGACGTAGTACCTGTATGCCTTGTTCCCGCGCCGCGTGAAGGTGTGAACCATCGCGCTGCCGCACCCCTTGCAGAAGAGCAGCTTGCGCAGCAAGGCCCCGAACTGGTTCCGCTGCTCGTTGCCCCGCGTGCGCGAGTTCTTCTGCATCAGCACATGGACCCGCCGGAACACGTCCTCGTCCACGATGGCCTCGTGCTGCCCCTGGTACGTCTCGCCCTTGTGGACAACCTTGCCCATGTAGATCGGGTTCGTCAGTGTGCAGTACACCGAGTGGCGGTCCCACTCCACGCCGCCGCGCACCACCCCGGCCTTCGTCCGCCAGCTCTTCGTTCGCCAGCCGCGCTTGCAGAGTTCCTCGCCGACCGACAGGAGCGAGCCCAACTCCAGATACCGCTCGAAGATCTGGCGCACGCGGGACGCCTCGGCCGGGTTGACGACCAGCCGCGGGCTTCCGTTCGAGCGGTCCACGTCGTACCCGAAGGGCGGCGGCCCACCGCCCCATTTGCCGCGCTTCTTCGCGGCGGCGATCTTGTCGCGGATGCGCTCACCAATGATCTCGCGCTCGAACTGCGCGAACGACAGCAGGATGTTGAGCGTCAGCCGCCCCATCGAGTGCGTGGTATTGAAGTGCTGGGTCACGGAGACGAACGACACCTTGTGCCGATCGAAGACCTCCATGAGCCGCGCGAAGTCCATGAGGGACCGGGACAGCCGGTCCACCTTGTAGACCACAACGCAGTCGATCTTGCCGGCCTCGATGTCGGCCATCAGGCTCTTGAGGCCGGGGCGCTCCACGTTGCCGCCGGAGAACCCGCCATCGTCGTATCGATCCGGGAGGGTCGTCCACCCCTCGTTCTTCTGGCTGGCGATGTGGTCCTCTTCTTGATGCTTCGCCGTCGGGGCCAATGTGCCCGTCCCGGCGACGAGACCGGTCGCCTTCGCGCGACGATGCCAACGCCTCGCCCCCGTGGCAAGAATGGCGATCACCTCGCGGCGGCGCTCGTCGGCGGACAGGTTGGCGTCATCGTCTTTGGCGACCATCGCGGCGCTCCGTCTACGTCGGACGAGTGAGGCAGCATGAGGGCGAGAAGGCAAGCGGTGTCTTCTCACCCGGCTACCTACGCCGCCGAGAGTCGGGCTGTCCGCGCTGGGCATACGAGTGACGATCGGTTTCGAAGTGTGCGGCGGCGCAGTACCACCTGAGCGTCACGTTCCGCTGGCGTCATCGTCTCCGGGTTGCGGGATGAGTCCACGCGGCGAGCTCCAGCCCGTCGCTGCCCGTGACGCGAGGCACCGACATTGGTTCCCAATGCCCGCGATCCTCGACCTGCACGCAAATTGCTCGAGCACGGCCCTCGGATGTCGGCGGTAGACTGTGCGGTTCCAGCAGGCGCAATCTGGTACGAGTGACACCATGACCTTGACTCGCTTTGTCTTCCGTGAAGCGTTGTGGAGCGAGCTCCAGGCCCGCGTCCGAGCTCCTGCGCGCGTCCGAGCCGCCGTCGCCTACATCGGGACCGGTGGTGCCAAGCTGTTGCCGTTGAAGGCAGACGATGAGCTGATTGTCGACATGAGCCTTCCGACCGTCCGTCACGGTGCGACCGACCCGAAGGAGATCCGGAAGCTGATTCGGCGCGGCGTCCGCGTCTGGACGAGGGAGTCCCTACACGCCAAGTTCTTCGTCATGGGCAACGCGGTGCTCGCAGGCTCCGCGAACATCTCACGGAACGCGTATGAACGCCTGGATGAAGCGGGGCTTCTCACGACTAGCCCAGCCGCTGTGCGGCAAGCTCTCGCCGCATTTGCGAAGATGTGCACTGAGCCCGTGAGGCCGAAGTACCTCGCGCAGTGCATAAAGGAGTACCGGCCACCGGTTTTCAACGCTGGGCGATCCCCCGCCAAGCGTGGTGGGACACCCGACTTGCGCGCCAAGTTGTGGTTTGTAGGCCGCGTCGTGCCACTCGAACTGTCAGATGCTGAAGAGCGCATACTGGAGAAAGCGGACGAGCAGGCCAGGAAGCGCTTGCGGTTGAAATCCGAGACAGAGTTGAACTGGGTCCGCTTCGGCAAGCCACCTGCTTTTTGGAAGAGCATTCAGCCCGGCGACTGGTTGCTGTGTCGCACGATCGAGAATGGTCAACCCGCATATGTCGAGCCCCCGCAGCAGGTGCTCGGGTTCGACACAGTGAAATCGGCGCGAGGCAAGGTCTATCACCGGGTGCTCCTCGAGTCGCTCTCGTCATCCGAGGAGATGCCCTGGTCACGATTCCAACGGCGCGTGGCGTCCGCCGTGCCGAGACTCGCGGTGAGCCGTCCTCGTGGCGGGCCGATTGTCGATGACGATGCCGCTGACGTGATCCTCGGGTTTTGGACCGCTAATGGGAAGCTGGTCCGATCCGGGCGGAGGGGGCGGTAGCGATGCGCCCACCAACCCCGGCCGAACTGCGCTCGTCAATGCCATGCTCTCCGCCGACCGTGTGCCGTGTTGCCTGCTCGCCAGCCGGGGGGCGGGAGGTATAACGGCGTGCCGGGTGAGACGCAGAGACTCTGAGACTTTTCGGGTTTCGGCGCGTCCCGCGGAGCTTGCGGCCGCGACCCTCCGGTCTCACCGCCTCAGATGGCGAGACTTCTCGACGGGCGGGCATGTCGAACGACTCGGCAAAACGCGGCCCGGAAACGCAAACGCCCCGGCCTTGCGGTCGGGGCGTTTACTTCTAACGGGTGGGTCGGCCAGTTTCTGGCCGACCCTGGCAATAGAGGGCGGGGGGTGGTCTGACGACTTGGCTTTCAGAGCCCCAGAGACTGTGCAGGTAGATGCTTGGCACCGGCGGGGTTTCGGAGTACGTTCGGATCGGTTGGGGGGGTCAGAGACAGGGCGACGCAGTCTCGAAGTCGCACGTTCGCGCGGCCGCGGCCCCCGATGGGCAGGTTAGGCCGCCCGCTCGGGTGTCTGAGCAGAAGTGTGGAGCAGCCAGCCCGCGGGATCGTCGCCTTTGCTGGTGCAATGCGGACTCCTCAAAGCGTGTACGGCGACGCCAAATCCGTTATGAAAGCCCATGCTGGCACCAAAACGATTACGAATCGCGCCACGTTTGGGCGTCTGGAAGGCCGGTGTGCCAACGCTGCGCGGCCGGATCGGGAATAGTCCCGGGCCGTTATGCCGGAGCCGCGAACTCGCGAGGCAGCCGTGGGTCTAGAACAATCGCTTCCTGTTCCAACCACATGCCGGAAGAGGCCAACCGCCTCACCAGCGGAGGGACGTCGCCCAGATCAAGATCCCGGGGCCACTCTGCTCGCAACCCGACCTTCGGCACGTACTCGCTCCAAAACTCGGGAACCACCCAGCGCAGGTCAGGCCGCACCTCGCGAAGATGCCGCATGATCCGCACGCCATTGGGGTCCAGGTCGCCGAAATGGGCCACGGGCACATCCCGGACTTGTTGCAGCAACAGGCGAACCGTGCGAGTATCCCAGCCAGGCACGTGAGCCAGTAACCACCCAGGCGGGGCGGGGAGATCCAGATAGGCCCCCAGGTTCTCCACGAGCAGAATGGCCCGCGGCGACTGGCCCGTCAGCACCGTCCCATCGGCAAGGGCTCGCTCGGTAAGGATGACCTCGCCCATGACCCGTGTGATGGTCGCGCAGTCCAGCTCCCGATCGCCAACGCCCAATCGCAGGCCGTCGGGGGTTCGAAGACGCAGCGTGCCGTCGTGCATGATGTTGAGGTTGGCGAGTGCTTCTCGCCGAGGCGCGGAGAGGCCGGCCTTAGAGTGCGGCCCGACCAAGGCAGTCGCAGTTCGGCGGTTGAGGCGAGAGGGAAGGCCCGTGGCAGTCCGCGCCCTCTCGATGTCCTGCAGGCGCTTCCAGCCCAGCATGCTGACTGGAAGTCCAGCGCCAGTGAGCTCTGCATGCACCGCCGGCCACTCCGGCCATATCTGCGTGAGCAGTCGCTCCAGCTCATGGCGCCGTGTCTCCACGACAGACAGCTCATCGCGACGGCCCGTGCGGTGTGTCCACGGCAGCTCCGCGAGGTGCTTCCATGCCTGCTGCTGGGTCTTCCGACATCGCAGACGCCCCGTGGCTATCAACTCCATCAGCGCTAGACGATGCTCAGGAAGATCCCACATTATCGCCGAGCTCCTTGGATACGACTCGACGACCGGTCACGATGACCTCCTCTTGCCCGATGTCGTTGATACGGCGCACCAGCCGGTAGGTGGTGTTGCCCTCCGACTTGGCGACCTCCGGCGAGGCAATCATGAGCTGCAGGTCGAGGTTCTGGCACAGGTCAAACAACACCCCGAGGTTGTCCTGCGATAGACGATTGGCCTCGTCGAGGAACAGGAGCCGCAGCGTGCCTTGCGACCGGCGAGGACGAAGCAGGTTGGCGTCCCGTTCCCACGCTGTCAGGACCACCATCATCAGCGCCGCGCCGACGCCGATCGCTTCGCCTGTGGACATCCGCATCGGATTGGCCTCCTCCCATTCCGTCGCGGCCTGTCGGAGCACCATCACCTTGGGCGACACATACTCCCGGTAGTCCAGCAGACGCTGGCCGGTGGTGCGTCCCGCAAACCGACGGAAGAGCTCGTCTAGCGCCTCTTCGATGGTCATATCCGCCTTGAACAGCAGGCTTTGGGCTTCGCCATCCCGCAGCGCATGGAGCACTTTGTCCATGTGCGGAACCCGTTCCAGGCGAAGCCGAATCCCGTGAATGCTGCCAAACCGAATGCTCCTGAGGTCTTCGCTGAGCCGGTTCACCTGGCGCTGGGCGCGGTGGACGTGGATCTCGATGTTCTTCGCCACATCCTCCGACTCACCGCGAAGGTCCCCCTCCTGTTTGGCCAGACGCATCTCCAGGCCCTTGAGATTGTCGCGCAGGCGGCTGAGCGCTTCCAGTGGCTCATCGACCTCTGCGATCTGGGCAGGTATGCGACGGCGCAGCCAGTCCCGCACCTTCAGCCATGCGTTCAGATAGTCATCGCCGGACCGGTCTTGCGGGCCCAGCAGCTCGTTTATGGCCTCCAGAACCTGTCGGCTGTCCTTGGCATGCTGCAACCGCTCCTTCAGCGACGTGGCGGCCTCGCGCCCCTTCGTTTGCAGATTTGGGCTGCCTTTGCCGGTCATGGCCTCGATGAACCGAGGCGTCAACGCTGCTGCCAACACTCCATGCTCCTCGGCCGACCGCTGGAGTTGGTCCCACCGATCTTGCGCCGGCTTCCACATCCCGGAAGCCTCATCCCGAGCCGATGCCCTTTCCTTGCGGCGTCTGCCAACCTCTTCGATCTGAGCGCCGAGTCTCGCGAGTTCCTCCCCTTTGCCGCGTTCCTCCGTGTCAAGCACTTTCTGGTCTGCGACCGCGACGCGCCATTCAGACTCGCAGGCCTCAAGGGCACCGTTACTCGCATCGTCGATGCCCAACCGTCGGAACTGCTCCTCATCCTGCTCGAGTGTCCTCTGCTTCACAATCAGGTCGGCATCTGCGTTGTTGAAGTCTTCGACCGCCGCGCTCCAACGGGCTTCCTCATCCCGCGCGGTTTGCGACGCGGTGTCGAGCGTCGCCTTGGCCTGCTTGAGCTGCGCTTCCAGGGCGGGTACCACTCCGACCTGTTTGTCCCATGCCGCCTGGGCATCCGTCCAGTCGAGTGCGGCACGATGCTCCTGCAAATGCTCGATCGACCGGATGGCGAGCTGGGTTTCATCCAATCGCCGCTCTAGGTCCCTCTGCTCCCGGCGCAGCGACTCAATGTCGGCGTCGAGCAACGGTACCGTTCGCAAGGTGTCGAGCCGCTGCTCCAGCACGACGCGATCGCGCGCCACCCGCTGGATCTCCGCAGCGGCGGCCTTTGCGCAGGCGAGGGACTCGAGCAACTGTTCCAGCTTCGCGGCCTGATCAGGCTCGTCGAGCGACCACGCGATCTGAATCAGGTCGCGCAGGGCCTTGTGGCGAGGGCTGAGGATGTTGATCTCGCGCTGGGCCGCGTCCACGCTGGCGCGATGCTTGGACTGGAGCTCCTTCGCCTGCGCTTGCTGATGGCGGGCGTCCTCAAGGCGAGCGCTCGGGTCGCCGGCTTGAAGCAAGTCTGCCTCGGCTAGCAGGTCGTCGGCGATCGCGAGAACGGCCTGAGACTCCCGCAGCGCGGCATGGAGCGACTCGACATCCTGCTTCACCTCCGCTTCCTGTCTGCGCAGCTCAGCGATCTGGCGCTCGCGAGCGCGGCGGCCCAGGGTCGGCTGTGCCGGCAGGCGCGTCAGCCTGGCTCCTGCCATGTCGCGCACCAGGACGTCGCCGCTCAGCACATCGCCGGGCGGACGGCCGCGATCATCCACCGGCACCGGGCTATTGGCATCCACGAGCCACACGGAGGCGGGCCGCTCGTTGGACTTCGCCAGTGCCGCCGCAGCCGCCTGGACGTCGTCCACCGCGATTGCGTGAGCGAGCGGACCAAGGAGCGCCTCGTAGAGAGCCGCGTCGTCGGCGCTGAGCTCTTCGAATCGCCCGGCGAACAACTCGCCTTCTACCGTGTCACGCGCCTTGAGGAGCTCCGGCGAGAAGGTGCCGCCCGAGTGCTCGAGTTGCGTGATCTGCATGTGGAGCGCCCTCTCGCCGGCCTCGGCGGCAGCGATCTTGACGCGCTGCTCGCCGATGGCTGCGCTGAGTGTCGCGCGGAAGCCGTTGAGCGCGTCGCGGGTACGCAGGGACACGTTCCAGCGCTGCTCCAATGGCAACGCGCGACCATTGGCCCCTCGCCACGCAGCGAGTGTCCGGTCCAGCTCACGAACCAGTTCCTGCCCCTTGTCGAGCGCGTGCTGTAGCGCGTCGACCTGATTCACAGCGTGCCGACGTCGTTCGACGGCGCCCTCCAAAGCGCTCTCGGCCTCTGCCAGGGCCGCGTTCACGTCCTGGGACGAGCGGATCGGGTTGGCGGAGGTGCCAAGGGTCTGAGCAAGTCCACGTGCTTTCTCCTGTCGCTGAGCCGACTGGCGAGCCCGCGGGATGTCGGCTGTTAGAGTGGTCTGCAGCTTGGCGCTGGCGTCCAGGTCCCGCAGATTCTGGAGCGCGTCGCGGGCGCGATTGAACGAGGCCGCGGGGACAACCACTTCTTTGACGACGCGAGTCAGCGCCGCAATGACGTCCTCGAACTCACGCCGGTGGGCCTCGGCATTGGTCAGAGCTCTGCCCGCCTGCAGCCACCGTGCCTGGATCGCCTGATGCGACGCGAGGGCGGCCTTCATCGCCGTGCTGAGGTCCGCGGTGTCGATGGTGTGCTCGGGCAGCAGCCTTCGGGCGTCGGCGAGATGCTGCACGGCCATTCGATGTGCGGCCGCTCGTCGGGCGAGCTCCTCGAGCCCGCTTTGCGTGTTCGCCAGACCTTGGGCGGCCTTCGTGTGCGACTCTTGCGCCGCGTCACGAGCCCGATTCGCGCGGGCGCGATTCTCATCGATCTGATCACGTGCGGCCAAGAGTGCGTCCCTATCGGCCTTCGCCGCATCCCGCTGGCTTGCATGCTCGCCGATCACTGCGAGAAGAGCCCTCGCCTGGCGCAGTCGAGCCAGAGCGGCCTGCGTCTCCTCCACGCGCTGTGTGGCCTGTCCGAGCAGTCCTCGAAGCTCCTCTTGCCTGGCTTTCCCGCTTTCGATCCGGAGATTGAGCTGCTCGTGCTCAGCCATGACCTCCTGAAGCCCACGTTCGGCCTCGGCCAGCTTGTTGTGCAGCTCCTCCGCCCGCTCCCGCAGCGCATGGACAACGGCAGCGAACATCTCCTGCCCGGCCTCATAAATGCCGGAGATCTCTTCCTCCAGACGGCGCGAATCCTCCACTTCGATGCGCGTCCTCCGGCACGCGTCGAGATTCGCCTTCATCCGCTTGAGCGTGTCCGCTAGGCCGGTCTCCTCCTTGAGGAGAAAGTCGCGCAGTTCCGAGGTCAGGGCGCGGGAGATGCCGCCCGTCATGCTTGTGCGAAGCATCTCATTGAGTTTGGTTCGATCCTCGTCAGTGGCCATCCGCAGCGGGGTGACGCCCAGGTCGAATAGCCTGGCAAAGTACTCTTTGGTGGTGCCGAAGACCTCCAGATGGGCGGCGCATCGCGCGACCGACTCACGAATCTCGTTCATCTCTGGGACCGCATCGGTAGCGCCGCGAACCAGCAGGACATCCTGGAGCTTCGCTGCGTCGCTCAGGCCCGTGATCATGAACGGGTTGAGCTCAACGGTGGGCTCGTTCTTCCGCTGCAGCTGCACGCCCGCGACCAGCCGGCTGCCGTCGGGCAAGCGCAGCTCCAGGACCGAATACGACGGCCTGCCCGGTTCCCCGAGCCGCCCCCAGAGTCCTTTATCTCCACCCGTGCTGCCGGTTTCTCCGACATTGGCAAAGCGCAGCCGCGTCATGTCGGGAAGAAGCACGACATAGCAGCCAATGAGAACCGTCGTCTTGCCGGCGCCGTTGGTTCCCTCCAGAGCGGTCACATGCTTGTCAAGCTGGTACCGCTCGTAGAACACGCCTTTCCAGTTGACCAGCACAAGGGTCGAAGCTCGCGTGCGTGTCATGCTCCGCCCTCCTCGTCATCCGCGTCCCCGGCCGTCTCGGCCACGGCCTTGCCCTCGGCGATGACGCGAGCAAGCGCCCCGGCCGGGTCGCCCAATCCCCTGACCGCCTCAGCAAAGCGGAACAATCCCAGGCGGAGGCGCACCTGGTCACCCTCGCCGAGATCGATGAAGCCGAGCGACTCAAGGCCGCGCAGGGCCTTTGCGATCTCCATGCGCACGGTTTCCTGAGCGATCCGCTCGTCATACTTGCGCCTTCGCGGATTCAACGCCTGGATCAGATCTCGCTCACCAACCAGGCTCGCTAGGCGCGCCACGACTACCGATTGCTGGGTCACGCCGCCGGCCTGCACCGTTGTCGGCTCCAGGTACACCAGCGCGAGCGTCTGACCGACCAGCATCTCGCCCGCCGTCAGTTGCCTGCGGCCCATCCGATCTCCGACGGGCAACAAGTAGAAGAAGCCGTCGCTGGCGTGCACCAGTTCGCAGCCGAACCGACGGTAGAAGGCCTCCAACAGACTCTGGGCGTCCAGAACGAACGCGTACCGCTCGCCATCGTCCCGGTCGATGTGGCGACCGGCCCGCAGGGCCAGGTCAACCTCGGGAAACAGCGGGTCCTGGATGACTTCCTCGAGCTGGGTGAATCCCGAGTCATGCATGCGGGCGTCCTCCAGGCAGGTTCCAATCCTCGACCTGAATGTCCTCGGGCACCCGCACCCACGGGCGATCCCGGTCGGAGCGTGCGGCCGTCTCAACGGCGACCTGCGCGCCGATCCTCCCAACCGCCGCGAAGCGTTTGGCGGCGTCGATCTGAGGCAATACCACGTCGAGCACATCAGACAGTCGTGACTTGCCGCTCGCCAGCGCCGCCCGCACCAGTTCTTCCAAGGCCACCGCTTCCGAATCCGATGGAACGTGTTCGAGCGGCGTCTCCCGGTCTTGCGCGGGGCGCACCACCGGGGGCCGATGCGCACGGACCACGCTCTCCCGCAGCACACGGACCTTGGAGGCTTGGGCGACAACCCAGTAGAACGGCTGCGTCGTCCACCCGGCCAGCTGATTTCGCAGTCGCTCGCTGAGGGCGCGGGATGGGTCGAGCCGGACAACATCGCGGAGGTAGCGATGGACGTACTGGTAGTAGTCTGACCATGCCGATTGGCGCGTGCGGCCCCACGCCGCCACGCGGTCGACCTGCTCGGCAACTCGCTGCGCCGCCTCCTCGGCTTCGGCCATCCGCGCCTGCGCGGCAGCCTGCTCGATGTCGCTCAGAACCGCCAGGATCTGGTGTGCATCGTGAAGAAGCACGGAGTTCAGCTCTGACAGCGTCGTCGTGGTGTCGTCCAGCAGGAGCTGGCATCGATCCAGCGCCGAGAACCAATCGGCGTCGAGCAGCTGGCCGATCTGTTGCCGGACGCCCTCCTGTTGGACATCAAGGCCGCGTTGTCGGCGCTCGATCCCGGCGACTAGGTCGCCGACCGTCACTCGAAGGGGACCGACAACGCTCACTCGCCAGTCGTCAGCCGTCTGCGCCTTCTTGGCCTCACTTCTTACCTGGGCCAGGCTGACCAAAAGCGCTTTGGTCAATAGGGACAGACTCTCGCGAGTAAGGGCCTGATCAGCCATGAAGAACTCGACGATGCTCGAAGCGAGCCGCGTCATCGAGTAGTCGCCAGCTCGGACGATCCCGGCTCCGTCCACACGCGAGAGCAGACGCTGCTCGCGGAGGCGCTGAATGGCGTGCGTTGCCCGCTTGCGCAGCGGCTCGCCATCGGAATCGACGGCTTCGCAGACCTGTTCGAAGACGTCCAGAAGAACATCTTCCTCAAAGCAGGTCAGGTTGTTCTGGCTCGCTCGTGCATGGAGCGCGATGAGGAAGCAGAGGTCCACCGGCTTCACGTCCAGACCGATGCCGTCTCGATGGATCGAGGCAATGACACGCAGTGATTCGTCGCGTTCCGGAGTTTCCATGTGACACCTGGTTCCGCCTCAGCCCAATTCGCGTCCTGGCACTCGTCGCCGCGCCCTTTCGCGACGCTCACGGATCCACGTCCGCGCTTCGACAACGCCCACGGGCGCGACGAGCCCCACCCAGGCTGGCCGGTTGGGCCGACCCATCTTGGAATCTTGCGCGGAATGGAACGGAGTCTTGCGCATCGGGCTCGGCTACCACGTGACTGCTTCCTGCAGTCGGTGCGGGCCCATCCATGAGCCAAAACCAAGAGTACTCCACCTCTTCGTCCACGTTTACCAAACGGTGCACGTGAGTCGGATGGTAACCGGGCGAATCGGCTTCCGCAAGAACCATGACTTCGCTGACCTCGCTCGCGCCGTCGTCGTCATCCGGCGCGACGGTGTTAGGCGGGTCATCGTCGGCCGCCATTTCAGGCATCCCGGATTCCCCATCGCCAATGTGAAGGAGATCTCGCCCTGGTGCGATGGCGGTCGGCGTGAGCGGACTCGATGTTTCCGGCGCGGATCGGCCGAGTGGGCCGGGGAGAGGCATGGCACATGGGCTCGAGCCGCGAAGGCTCTCGGTTGCGATGAACGCCGCTCCGGGAGCATGCGGGGGAGCAGCACGCATGCGGCACTGCCCACTCAAGCACACCGACGAGGGCCGAGGGTCGCCTTAGGATGGTGCCAACAGCCTCCGAAGTTCCTTTACCAGGAACTCCGGGTCCACTTCGGGCGTGGAGGCTCGGTTGGCCCTCTGGTATTCCAGCAGACGGAGTCGGCCGAGGCCCCCCACCGGCGCAAGGAGCGAGTCGATCGTGCGCTTGGCCTCGGCGATCTCCTCGTGGCCGGCGTACTCGCGTGCGAGCCTCGCGGACGCCTCGATCTCCTCCTCGGTGAGCAGCCCGACGATGCGGTACAGGTCCATCGCGTGGTGGCGGCCTTCCTGCTTGTCCGGGTCGCCGACCCGGTCGCGCAGGGCCCCCAACTTCATAAGGGCGTAGGGGAACGCTCGCGGGATCAGCACGTCGCACGCCGCCTCGCTGCCGTCGGATCGCCTGCCGCTGACCGGCAGGCGGATCGGGTCCGACTCGATGCCGAGCGCCTCCCGCGTGGCGAAAGCGTGCAGCCCCGACTCGCCGCCGAGGCCCCTCGGCCGGGCGCGGGAGCCCTTCAGGCGGACGGCGTCCGCGTGCTCGCCCAGGGGGCCGACCATGACGTCCAGGAGCACCTCGGTGCCGGATACCCGGCGGCCGAACTTGAGCCACCGCGCCTCGGGGACGACGGTAAAGCCAAGCCCGTCCAGCGCGGCCCGGTATCGGGACACCTCGTCCTTGCTGGCGATGACCTCCGCCCGGAGGAAAAGGTCGACGTCCTGGGTGGTCCGCGCGGGCGGCAGCCGGTTCATCGGGAGCAGCGTCCTCGCCCCCGTGGCGCGCAGCCGCTCCTGCTTGAGGTACAAGCCGAGCCCGCCTCCGAGCAGCAGCCCGGCGTCGCCCCCGAGGGCGGCGTCGAGATCCAGCACGGTTGCTATCAGCGGTTGCATTCGTGGCTCCGATCAGCGGCCGAGGTCCTGCAGCACACGGGCCCGGACCTGCCGCGCGATCTCGGAGTCGCGCTTGTCGCCTCCCGCCGCCAGCTCGAGATACGCCTGCACCGGCGATGCGAAGCGGACGCCGCCCTCTCCCGGGCGCGCGTCGAAGAACGGCGTGGGGTCGCGAGTCTCGACCACGGTGAGGTCGGCGAACCGGTCCGCCGGCTTCCACGCCTCCCCGGTCCGCCGCTTCAGCTCGCCGAGGTCGTCGGCGTACAGGATCGGGGTGTCCGAACGCAGACCCGCGGAGTAGCAACCCTGGGAGGACGTCCCCGAGAGCACCGCCCGGAGTCGCGGGGCCGAACCGGCGGCCGCCTCAGCGCGGCGGAAGAACCCCTCCAGCCCGCCGGGCGTCTTCAGCTGGACCTTCCGCTCGGCCTTCGGGGCGGCGTAGTTCTCCAGGAGCGCCTCGAGCAGCTTCTCGGGCTGCACGAGGGCGATCCGGCCCTCCGAGCGGTCCACGATCAGGTCGTCCGCCATCCTCGCGAGCGCCTTGGAGACGGTCGACAGCGCCACGCTTCCACCCGCGGCCTCGATCTCGTCCCGGACCTGGCCGACGGACCGGTACTCGGGACGGCGGAGGAACACCCGGGGCACGAGCGACGTCGCTCCCCGGTAGGCGAACCGCGCGGGCCTGGACTCTGGATAGCGGTTGGGCTGCCCGGTCCGCCGCAGCAGCAGGCGGCCTGGGACGAGGATCAGCCCGTTGCCGCAGAGGTCCAGGCCCGACACCCCTTCCTCCTCCAGCCGCTCGATCCTCTTCTCGCCGAGGAACGGCACGATGACCATCGGCAACCGACCGGACGCGGCGGCCCAGCGCCGCGCCTGCCGAAGGGCCTCGTCGAGCACGCGCGGCGTGTTGCGGGTCTTCGCCTCGGCCGCGAACTCCCAGCGGTCCGCGTCCCAAGCCACGCTCACGCGGAAGTCCGCCGCAACAGCGTCGGACGCCTCGCGACGGGCCTCCGGGCTGAGCGCGATGCGCACCCGCGATCCGAACGTGGGGCCGAGCGCTGCGAACAGCTCGGGGATGGCTGCTTCCGAGATGGCTGGTTCGAGGTCCATTGGCTTGGCTTTCCAGTATATCGCCATTTTCCGGTCCCGGAAAATCGCGTCGTACTGGAAAGGTTTCCTTCTGCACCAGATTTTCCGGAGCCGGAAAGGCGGTCGAAGCCGGAAAATCCGAACAGACTACATACGGCAAGGCGCGGAATCCGATCGGATCGACTCGCAGGCGGATCGTCGGGCAGACCGCGAAGCCTGGGGTCTTGACGCTACCGACCGAAGGCCGCTGCGACGTCGATCCAGTAACTCGAGTTCCTTGGTCGCCATCAGCGACCGCGAACCCTGCAGCCGCTATGAAGTTCTCTACATTTGGATTATGGATGCTGCCGCCCTGTTGGAGAATCCGCCACCACCGACGCTGGTCGTCACGCCGTGGTCGGGATCCCGCGGCCAGGACCTGCTGGGACTCCGTGCGCCCGCCGAGCGGATCGCCAACGACCTCATGGATGGCGTCACGACCATCTCCCCGCTCGTGCGCTACCTCAGCTTCCGCTCATGGGTGATCCACCGGTACACAGAACTGCGCGGCCCGAACCGACGGGCCGAGTTCTACGCGTTCGCGGGCAAATGCGAAGCCGCCCTCGTCATGGGTCACAAGGTCGCGGGCGAGCCGACGACCTTCCTGATCGGAAGCCGCGAGGCTGGCAAGGAGGCGCTGGCGGGCGGGCCACTGTCAGTGCGAAGGCTCACCGCGAACCTCGCCGTCGACGCCTATTCGGGCCCGTCGCAGGATCTGTCCATCGGGATTCCGATCGCGCCGGTGCCCGGGCTCAGCAAGGAGCGGGGCGTGCCGCTCGCCGAGGCGGCCGGGCAGATTCTCGACGACCAGCCGGCGCTGGCCCGGATCGAGGTTTCGACGGAGCCGCAGCCACTTAGCAGGGAAGAGGCGATCGCCCTCGCAGCCGCGTTCCCAATGCGAGCGCCGTTGGGGCGTGAACGGGACCACTTGGTCGACGCTGTGTGCCCACCTAGCCCGCGTCCGAACGAGTTCGCGCGACTCGCCGCCTACTGCCATCTCCTGCACCTGGCCGGCGAGGCCGGCGGCCGAGCGATCCGCGAGGCCGATGTGTTCCGCTCGGCGATCATCGGCGACGACGACGCACCGCCACCGCTCCGCGGGGTGGCCGACGGCTGGCTCCGGTTCCTGGTCCGCGACCTCCTGGCGGCGGTGCACGAGCGGGCGGTGGCCGTGGTGCTGGACATGCTGCAGGAATCGCCCCAGTTCACCCAGGATGTCGAGGGCATCGTGCGGCGGCTGGCCGATCTGGACACGGCGCAGGCCTACGGGC
>DDSG01000080.1:727-10864 GCA_002343325.1 Phycisphaerales bacterium UBA2396 | reverse complement strand
GCTCTTCCGATCTCACCATCCCCATCCCAAACCCGACCGCCTTTTCACGCCTGGCCGAGCGACGGCTCGATACTCTGCCCACGGGGCGCCCCCTCCGCGCCCCGCCCAAGGAGTGCATTCATGGTCCTCCCCCGCCCGCACGCCGCATGCCTCTTCTCACTCCTGGCCGCCTCCCCGGCCCTCGCCCAGATCCTCAACCCCAGCTTCGAGAGCCCCGCCCTGGCCGACGGCGGCTTCACCCGCACCACCCCGAGTTGGACCGGCTTTGGGGATGCGGGCATCCTGAATCCCTCCACCTCGATGTTCCCCGGCGAGGCCGACGACGGCGCCAACGTCGCCTTCCTCGGCACCACCGGCGGCGCGGGCTTCCTCCGGCAGGCACTCGCCACCACCTTCGCCGCCAACACCACCTACACCTTCACCGTCCGCAGCGGACGCCGCACCGACTTTGCCAACTCGGTCGTCTATCGCCTCACGCTGCTCAACGGCACCACGGCCGTCGCCACCACCCAGCTCAGCAACCCCCCCATCGGCTCCTTCCGCACCGACACGCTCACCGCCAACGTGCTCCCCGGCGACGCCGCCGTCGGCCGCCCCATCACCGTCGCGGTCCAGCTCGTGAGCGGGGGGCAGCTCTGCTTCGACGACGTTGACATTTCCTCCGCCGCCCTCTGCGCCGCCGTCTCTACCCAGCCCCAGGGCGGGACCATCTGCCCCGGCGGCAACAAGACCCTCTCCGCCTCCTTCGCCGGCACCACCCCCTTCACCTACGTCTGGGAGGCCGAGACCGCACCCGGCGTCTGGACCGCCCTCACCAACGGCGGCGCGGGCCCCGGCGGCTTCTCCGTCGTCTCCATCACCACCTCCGGCGGCGGGCTCACCTCGTCGATGAGGCTCCTCTCCACCACCGCCGGCGACGCGAAGAACTACCGCTGCACCGCCACCGCCGGCTGCGGGGCCGTCACCACCTCCACCGCCACGCTCACCATGTGCCCCGCCGACTTCACCTGCGACGGGTTCATCGACGTCTTTGACTTCTTCGACTTCGTCAACGCCTTCGAGAACGGCAACCCCATCGCCGACGTCGACGGCGACGGGTTCCTCGACTTCCTCGATTACGTCGAGTTCATCGAGCTCTTCGAGAGCGGCTGCGACTAAGCCGACCCCGCACACGCGTACCATCGCGCATGCGCATCGCGGTGATCATTGCGGCGGCGGGCGGGTCCACACGCTTCCTTGCTTCGGGCGGGCTCCGCCACAAGCTCGACGAGGACCTCGGCGGCAAGTCCGTCCTGCAACGCGCGATCGAAACCTTCTCCAAGGCCGACCGCGTCGAGTGGATCATCGTCGCCGGACCGCAGGACCCCTCCGATCTCGCCGCCTTCCGCCAGCGCCACGGCGACCGCCTGTCGCTCATGGGCGCACGCCTGATCGCGGGCGGGGCGCACCGCGCCCAATCCGTCGCCAACGCCCTGCGCGAGGTGCCCGCCGAGGCGACGCACGTCGCCGTGCACGACGCGGCCAGGCCCTGCACGCCCGTCACGCTCATCGAGGCCGTCTTCGACGCCGCCCGCGCCCACGGCGCCGCCATCCCCGGCATTCCCTGCGGCGACACGCTCAAGGCCGTCCGACAGACCGACCAGCCCGCCCTGCCCGCCGACGATCCAGTCGCGGCGATTCTGGGCGTTGATCCCTCCGCCGGGGAGCGACTTCGTGTCGTCGAACGCACCGTTCCTCGCGACGGGGTCTGGCAGATCCAGACGCCCCAGGTCTTCGAGGTCGGGCTGCTCCGCCGCGCGTACGCGGGTGAGATTGATCAGGCCACGGACGACGCCTCGCTGGTTGAACGCCTGGGCGAACCCGTCGCCGTGGTCAGAGGGGACCCTCGCAACCTCAAGATCACCACGGCCGAGGACCTTGCCCTTGCGAGGCTCGTCCTTGGCGTTGCCGCGCCCTCGTCGTCCTCGGCCGCACGACGGTTCTGATCTCCGCTTAGCTCCCGCGCGAGACATCAACCGGATTGCGGAACCACACTTCCATTTGCGGGAAGGGGATCGAGACGCCAACCGCGTCGAGCTCGTTCTTGATGGTTTCGAGCAGGCGATCGCGGCACGAGCCGTACGAACCCGTCGGCACCCACACCTGCACCGTCCACTCAATCGCATGCAAACCGAGCGCCTGGAGCGACACCTCCACCTCGCGTGCCGAGTCTCTCTCTGTGATCGACTGGGCAGCTTTGCGGAGCACCGCCCGCACGACCTTGAGGTCGCCGTTGTACGCGGTGCCGACGTTCACGTCGCAGCGTCGCCACGCGTGGTGCGTGATGTTCTCGATCGTGTTCCCGAAGATCTGCCCGTTCGGGATGATCATGCGGCGGTTGTCGCCCGTGTCGAGCTTCGTGTTGAAGAGATCGATGTCGTCGATCCGGCCCGTCTGCCCCGACAACTGCACCACATCGCCGATCTTGAACGGGCGGAGCACCAGCAGCATGATCCCCGCCGCCAAGTTCGCCAATGACCCCTGCAGCGCCAGGCCGATCGTCAGGCCGGCGGCACCCACCAGGGCGGCGACGCTCGTGATATTGAACCCGAAGAACCCCAGGCACGCGATCACCGCGAGGCCGATGACGATCCACCGGGCGAGATTCCCCAGGAACCGCCCCACGGTCTTGTCAATCTGCGGCCGATCCAGGAGGCGACCCACCGCCCGCCTCGCCCACCCGCCGAGCATCCAGGCGATAATGAGCAGAACGATGACGCCCAGGATCTTGCCACCCCACTCGATTCCGAGTTTGGTCGCCCACTGGGTCACCTCGACCGCGGCCTTGGTTGGATCCGCCGCACCCAGAACCTGTCCGAACATGATCGCACGAGCTGACATGGCCGATGATCTCCCGCCGGCGACGGGATGTCCTTCCTCGGCACGCGGCGCGGCATCGTACCCACCGACCGATCGATCGGGCCAATCAAAAGGGCCGGCCCGCTTCGAACGGACCGGCCCCGGTCAATCAACGAGATCGCGCGAGTTCAACGACGCCGACGGCCGGCCATCAGCGTGCCCAGAGCCAGCAGGCCCATCGCGCCGGGGGTCGGGATGAAGGTCCCTTCGACCGTCACGTAGTCGAAGCGCCACGTGCCCGAGGTGGCGTAGTTGCTGCCCGGGTTCGAGGCGACGTAGCCGCCCGCAGGCCCGAAGACCGACATCACGCGGAAGCCAAAGAGCGAGTTGTTGGAGACGCCGCTGACGGCGGAGAGGTCGGCCGAACGGACAAGCCACTGGTCGCCGCCGAGGGTGTTCTCGTACCCGCCGATGGAGGTCCAGGTCGTCCCGCCGTCGGTCGTGATCTGGACGTCCGCGAAGCGGTTGGACGTGTTGCTGAAGCGGTGGTCGAACGAGATGTTGATGTTCGTGTAGTTCGACACATCGACAAAGAACGCCACGCCGCGCGTCCCACTCCCCGTGTTCTGAGCGGCGTACGTCGACGTGTTCCAGGCGCGGTCGGTCGCCGCCGGGTCGGACGGGCCGCCCGCAGCGAACGTCGCCGTCGTTCCACCAACCAGCGACGCGGTGCCCGCGCCGATGCTCGCCATCGTGCTCTCGGTGTTGAAGTTCCACTGGGTGATCACGTCGGCCTGCGCCACGCCCGCCACCACGATCGCGGCCAACACGGAAACGGTCTTGCTCATCATTGCTCTTCTCCTCGAAATCAACACAACCGACACCCCCCGCGCGGGGGGCTCTTGTCTCTCGGAAGAGATGATCGCCAACCCCTGATGGGATCCGGCTTAATCCGCGCAAAGGATGCGCTCAGACCTCTCACCCCCACTTCCCGCAGGTTGCCCCGCCGGACGTGACACCGGCCCGGAATGCGGCTAAACTCCCGTCCCCGGCGGGGATCCCCCCGCATCGGGCGCGTAGTTCAGTTGGCTAGAACGCGGCTGTCACATAGCCGAGGTCACAGGTTCGAGTCCTGTCGCGCCCAGTCGAACAAACCCCGGCATCGTCCGGGGTTTTTTTGTTCCGTGCCGGCGCGGTGTCTCTAGCGACCCTTCACCGTGACATGCACCAGAGAACGGCAGCTCCCCTTGGCTCGGATCGAGGTCTCGATGATCTCGGCCAGGCTTGTGCGCGCAAACTCGCGCTCGACCGACGCCAACGCATCGTCCATCCGCTTGTGCAGCGGGCAGAGCTCGATATGGGCGGGATTGCCCAACGGGCATGCGTTGATCCTCCCGATGGGGTCCACCGCGTTCACGACGTCAAGGATCGAGATGTCCTTGGGCGAGCGTGCGAGCGTGAAACCGCCGTTGGGCCCCCGCTGCGACCCGATCAGCCCGCTCAGCACGAGGTCACGCATCACCTTGGACAGGTATCCCCGGGGAACCTTGGTGACGCGCGCGACCGACTCGCTGTTGGCCGACCCCTTTTCGCCCAGCGACGCCAGATAAATCATCGCCCGCAAGGCGTATTCGATGGTCTGTGAGAGCATGAATGCGTCCACAACCGCGGCGATGGTGAGGGGCTTCCCGACGGGCGGCCGATCCTCGTACCGGCGGATACGGATATATCATACCCAGATATCCGATCTTCTGGTCCGCTCAATGGGCCTCCGTCTTGGACCGATTGGCGTAGTCGATCATGCCCAAGTACTGGTAGGGTCGCGCACGCACCATCACCTCGCACCGGCGGCAACACACTCGGATCATGCGGTTTGCGACCACCAGATCGATCATCGTGTCGCCCGGCAAGATATCACCCTGTACAGGGCATTTGTGCTGCATCGCGTAGCGGGGTGACTGCGCCTCGCACACCGCCCGATCGAGCCTCTCGAAGACGACCTTGGAGTCTCGCAGCAGCGGGGCTACTTCGTCCCGCGACGCCAGCCGGAAGAGCCGATTGCCCACGATGACCTCGATCGGGGCCGGCCCGAGGGACACTCCCGAGACGATCGACGTGTCCAGTGGGTAGTGCGACCGTTGGTCGTCGCGCATCTTGGCGTCGGCGAATGCGTGCACGCCGTCCGGATCCGTGCGGACGCGGTCGGCGCAGGCCTGCGTGCAGAACCGCAAGGCGCGGCCGCGATGCACCACGTCCAACGCTTCGCCCCGCGTGCCGAGCAGGGTGTCGCACGCCGCGCACGTCGGGAGGTAGTAGCCGTCGCCCGAAGGGGGGGATGCCGACGGTTCGGCGCTGGGCGTTGCGGCGCAGGCACCAAGGAGGAGGGCAACGGGCAGGATGGCCAGGACGAGGTAGCGGCGGATCACGTGAACAACCCTCCGGTGCGCACACCCACGCCGCAGACGACGAGAAGCACGGCGAGGAGCATGACGATCCAGGCATGGCGGACGAAGCGTGTGAGCGTTTCAAAGGTGAGCGAGGGGAGGATGCGATGGGCGGCGTGCGCCCCGAAGGCCGCGGACGCGACGAGAAGGAAGACCTTCACGAGGATGAGGTGCGACGAGGGCGAGGGGTTTGTGAAGGTCTCCGAGAGCGACGGGATCCACCGCCGGGTGAGCCACAGCCCGGTGATGAGCTGGACCGCGAGGGCGACCATCGCGGGCCTGCCGAACGCGCGCTCGAAGTCGATGACGGGCTGGGCCGACCCGGCCCGGCGTGCGGCCGGAACGACCACAGCGAGCACCACCACATGCCCCCCGACCCAGACGGCCGAGCCGAGCAGATGAGCGATGATCAGCAGGCGGTCGATCATGGGGTCGCTCCCTGGGCGGGGGTCCGCGTACGGATCGCGGCCTTGGCCTTCTCGGCGGCGACACCCGCGGGGAAGAGGATGTTGTTCTCCTTGTGAATGTGCAGGTGCGTGTCGCGTTCGAGCTCGCGCAGGGTGCTCACGGCCGCGGTGATCGAGAGACAGGCATTGACCGGCAACCGCTCGGGGGACGTGAGAGCACGGATCCTGGCGAAGGCGGCGGCGACTCGATCGTGATCGTGGATCATGCAGTCGATGGGTCGGCGAACACTCCATGGCGGACCGCTCTCGAGGCGGTGCGGCGCTTCCAGACGCCGCAGCCAGGGGAAGAGCACACGCTCCTCGCGGACCATGTGATCGAGCATTTCCTCGCGCAGGTCGGCGTAGACGAGCGAGAGTTCGGTGAGCCCGGGCGAACTCGGGCCGTGCACCTCGGCGATCTTGGGGATGAGATGATCGAGCCGATCGAAGCACTGCCTGGCGAAGGCGTGGTGCGTGGCCTCGATCTGGTCGCACAGCACGGTCATCGAGTCATGCGGCGGCACATGCTCGGGCCTGGGTTCCTCGGCGATGGCGCCGAGAACCTGAGCGAGATCAACCCCGGCACGCAGGCAGGCCTCGGCGAGCGTGTCACGCCCGCGGCAGCAGTAGTCGAGCCCGAATCGCTCGAAGATGGGGAGCAGTGTCGCATCGGCGCGGGCGAGCTCGCCGATGGGCGTGCACAGGTCGGCGTGGGCATTCATGCGTGATCCTCCTTGCGCAGGGTGGGCATCATGGGGAAGAGTGATCGGCAGGCACCGGCGTGCCCCGCGGCGTCGAGCACGCTGGCCAGCGTTGTGCTGCGGAACACATCCTGCATCCGCTGCACCGCGTCGTCGAGGCACTTGTGGAGTGGGCAGAGCGTCATGTGAAGCGGGTTGTCGAGGGGGCAGGAGAGGATCCGCTTGATGGGGTCCACGGCGTTGACGATGTCGAGCACGGTGATGCCCGTCGGATCCCTGGCGAGCACGAACCCCCCGTTGGGGCCGCGGAACGACCGCACGAGGTTCGCCCGCACGAGAGACCTCATGATCTTGGAGAGGTAGCCGTGCGGCACGCGGGTGATCTGCGAGATCGCCAAGGCGCTCGCGGAGCTGCCTTGCTTTGTGGCGAGATGGCTCATGGCTCGGAGCGCGTATTCCACCGATTGCGAGAGCATGCGAAGGCTCCTTGGTCGGGCGTTAGCGAGGATCGGGCTTGCCGTAGCGGCTTTCCATCCAGGCCTTTCGGTGGGCGACGAGGTCCTGGAAGGTCATGACGACCCCTTCGTGCTCCTTCGCGTGGGCCGCGGCGGCGTCTCGCGTGGCGAAAGCGACCAGGCCCGATCCCATGGGCGTGCGGACACGATCGGGATTTGAGGCGACGTACCAGGCCTGTTCCGCCCGGGTCCACTCGCGCGTCGTGTAGTCGCGGACGTGTCGCTCGACCACGGAGGGCAGAGAGGAGTCCATGCGCTCGATGTCGAGCATGCAGCCCAGGTCATCGAAGTGTGCGTACATGCGCCGACCCCGGTCGTCGAGGATGCTCGCCGACGAGCAGCGGTCCTCGTTGATGAGCATCCCGCACTCGCGGCACTCGTCGCGGCCCGGGCGGAGCGTGGGAGGCCCGGTCAGAAGGGGAGCCTCGCACCCGGCAACCACAAAGCCAACGAGCAGGAAGGACGATCGGAGAGCGTTCATAGCGGAGACCTCCGTGAGAGCAGCAGCGAGGCGAGAACGAGCGGGAGGATGATCCAGGCGGCGAGGGCGGCCCCGAAGATGGCATGAAGCCCGCGGCCGTATTCCTCGACGGCGTAGAGCCCGGCGGGGCCCAGCACGTCGAGGCTCGCGTCAACGGCGTGGAGAGACCACATCTTGAAGACTTGGAGCGGGTTGGCGATCGCCCAGGCCAGGAGCGTCTCGATGCGCATCCGCATGGCCATCTGACCCGCCATGAGCGCCAGATCGGAGACGAAGACGAGGGCGAGCCAAACGAAGATGGCGGTGCCGACGGCTGCGGAGGATCGGCGGGCGATCGAGGAGATCAGGAATCCGACGCTGAGCATGCTCAGGGCGAGGAGGAACGAGAGCCCCGCGAGCCAGAGCACGCTCTCCGGGCTGGTCTTGAGGCCCTTGACGCCGAGAATCGCGGCGCAGAGTCCAAGACCGAGAGTGAGGCAGGCGAGCAGGGCACCGGCCAGGCCGAGATACTTGCCGAGAAGCACCTCGATCCGCAAAACGGGCTGGGAAAGGACGTAGGCGAGCATGCCGCGTTCGCGATCGGAGGCGATGGAGCCGGCGCCCGCGGTCATGGCCATGAGGGGAACGACGAGCAGCACGAGGTTGATCAGGCCGGCGGTTGTTCGGCCGAAGCCCGAGAGGCCGCCCGACCCCGTGCCGGCGGCGGAGACGAACGAGACCGCCAGACCGAGCACGGCGAACGCGAGGGTGTAGAGAAGAAACCAGCGGCTGCGAAGGGCATCGCGGAACTCGCGCCCGGCCAGGGTGGCGGTGTTGGCGAAGAGCCCCGGCGGTCGGCGGGTCGTGAGCGCAGCGGGGATCGTGGGAGCGAGCGTGGTCATGCGTGGGTCTCCACGTGAGAGGCGAGTTGGGCGGCCTGCGCTGCGGTGACGAGCTCGAAGTCGTCGATCGTGATCGATGCCTCGGCGAGCACGCGGAAGGGGGCGGCCTTGTGTTCGGGCGACACGGGCACGAGCACCCCGACGCCGTTGAGCTTCGGCAAGAACCCGCTGCGCTGGAGCGAGTCGAGTGCTCGCTCACGCAGGGCTGGAGCGAGCATGAGACGCAGAACGACGCCCTGCGCCAGCGACTCGCCCTCGCGGAGGATGAAGTCGCGGCAGGGATCCACGGAGACGATGCGGCCTCGTTCGAGCCTCGCGACGCGGGCGGCGAGGTTGGCGACTTCTTCGAGCCTGTGGGAGGCGAAGAGCATGGTCCGCCCCTCGCCCGACAGGCGCTTGAGAAGCCCGACAAACTCACCTCGGCCGACGGCGTCGAGGCTCGCGGTGACCTCGTCGAGCACGAGCACGGGCGGGTCGCCCAGGAGCGCGATCGCCAGGGCGAGGCGCTGCTTCATGCCGCCCGAGAGCTCGCGGATGCGCTTGCCCCCGTCGCGAGCGAGCCCGACCCGGGCGAGGGACGAGGCGGGATCGACCTTGCCGAGCCCCTTGAGCCTGGCGAAGAGGCCGACCGCCTCGGCGACGCCGAGATCGTCGTAGAAGCCCAGTTCCTGCGGCACATATCCGACGAGAAGCCTGGCGTGCTTGCCGCGACGGCGGACGTCGATGCCCCCGATCGTGATCGTGCCCTTGAAGTCCAAGAGCCCAAGGGCGCAGCGGATGAGGGTGGTCTTGCCGGCCCCGTTGGCGCCCCAGAGGGCGAGACTCTCGCCGGCCTGCACGCTGAGCGAGGCGTGGTCCACGGCGGTCGCGCGGCCGAATCGCTTGGTGACGTTTTCGATGAGGATCATCGGCCGATTCCTTTCATTCCCCGCCGCCCCACAAACACCAGCCCGCACCCGGCGGCGAGCAGCCCGCCCGAAGTCGCGACCAGCCCAGCACCGGCGACAGAGGGAGCGGCCTTGGGCAGCGGGACGGGCCTCATGAGCGGGACTTCGTCGACGAACTTGGGTTCCGGGCGGACCGCGGGAATCGCCCGCCCGACGAACTCCACCGCCTGCTGAGCCGGGCTGAAGAGAAAGAGCCGCAGCGAAGGTTCGCGGTCGAGCATGTTCTCAAAGAGCGTCTGCGACTCGTGGACGAAGTCACCGACGCCGTCGCGATTCTGGTCGTATCCGGTGTAGTCGCTCCAGAAGTTGCCTCGCTCGCCTTTCCAGAAACGGTTGGCCTGGAGCGAGCCGCGCCCTGCGACGGAGACCTGATCGATGTTGTCGATGAAGTTGTTCTCGGTGAGCTCGTTGTTGCGGGCCGAGGGGAGAAACGTGATGCCGACGTCGTTGTAGGCGAGGGTGTTGAGGGTGAACTCGCCGGGCTTGGCGTCGGTGAACGGCGAGCCGTCGATGTAGACGCCCGAGCGGTTGCCGACGATGAGGTTGCTCCGCACGCTGAACTGGTCGGTCTCCTTGAGGCCGATTCCGTATCCGCTCGGGCCGCGGTTTCGGACGAGTCGGTTGCCGATGATCTCGACGCCGGTGCTGTACATGAGGTAGATGCCGACGGAGTTGCGTGAGAACTCGTTGTCGGTGATCGTGACGCTGTCGCTGAACATGAGGTGCAGGCCGTATCGGCAGTCGAAGGCGACGTTGCGTCTGACGACGACGCCTGTCGAGTACCAGAGGATCGCGTCGCGACCGTCGTGAATGGTGTTGCCTTCGATGATCGTGCGGTCAGCACGCCAGAGTCGCAGCCCGTCGCCCCGGCGGGCGATGTCGAG
>DDSG01000080.1:0-404 GCA_002343325.1 Phycisphaerales bacterium UBA2396 | reverse complement strand
GCGGCGTTCTCCTTGTCGAGGTCGATCCCGGTGTTGCGGACGACAAAGCCACGGATCGTCACGTCCGGCGCGAGGATCTCAACGATGTCCCCCGAGCCGTTGCCGTCGATGATCGCGCCGGCCTCGGCGTCGAGCACGATGGGCTTGTCGATGCGGAGATGCTCGCGGTACACCCCGGCCCCGATGCGGATGGTCGCGCCGGGCGTCGCCGCTTCGATCAGGCGGCCGATCTCCCCGAGCATGGGCCGCACTCGCGGGGCGACCGCGGCCGGCTCGGCGTGGGCGGGCGGGGGCGCCCGGGCGAGAGCCGTCGGGATCCCCGCGAGGAAAGCCAGAGCCAGTGCGACGAGGCTGTTTACACCCCACCCCCCGCCCCCGCGAAGACGGCGGCTCGGAGCGCGAGG
>DDSG01000159.1 GCA_002343325.1 Phycisphaerales bacterium UBA2396 | reverse complement strand
GCCGTCCTCGGTGGGGACGAAGATGGGCTTCTCGGCCATCGCGCCGAAGGTGCTCTTGCCGATGCCGTGGGTGCCGTACAGCATCACGCGGCGGGGACGGGCTTTGCGGCCCTTGCTGATCTGGTTCATGAGGCTTGCGGATGCGGTTGCGGGCATGGGATCTCCGTGCTTGGGGAATGAGGGATCGAGGTCGTGGGGCCAGATCTCGCGGGTGAACGCGCCCTGGCCAAGGCGGACGAGTGGGAGGTGGTCGGTCACGCGGCAGCCGCCGCGGGCTCGGCGGTCGGCTCGCGGCGAACGCGGAACGACTCGCGGCCGAACTCGTGCGTGAGCAGGGAGGTGAAGATCTGAACGACGTGGTCAAGGGTGAGACCGCGTCCGCTCACATGGATCTCCGAGCGGACGGGATCGACCGAGTACGCCACGTCGGTTCGGACCTTGGCGTCGCCGTGCAGCCCTTCGGCCGCCAAGAGAGACAGGCCGAGGGTGCCCTGTGCCTCCGCGATGTCCACATCGGCTGCAAACTCAAACCTGAACTGGGTGTCTCGCATGGTGTGCTTCTCCGAGTGGGGACCGAATCCGTCGAGCCGCCGGTTGGCGGAGCGCCCAGCCCTGAGGGGAGGAGGGGCTGGGCTGGACGCTCCGCTCCGACGGTTCCGCAGCGTGCCCACGCATGGGCCTCTGGTGGTTCCCTATGCAGCGGAAGAGCCATCTGCCCGCTTTTCAGCAAAGCGCTCGCGGATGGACTTGAGCCGGGCGAGCACTTGGCGGCGAGAAACGCGGCGCTTGCGGGCAGCGCCGGCGATGCCGCGATCCACGACGTCACGCATGAACCGCAGCTCCGCCTGCGTGAGCCGCGCGTGCACGAGAGCGAGCGCCTCGCGGAACTCCAGGTCGCTCGCGAGGTCTCGCGAGTCCAGGCCCAAGCGCCGATCGGCCTGGTCGGCGGCGATGTCGGCGATCATGGGAAAGCACTCGCCGTCGCCGCAATCAACCATCGTGCTGTCGAGTGAGATGGCCTCGACGCCGGTGAACCGCATCTCGGCGCGACGCCGGCGGACCTCCATGTCCATCCAGCTGCGGAGCGCGGTGACGATGAAGCTCTCGACGTTCCCGCGGGCGGGGTCGAAGAGACGGGACGCCGACCACAGGTACAGGCGCATGCCCTGCTTCAGATCGTCCTCGTCGGAGCGGCTGAAGCCGGGGCGCTGGCAGAGTTGGCGGGCCTTGCGGCGGATGAGGCTGGCGGCGAATGAGTTGCTGACGATGTCGCTGCGGCTGGTCATGGGACCTCCGAGGCCGGAGGTCTGCTCGCCAACCAGTCACGGGACCGCACGCGAAGGACTGCGCCGCGGCAACACGCCGCGAGGGATGCACAGGTGCGCCCGTGACTGGCCGGTTATGAGCCGACCGGCCTCGGACGCAGGGCCCGGTGTCGCGGAAGTCGCAGGTCCGCACAGAGAGCGTCGCGGGGTGCGACGCTCCTAAGCCCCTGCAATATCGCTAGTTGCGGTACTGATCCATTTTCTTTCCTCTGTCGCAGCGCTGCGACGCGACAGATCGACTGACGGAGCCGGAGTCATCCGTCCGTGCCAGCACACCCGCCTCCTCCGCTCGCTTGACGGCCCGCCACACCTTGTCCCTCGAGACCTTGGTCTCCATCTGCTCAGATAGGGCTTCTGCGGCCTTGTCGATGGAGTTGTGCTCCTGATATGCCGCGACGAGGATGTCGTCGGTGAGGTGCCCCTTGAGCTCGGCCTTGACCTGTGCGCGGACGAGCTTCTTCCCGCGTGCATCAAGCGACACGCCCCCCGCCTGCTCTGCGAGGCGATCCGCCGCATCGATGGCCTCAATGACTCCTTGCGGATCGAGCACGACGTTGTCGTCGGCCATCGCGGCTACGTCATGCATGGCGATCACGGCGGGGGCCCTACCTGGCCATCGGCCCGGGTCGGGCACTCGGTGCGGGACAAACACCACCGCACGTCCGCCGGTGCCGACGTGCCGCATCAGCGCCTCCGCGTCGTCATCGGCAAGTCGCGCCGCGAAAACGACCTCGCGTGTGGTGTCGCGCAGCTGCATCCGGCCGAGCCGCCAGAAACGCCCAGGAACCACTGGCTTCGGCGTGGAGACAGCGAGAGCCGAAGCGAGCGTGACTGCCAAGCCGTCCAGGTCAACCGACCAGCCACGGCACATCTCCTCGGTGACCTCGACCTTGAGCGACTCCGGGCAGGAGATGAAGTACCGCGGCTTCTCGGTGTCGTCCGACGGCGCAACGACCGTCACCGATTCGACGTGGCCGTCGTCGCAGTGGGGACACGGCGCGGTGAGCCCCGTCTGAGCGGGGCGCACCAAGTGTGACCTCAGCAGGTCGTCGAGCGCCCCTGTGGGCCAGCGCGACACCTCTGAGTGGTCGAAGAGTGACCCCGGCATGTCCGCCGCGACGAGCAGCATCCGGAAGAGATCAGCCTTGGTCATCGGTCACCTCCCAACGGCGCAGGCACCGCTCGCCGATGACGCGAACCTCGTCGGGCTTGCTCTTGAGGTTGCTGGAGTGCGGGACCGAGACCTCGAACGTCAGCGTTGGCTGGCGACCGACACCGTTGTGGACGAAACGGAGGGAGAACGTCGCCTGGACGACGCGCAGCCCTTCGACTGGCAGGTTCTCGCGGCGCAGCCAGCGGTCCATCTTGCGGTAGATGTCGTTGCGGTCGCCGCGCGGATCGGCTTTGATCTCGATGTGCCCGCCTCCGCCGCGCGGCACGATGCGCAGCCGCGTGATACGAGCGTCCTCGACGCGATCGGCAGGATCGGTGGGAAGCGGGAAGTCGTTCTGGAGCAGATGGTCGAGGCGATACGACGGTTTGAGCGGGTCCGCCGGCGGGATGTCCTTCTTGAGCACGGCCTTGCAGAACGCCACCTGCAGCGTCGTCCACATCTTCCCGCCACCGGGCGCGACGATCTCGAGGACTCCCTCATCGCCGCTGTAGACGAACACGTTCTCGAAGGCGTACCGATCCCAGCGCACGATCGGCTGGCTGTCGTTGCCGTCGAAGACCAGGTGCTTGTCGGGGTAGTCGTCGAGGTACGCGAAGAAATAGTCCGCGCCGTCGGCGCGGCGGTAGTGCTCCACCATGCACTGTTTGCCGCGCAACTGGGCCGGCGCATACACCGACGAAAGCGCTTCACCGAGCGGGCCGCACAACGACTCGGGATCGTCGAGCTGGCGCTTGGGCAGGCCGTTGCGACGGTTCCAGAGGCGGCCTCCGGTCAAAGCATCGGCGCGGGCGAACATCGCCGCGTCGTTGAAGACCTCCGGCGCGTACAGGTACGACCACATCGCCTTGTCGGCCTTGCTGCGCTGCGCGGAGAAGTCCTCGGCCCGGTCGGGGTGGCGAGCAAGGATGCCCTCCGCAAGCACGGCCACGCCGCGGTGATCGGCGAGTTCGTTGACGTCGCGGATGATCATCTGCACTTCGCGCTGCTTGGCGTCCGAAAGCGCGAGGCAGCCAGCGAACACCGGCTCGATGCGGTGCTCACTGAGCTGGTCCCACGGCACGTCGGCGAGTTCGCCGCGGCGCGTGAAGAACTCGCGGAGCAGCGAGTTGGCGATCTGCTTGAGGACTTTGCGGGGATCAAACGGCTTGGCCATGTCTGCGATTCCTTGTCTGTCGTTTGCTAAATGGTTGACACTCAGGACGTGACAGTGCCGTGCCGGTGTCTAGTCGTGCAGGGTCAGAACAGCGTGTTGGGTCGTTCGCGCATCAGCAGGCCGAGCTTCTCGAGGCGGATGCGCATCGCCTCGGCGGACACTTCAAACCGCTCGGCGAGCGGCTTCGAGAAACGATCGAGCGTGGCGTTGGCGGCGTCGCGGCCATCGGCGACCGCCACAGGAGGCAGATCAGCGAGGACCACAGGGTCCAGGTTGCCGCGCCAGTCCTTCCACGCCGCGACGACGATCGCCTTGGGCATGAGCAGGTAGCTGGCGAACGTATCGGCCTGCCACTCGACCGGGAGCTTGTCGCCGGCGCGGCACACAAAGGCGGGCTGGCCGCGCCCGTCGAACAGAGCCGCCTGCGCCGGATCCTCCCGGTAGTACGTGCGGTGAAGCCGCCAGTGACCGATCTCGTGCGCCAGCGTGAACCGGTAGCGCCCGAGCCGCGACGGGTTCTCGGAAGGTTCGAGCCTGGTGTCGATGCGCACGAGCTTCTCGTTGAACCAGATCGCGCCGAGCACGCCATCGGTTCCGAATAGCGCCGCGAGATCCTCGATGGCAAACGTCAGGCCGAGATGCAGTTCGAGGATGTCCTCAACGGGCACCGGCGCGACGACGGGCACGCCGCAACGCTGTGCATATTCAGCGACAAGGACATCCGCGTCCCGCTCGATGCGGACTTCCGGCAGGTACGGCACATCCGTGATGGCCCCACGACCACTCACGACGGATCACCCTCCTTGCGCATCTTGGCAGCCTGATCCTGGAGCTTCTTGAGCTGCTCGGGCGTCAGGCCTTTCACGGCGCGCAGCAGGGCGGGCATCGCCTCGGGCTGGCTCTGGATGATCTTCGGGAGGTCTTCCGGGACGCGGCCCGCCATCGCGATCAGTTCGTCGGCGCTCTCGCCCAGCAGTTCCGCCATCTTCTGGATGCGGTCCGCTGTCGGCGGCGAGTCCACCTTGTCCTGCTCGACGTGCGACAGGTAGGTCGGGCTGATACCGACAAGCTCGGCGAAGCGGCGCAGGCTGTACCCTTTGGCCGTGCGGCGCTCGCGGACGAAGGTGCCGAACTTTGGCTTCTGGGCGGTCATGACGGTTTGACGCTCGCTCGTTCCCTGTTTACTGTACATGGACATAACCGGCGGGTCAAACGTCGACCGGCCACAGACGTCCGGCAGCAGGCACCCGATGAACGTACTCGAAGTCCACAAGAGAATCGTCGAGGACTACGAGCAGTACATCCGCTCGTTCATCAACATTGCCGACCCCGCGATCGAGGAGGTCGTACGCGAGGAGCTTGAGAAGGGCAAGCTGTGGCCAGAGCCACTGCTGCAGTTCAACCCCGGGTACCGCAAGTCGGGCGTGGTCGCGGACCTGGTTCGAGACGGAGCGCTGCACCGCGACCTCGCGGACATCTTCGCCGGCTACTCGCTGTACCGGCACCAGCTCGAGGCGATTAGGCTCGGGGTCGCCGGCAGAGACTTCGTCGTCACCTCCGGAACCGGCTCGGGTAAGTCCCTCACGTACATCGGCACGATCTTCAGCCACATCCTGGCGAACCCCGGTGCGCGCGGCGTTGCGGCGGTCGTGGTGTATCCGCTCAACGCGCTGATCAACAGCCAGACCGAGGAGTTCCGGAAGTACCAGGACAACTACAAGCGGCAGACGGGACGGGACTTCCCGATCACCTTCGGCCAGTACACCGGTCAGGAGGACGAGAGCGCCCGCGCCGCGCTCCGGGACTCTCCCCCTCAGATCCTGCTGACGAACTACATGATGCTCGAGCTGCTGCTGACCCGGATGCACGAGCGCCGGATCCGCGACGGCATCTACGAGAACCTGCGGTTCCTGGTATTCGACGAGCTTCACACCTATCGGGGGCGTCAGGGCGGCGACATAGCGATGCTGATCCGGCGGATCCGCGCCAAGTGTGCGAGTGACGTGGTTTGCATCGGGACGTCGGCGACGATGGTCTCGGGCGGTCTTCCAGAACAGCAGCGGCAGGCAGTCGCGGGAGTCGCCAAGACGCTCTTCGGGAAGCCGTTCGGCCCGGATCAGGTCGTGACCGAGCAGCTCGAGTACTCGCTGGACCACTCCGGGCCGGTTCCGTCCGACGGCGCGCTCGCCGCGGCCGTCCGCGCCGGCGTTGAGCCCAGCGACGACTACGGCTCGCTTCTGCGCCACCCTCTCGCCCTGTGGCTCGAGGCCGAGGCCGCGATTGAGCAGATCGGTGACGACAAGGTCCGCCGGCGGCCGCGCCCGGTCGGGGAGTTGGCCAGCCGACTCGCGGAGCAGACACGCGAGCCGGTAGAAGCGTGCAGCTCGGCGCTCGGCGGGGTCCTGCTGTGGATCAGCCGGGTCAACGAGTCCAGGCGGCGCGCGGGGCATCGCGAGACGGTCTTGCCCTTCCGGCTGCACCAGTTCATATCCCAGACCGGGTCCGTGTACACCACACTCGACCAGGGCGCGGACCGGTTCATCACCCTCGAACCCGGCATCTACAAGTCGGACGAGGAGAACCAGAAGCCGATCTACCCCAACGTGTTCAGCAGAAGCTCGGGGCATGCTTTCATCTGCGTCTCGCGGCATGGTGACCTGCTTCTGCCGCGGGAGTTCATGGAAGCGTCGGAAGACGACGACCAGCGGGAGGACGGGTACCTGATTATCGGGGAGGACGTGTGGGATCCCGACAGCGACCTAGATGCGCTGCCGGACAGCTGGTTCCGCGCGAACAAGAGCGGCCGGAAGGCGCTGCCCGAGAAAGCCGAGTACTTCCCGCAGCGGATCTACTTCGACGAGCTCGGACGGTGCTCCGACTCACCGCCGGGTAAGTACCAGGGCTGGTTCATGAGAGCGCCGCTGCTCTTCGACCCCACCAGCGGCACGTTCTTCGACCCCAAGACCCGCGAAGGCACCAAGCTCGCCAAGCTCGGAAGCGAGGGGCGGAGCACGTCGACGACCATCGCGGCGTTCGCCATCCTGAACCAACTCCGGGAGGCGGGCTACCCCCTGTCGGACCAAAAGCTGCTGAGCTTCACGGACAACCGCCAGGACGCCGCCCTGCAGGCCGGCCACTTCAACGACTTCGTGCAGGTGGTGCGGCTCCGAGCCGGCATCCACAAGGCCCTGCGCGACGCCCCGAACGGAATTCTCACCTACGCGAGGCTCGGCGAGGCGGTTTTCAGAGCGCTGGAGCTCCCGTTCGCAGACTTCTCGAAGCTCGAGAAGGAGCCCGACCTCGCGCCGGTGCGCCGCCGCTATGAGGCGACCTTTCAGAACTTCCTCGTGTACCGCGCGCTTGCCGACCTACGGCGCAGCTGGCGCATCGTCCTGCCAAACCTGGAGCAGTGCGCCCTGCTCGCGATCGACTACGTCGACCTGGATGAGACGGCCGCGGCAGACACATTCTGGAAGGACACGCCGCTCGTGAGCGCGATGTCCGCCTCGCGGCGTCGCGAATTCCTGGGCACCATCCTCGACTTCTTCCGGCTCGAGTACGCGCTCCACAGCGAGAACTTTCTCGAGCACTCTCGCATGAAGGAGAACGAGCGGGATTTCCGCGAGCAACTCCGCGCGCCCTGGACGCTTGACGAGCGAGAAGACCTCCGGCCCCCGACGGTCGCCCGCCTCGAACCCCTGGCGCGTTCCGCGCACCTCGCCTCCGTCAGCGTCGGGCCCGCCAGCTCGCTCGGGAAGTTCATCAAGCAGGCGGCCAAGGAGAACGGCTTCGATCGGAGCGACTTCGGAGGGCAGCGGTACCGCGATCTCGTCCTCTCGCTGTTGGAGCGACTCGCCGACGCCGACTACCTGCACCGGCTCAAAGCGCGGAGTGAGGCCGGGGACGAGGTCGACGTCTATCGCCTGAAGGTCGACAAGATCCTCTGGAAGCTGGGCGATGGCCGGACCGTCAAGTCCGATGTCATCAAGCAGCGGAGCTTCCGCGCGACGGCGCAGCGGCCCAACGCATTCTTCGCTTCCATGTACGCCCGTGAGTTCGCGAAGACCAAGCGACTGGTCGCAGCAGATCACACGGGTCAGTTGGACGCCGAGACCCGGCTCGACCGCGAGGACCGCTTCAAGTGCGACTGGTGGCTCGACGCGGCGAAGAGAACTCGGGATGAGGCCAGGATCCGCAGCCAGGCGGTGAGCGCACTGTTCTGCTCGCCGACGATGGAGCTCGGCGTCGACATCGGCGGTCTGAGCGTCGTCCACCTTCGCAACGCCCCGCCGAACTCTGCGAACTACGCGCAGCGTGCCGGGCGAGCGGGCCGCAGCGGTCAGGGCGCCCTCGTCTTCACCTACTGCTCGAGCTTCTCGCCCCACGACAGGCACTACTTCCAGCACCAGGCCGAGATGGTCGCCGGAGAGGTCCAACCACCCAGAATCGACCTCTTCAACAGGGAACTCCTCCAATCGCACCTGCACGCGATGGCCGTCTCCGAGGTAGGGCTGCCAGGGCTCGAGTCTCAGAATGGCCGGGCGGCATCGCTCATGTCCTTGGTCGACCCCAACGGCCGCGACCTGCCGCTCTCCGAGACAACACGCGCCGGGCTGAAGCTCGGGCCGTCCGCCTTCGCCTCGGTCCTGGCAACGTTCGCGCGGGCGATCCACGACTTCGCTCACGACCTGCCGCGCCGTGGCTCGGGTTGGTTTTCGGACTCGTGGAGCCAGACTGTGCTCGAGAAGCTGCCCGATCAGCTCGACAGAGCGCTCGGACGTTGGCGGAAGCTGCATCAGTCGGCCCGCACCAGCCTCTCTCGCGCGACGCAGAGGATCGAGAGCGGTACGCTCGCGGCGTCGAGTGACGACTACAAGAAGCTGGTCAAGCTACAGAACCAGGCGACCCGCCAGCTGAATCTGCTCGTGAACGATCTGGGGAAGCGGACCTCTGATCTGTCCGAGTTCTACCCGTACCGCTACCTCGCGTCCGAGGGTTTCCTCCCAGGGTACAACTTCACGAGGCTGCCCCTGCGGATCTTCGTCCCCACGGGCGCGAGCGCCGGGGAGTACATCTCGCGTCCCCGCGCGGTCGCGCTGAGGGAGTTCGGCCCACTGAACATCATCTATCACAACGGGCGCAAGTACCGCGTCGACCAACTGGTGGTTCAGGACGCCGAGGAGGCGCTAACCGAGGCCAAGGTCAGCCTCAAGGCAGGCTACTTTCTTTCGGGCGAACAGGTGGACCTCGAGATCTGCCCGTTCACCGGCCTCAACCTTTCCGACAACGCGAACAAGGAGCCGCTCCTCGACCTTCTGGAGATGGGCGAGTCCCGCGCGACAGAGGTCGATCGCATCTCGTGCGAGGAAGAGGAAAGGGCGTCGAGGGGCTTCGAAATCGACACCTATTTCTCGGTCGACGGCTCGCTCGACCGGATCCGCGCGGCGGTGGTGAAGGTCGCGGACTCACCCTTGCTGAATCTCAGGTACATCCCGGCGGCTCGACTGGTCTATGTCAGCCGGAAGTGGAGGGCGACGCAGTTCGCCGGCTTCCCGCTTGCGCTAACCACCGGGCTTTGGCGCTCGTCGATGCCGCCCCAAGACGAGCAGACGGAGCCTCACCGAATCGTCAACTTGTGGACGTCGAATCTGGCGGACGCGCTATACATCGAGCCGGTGCAGCCCCTCGCTCTCCAGCCCGAGGGCGTGATCACGCTCCAGTATGCTCTGAAGCGGGCGATCGAGGCGGAGTTCCAGGTTGAGCCGAACGAGATCGGGGCCGTCACCATCGGTGATATCGAAGCGCCGAACATCCTGCTTTACGAGGCGGCGGAGGGCAGTCTGGGCATCCTGTCCCGCTTCGCTGACGATCCGCAGACGCTTCACGCCGTCGTCTCTCGCGCCGTGGCGATCTGCCGATTCGACGACCCGGAGTACAAGGCCCCGGCCTCGTACGACGACCTCCTCAGCTACTACAACCAGCGAGACCATCGCTCCATCAACCGCTTTTCCATCCGAGACGCACTCGAGAAGCTCAGCGCATCGCAAGTCGAGGTGCGGACCAACGCGGGTTTCCGCGACTACGACGACCACTATCGCTCGCTTCTGGAGGCTATCGATCCAACGTCCAGCACGGAGCGCAAGTTCATCGACTTCCTTTACGCCAACGGACTGCGGCTGCCAGACTCCGCCCAGAAGCGGACGCCGGGCATCTACAGCCAGCCCGACTTCTACTACGAGCCTCGCATCTGGGTGTTCTGTGACGGGTCCGTTCACGACCGGCCCGAGGTGCAAGACGCCGATCGGCGAAAGCGGGACGAGATCCGAGCCGCGGGCGACGAGGTCATCGTCTACTACTACGCCGATGATCTCGCCGAGCTGGTTTCTCGCCGCCCGGACGTGTTCCGGAGGGTCCGATGAGTCAGGCTCTCCTGCAGCCCGGCAAGCTGGTGCGGCTCCGTGGCCGCGATTGGGTCGTGCTCCCCTCCGAGTCCCCCGACCTCCTCGTCGTACGTCCCCTTGGAGGCGGCGAGGAGGAGACTACGGCGATCTTCCTGCCCTTGGCCATCGATCACGATCGGCCCGAGGACGCCAGGTTCCCCGCGCCCAGCGCCGAGGATCTCGGCGACCTCGCCACGGCCAGGTCACTCCATGACGCCGCGCGTCTGGCGTTTCGCAATGGGGCGGGCCCGTTCCGGTCCCTTGCCAAACTCTCGTTCCGACCCCGGTCGTACCAGATTGTCCCCCTCGTGATGGCGCTCCGACAGGAGATCGTGCGGCTGTTGATCGCCGACGACGTCGGCGTCGGCAAGACAGTCGAGGCTCTCCTGCTCACACGGGAGTTGATCGAGCGCCGGCGCGTGCGGCGCTTTGCGGTCGTCTGCCTGCCACACCTCTGCGACCAGTGGGAACGCGAGATCCGCGAAAAGCTTGACCTCGACCCTGTGGTGATCCGCTCCAGCACGCAGGCACGTCTTGACCGTCAGATCCAGGGCGACACGAGCGTGTACGAGTACTACCCGCACCAGATCATCTCCATCGACTACATCAAGTCGGACACCCGAAGGGATGTGTTCATCGAGCAGTGCCCGGAGCTGGTGATCGTGGACGAGGCTCACACCTGCGCCCGACCCGCGGGCGCCGCCGCCGCGCAGCAGCAGCGGTACCACCTGGTCAGCAGACTCGCCGCCAAACCCGGCCAGCACCTCGTGCTCCTCACCGCGACACCGCATAGCGGAAAGCCGGAGGAGTTCCAGTCGTTGCTGGGGCTGCTGAAGCCGGAGTTCGGATCGCTGGACATCCCGTCGTCCACGCAGGCCCAGCGGCGCGAACTCGCGAAGCACTTCGTTCAGCGCAAGCGAGCGGACGTTGAGCGGTGGCTCGGCGAGGACACCCCATTCCCCCGCCGCGAGGCCTTCGAGTGGAGTTACTCGCTCGGCGCTCGATATGCGTCATTGTTCGACGAGATCCTCGACTTCGCCCGCAAGCTCGTGGCTCCCGATCCGAAGGCCCCCGGCCGACGCAAGCGTGTCCAGTACTGGACCGCGCTCGCCCTGCTCCGCGGCGTGATGTCGAGCCCCGCCGCCGGCGTCCAGATGTTGACGACGCGACTTGACAAACTGGCCGCGGCCAACCCCGGCGCGGACGAGCCTGAGACGGCGGAGAACCCCGTCGCCGACTCAGAGGAGCTCGCCACTGCCGACACTGCCCCAACCCAGCTCGTCGAGACCGGCGACTGGTCTGAGCATCAGCGCCGCCAGCTCCGCGACTTCTCGGCCCGCCTCGGGGCGCTCTCGGGCCAGGAACACGACGCGAAGCTCACCAACCTGGTCGCGGTCATCGAGGATTGGCTCGACGCGGGCATCAACCCGGTCGTGTTCTGCCGTTACATCCCGACCGCCAACTACATCGGCGAGCAGATCAAGCCTCTCCTCTCCCGAAAGTACGGAAAGCTGGACGTGCAGGTCGTCACAAGCGAGGATCCCGATGAGGTGCGCCGCGACCGGATTGCCGGGATGGCACCGGCAGCCTTGCGAGTGTTGGTGGCGACCGACTGCCTGTCGGAGGGCATCAACCTCCAGGAACTGTTCACGGGTGTGCTCCATTACGACCTGCCCTGGAACCCCAACCGCCTGGAGCAGCGAGAGGGGCGCGTCGATCGCTTCGGCCAGACCGCATCCGTCGTCAAAGCGTGTCTGCTCTACGGCGAAGACAACCCGATCGACGGGATCGTGCTGGACGTCTTGCTGCGCAAGGTCCGCGAGATCAAGCGGGCCACCGGCATCAACGTGCCGTTCCCTGAGGACTCGCAGTCCATCATCGACACCATCACCCAGGCCCTGCTGCTCAACCCCGACAGGAAGATCTCCCGCCGGAAGCAGAACGAGGCGACGCTCTTCGACTTCAGCGATTTCGGCGAGGCGGCCGAGGCAAAGCGAAACGTCACCCGGAAGGTCGACGAGGCCGCGGAGCGAGAGAAAGCCTCACGAAGCATCTTTGCCCAGAACGCGATCCAGGCGTCGGAGATCGAGCAAGATCTCAAGGCCGTCGACGAGGCGATCGGCGATCCCCGCGCGGTCGAGGAGTTCGTGACCAACGTCCTGCAGGGCGTCTTCGGCGTTCAGGTCATCAAGGACCGCACTGACCCCGGCTACACCATCGTCACGGGAAACCTGCCACCACAGCTGCAGGGCATCCTCCCGGATGGCCCGGCCGTGAGGGTGTCTTTCGCGTCCCCGCCGCCAAAGGGCTTCCGATACATCGGGCGCAACCACCGGTTCGTGGAGCAGCTCTGCCAGCTCGTCATGGCCAACACCCTCGCCCGACAGGGCAAGCGCGCGGCCCGCGCGGCGGTGGTGAGGACGCGAGAGGTGGGCGTGAAGACCACGCTCATGCTCTTCCGGTGCCGCAACGTCATCGAGCAGGCTCGCGACGGCATGCGTCAGCCACATCAGATCGTCGCCGAGGAGATGCTGATCTGGGGATGGCGTCCCGCGCAGGGCGGCCGCGAGTACCTCGGGCACGAGGAGGCTAAGTCGCTCCTCATGCGCGCGCGTCCATCGAGCGATCTGTCGCCTCAGTCCAGGGCCAACTTCCTGCAGGCCGAGCTCGAGCAGGCCGCCTCGTTCGGCCCGGAGTTCGACCGGGTCGCCGAGCAACAGTCCAAACGGCTGGTCGAGGCCCACGAGCGCTTCAGCGCCCTGATGGACAAGAACCGCTACCAGGTGGTGTATCCCGTGCTCCCGATGGACCTGCTCGGGATCTACGTGCTGCTACCGGAGGTGGCGTCGTGATCTACCCCAGCATCCGCATCGAGGGGTCGATCCTCTCTCCCGACCTGATCGATCGGCTTGAGGAACTCCCCGGCCAGCGTCCCGCCGACTTCGGCCTCGACTCAGGCACGAAGGTCAAGGACGAGATCGCCCGCGCCTGGGCGGACGCGCAGGACTATTGGCGGATCTTCCACCGAAAGCTCGAAGCCCTCCGCCCGGACTCGCCGGCGACGACCGAGACCCGCAACCTCTGGATCGTCCCCCTCCTCGGCCTGCTCAAGTACGACCTGGAGTTCCAGAAGGCGGGTGCCGAGCTCAACGGCAAGACGTACGCGATCTCCCACCGCATCACCAACCGTGGCCAGACCCCTGTTCACGTCGTCGGCTACCGCGACCCTGCCGGGCTCGACCGCAAGCCGGCCAACGCCACGCTCCGCATGTCCGCGCACGCCGTCGTGCAGGAGTACCTCAACCTCTCGGAGCAGCTCTACGGTCTGGTGACCAACGGCCGCGTGCTCCGCCTCCTCCGTGACAGTTCGCGGCTCATCAAGCAGACGTACGTCGAGTTCGACCTCGACCGCATCTTTACCGACGGACTCTTCGCCGACTTCGCCGTCCTGTACCGCCTGCTCCACGCCTCGCGGCTACCCCCATCCACGGAGTCCGCGGCCGAGAGCATCGTCGAGCGCTACCACCAGGACTCGCTCGACTCCGGGGCCCGAATCCGCGAAGGGCTCTCCCGAGCCGTTGAGGAGGCGATCCGCTGCTTCGCCAACGGCTTCCTCGCGCACCCCGCCAACAACGCCCTCCGCAACCGGTTGGCCGACGGCTCCCTCAAGCCCGACGCGTTCTACAAGTCGCTCCTCCGACTGATCTACCGCCTGCTGTTCCTCATGGTCATCGAGGAGCGGGGACTCGTCTTTCCCACGTCGGCCAAGCCGTTGCAGCGCAGCACCTACGAGCAGTACTACAGCGTCCAGCGCCTCCGCCGGCTCGCGGAGAAGCGGTACCTGGCCGACGGCCGCCACAACGACCTCTGGCTCGCGCTCGTCTCCACGTTCCGCCTCTTCGATGCCGACGGCCCTGGCCCCAAGCTCGGCCTGAAGCCGCTCGCCGGAGACCTCTTCAGCTACGGGGCCATCGGCGAGCTCGAGTCCGCCCAGCTCTCCAACGCACACCTGCTCTCCTGCCTCCGCTCGCTCGGGCTCTACACCAATCCCGTCAACGGCCAACTCATCCGGGTCAACTACGCCGCCCTCAACGTCGAGGAGTTCGGCTCCGTCTACGAGGGACTCCTCGAGTACGAGCCGTCCATCGACCTGTCAGGCACGACGCCCGTCTTCGACTTCAAGCCCGGCGACGAGCGCGCCGCCACCGGGTCGCACTACACCCCCGACGATCTCGTCCAGCCGCTGATCAAGCACTCGCTCGACCACCTCATCGCCGAACGGCTCAAGGCCAAGGACCCTGCTGCCGCGCTGCTCGACCTTCGCGTCGCCGACATCGCCTGCGGCTCCGGCCACATTCTCCTCGCCGCCGCGCGCCGCATCGCCACCGAGCTCGCCATCGTCCGCACCGGCGAGGAGCAGCCCTCGCCCGCCTCGTACCGCGCCGCCATCCGCGACGTCATCCGCACCTGCATCTACGGCGTCGACCTCAACCCCCTGGCGGTCGAGCTCTGCAAGGTCGCCCTCTGGCTCGAGGCTCACAACCCCGGCGAGCCGCTCAACTTCCTCGACCACCACATCAAGTGCGGCAACGCCATAGTCGGCTTCGTGAGGCAAGAGGAGGTCGACGCTGGCGTGCCCGACGAGGCCTTTGCCAAGCTCCCCAGCGACGATCCCGACATCGGCAAGGAGGTCCGCGCCCGCAACAAGCGCGAACGCAAAGAGCGTGCGACGGGGCAGGCCAAGCTCGCCTTCACCCACCAGCGCCAGACCGAGCTCGCGACCGTGCTCGATCGATGGCGGACCGTCACATCCATGCCGGAGACCACGCCCGCAGAGATCGACGCCAAGAGGAGGGCCTTCGAGTCGTTCTCGATGTCCGGTGCCGCGTTCACACTCCGCAACCTCGCCTCGATCCCGATCGCCCAGTTCTACATCCCGCGCACGCCGGACAACGCCGACAAGCTGATCACCGACGAGCGGTTCCGGGATCACTGGTCGGGCCGCGTCGCTGCTCAGGGGCCGGCACCGGCTGAGGCGTTCGCCCTCGCCTATCGCAAGCGGTTCTTCCACTGGTTCCTTGAGTTTCCAGAGATTGTCCATCGTGGAGGCTTCGACTGCATCCTGGGGAACCCGCCGTACTTGGGAGGCAAGAAGCTCGCAGTCCTCTACGGCTTTGAGTTCGCGGGACTGAATCGTTGCCTGTGCCCGAGTGTGTCTGGAAACTCCGATCTTGTTGCATCTTTCTTGGTCCGAGCTTTTGACCTTCTGGGAAGCAATGGATATGTCGCGTTCTTGACGACGAAGACTGTCTGGCAGGGAGACACTCGCAAGTCTGGACTCGGCCACGTCACTGAGCGCGGCGCAGTCGTGCAGTTTGCGGTCTCATCGACCAAGTGGCCCGGTCGCGCCGCAGTTGATGTGTCACTGTTCTCGCTCGGCAAACGTCTCCGCGGCCATCCCGTACTTAACGGCCGCCAAGTCACTTCGATCAACTCTTACTTCGAGGCAGACGCGGCAGAATCAGATCCCCAGCCATTGAGGGAGAACGCTAACACCACGTTCAAAGGGTCAGAGCCCGCGGCCGGATTCATGCTCACCGGGCCTGATGTGCAACAGATCGTCTCGTCGGATCGATCTTCACAGAAAGTCCTTAAGCCGTACTTAAACAATGAGGACTTCTCCGGCCACCCGCTCCTGCGCGCTTCTCGTCACGTGGTTGATTTCGGGACCATGCCCCTAGAAGAAGCTTCTCGCTTCCAGGCAGCGTTTCGCTTGATTGAGAGCCGAGTCGTGCCCGCATGGGAAGCGAGCGATGATCAGAGCCAAGCGACTAACTGGTGGTGGCACCGCCGGAGGGCTGAGCCGCTTTACCAAAGGCTGAACAATGTGAACCGCGGCTTCGCAGTCGGGTATACGACCAAGCACGGCGCGTTCGCGGCAGTCGGTCCCGGTGCCGTTTTCTCGAACCAAGTGGTAGTGGTTTGCCGATCCGAATGGCGGTGCTACGCCCAGTTGTCGTCCACGCTTCACGCTGTGTGGGCTTGGCGATACGGGTCGAGCATGGGGTCGTCTACTCTCCGATACACGCCCTCCTCAGTCTACGAGACCTATCCGTTTTTACATTCTTCGGGCACAATCCTTGAGACGCTTGGGTGCCGTCACCATGAGCATCGCCATTTGCTCATGTCCTCTCTGTGGATCGGTCTGACGGATGTCTACAACCTCTTTCACTCACGCGACCTCGAGAACGATCTGAAGGCACACTTCGCCGCCCGCGCCAAGAAAGACCCGCGTGGCCTCTCCATCCCATCCGAGCACCGCGAGCGAGCGCTCGCGTTCACCTACGACCAGGCCCTCGCCGGCGTGCTCGAGCTCCGCCGCCTGCACGTCGCTCTCGACAGCGCCGTCCGCGACGCGTATGGCTGGCAGTCACTCGATCTCCAGCACGACTTCTACGACGTCGAGACGCTCCCCGAGAACGACCGCGTCCGGTACACCATCAGCCCTGTCGCCCGCAAGGAGGTGCTCAAGCGGCTCCTCGCCCTCAATCACGAGCGTGCCAAGGCCGAGCAGGCGGCCGCAGCCCCGGCGGTGGCCAAGCCCGCGCGGGCAAAGCGTGCCTCGGCAGCGGCCTCCGTCGAAGAGATGACCGTCTTCGATCAGGCCTTCCCGAACTCGTCGGTCGACTGGGAGACGGCGGCGTGGATGCTGGCTCTGGTCCGCGCTGCCCCGCGCCGAGGCATCGCGTTCTACATGGCGTGCATGACCGCCGCGACTTCCCCGGACCTGTGTGAGCAGATCCTCGGGCAGAGCCGCAAGCAGGAGACCAAGCGGCTGATGTCCAAAGCGCCGCTGGCGAAGCTCCCAAACGGCACGCGAGTCCCGTTCGCCGCCGCACTCCGCTGGGCATCAACTACCAAGGCAATCGGTACTTCGGCCTCGATGGATGACGCCCAGCCGGGCCCCACGTTCCCTCGCGCAGTGAAGGAGCCTGAGATGCCCGCGCTCGATGCGGCGCTCGTGGCTCTGGTGATCGAGGTGGCCGAGCACGCCACCGACGCGACTCACGCTACGCAGCCTTGGCGGCAGGTGTTTGATCAGAGGAGGTTGCTGGTGGGATGACCCCGACCGCCCTCGACCTCAAGCCGTCGCGGAGTGAACCGGTCTTCTGGATCCGGCGGATCGTCATTCTTCAGCAGCTCGATCCGTTTGAGAAGGTGAACGACTTCCCGTTCAAGCGGGGCCTGAACATCGTGTTCGGCGAGGAGAAGGGATCGTGGCAGGACATCAAGGCTTCGGGTCACGGCGTCGGCAAGACGTCGCTCTGCCGGTTGATCCGCTACTGCCTTGGCGAGCCGCACTTCGGGCGTCGGCGCGTCGTCGCCGCAATCCGGCAGGACTTTCCAGCGGGTTGGGTTGGAGCGGAACTGAACGTCAATGGCCAGGCGTGGGCGGTCCTTCGGCCATTCGCCATCGGCCCTTGGTCCCGAGCGGCCCGCGATATGACGGTGGAGGATCTTGCGCTCCAGCGACAGCAGGCGGTTCCGTACAGCGACTTCGAGGCTGCACTGGCTTCGGCACTGATGGCGAGCATGCCGCGGCAGGGACAGGTGGTCCCCGGTTTGAAGCTGACCCACAGCCACCTGCTGCCGGCGTTCACACGCGACCAGGAGTGCCGTCTGGAGTCCGTCTGGAAGTGGAGATCGGAGCGGAGCGACTCCGAGGCCCCCAGCCTGCCCCGGCCCAAGATCGATGGCAGCCGCGTCATCCGCGCCATCCTCGGCGTGCTGGACACGGAAGAACTGGCTTTGCAGGACCAACTCGATGGCATCTCCATCGAAGCCGACAAGATTCGAGGACAGATCGAAACGCGGCTCAGTGAGCCCCGCTATTGGGTCGCCAGACTCAACCAAGCGCTGCTGGACCAAGGTCTTCCGGAGATCGCACAGGATGCGGGAGAGCTGTTCACGCCAGCGAATCGTGTCTCGTCGTTCGTTGGAGGTCTCCGGGACGACTTGCGGCAGCTCGAGGGAGCGTTGGAGGCGGATAACCGCGAACTCCGAGGTCTTCTGGCACGCATCGAGCGCAGGGAGGCAGATCGGAGAGAGTGGGTTGCGCTGCAGGGTTTGCAGGCAAAGCGCGGCAATGCGGCTGCCCAGTACACACAGGACGAACGAGATGTGATGGCCAAACTGAAGGCACTGCAGTCGGGGCTCCAGACATGCAAGTACGGCGGTATTCCATTCCGGGACTGCGGGCACATCGATGATCATCTGGGGCGGCTTGAGGGCTCGCGAGATATGGCACTCCCGGTGATCGCGGAAGCTGATCAGACAGCAGCGAGGTTCGCTGCGGATATCGCTGCAATAGACCAAGAGCTGGCCGAACCGAGAGCACAAGTGCAGGCGATAGAGAAGCGGATCGCGGAACGTTCTGCCAATCAACGCTCGCTTGAACGCCGCATCGAAGCGATTGAGCGATTGAGCCGCGAGCTTGATCGATACTCTGCCTTGGTTTCCGGGACTGAGCAGGACGCCGACCTCGCGAAACTGCGGAACGAGCTAGCCCTTAAAGAGGAGAGCCGAGCCGGTGTTGCCGTTAAGGTACAAGGCGTGCGATCTCGCACGACCAAACAGTTCGACCGAGTGCGGCGTCTTTACTCAGTGGTCGTCGGAGCAGCGGTGTCGCCCGACTACTCCGGTGAGATCATCGTGACCGAGGAGGAGATCGAGTTCGAGATCAGGCGGAAGGCGGCGATCGGCGGCGAGGCGGTTGAGTCGCTGGCCGTGGTGCTCGCGGACGCCTGCGGTCTGCTGGCATCGGTCGAGGGTTCCGCCAACCACCCCGGATTCGTCCTCCACGACAGCCCACGTGAGGCGGATCTGGGTTCTGCCTTGTACCACCGCTACATCTCGTTCATGCTTGATCGCCACAACGCTCTCGGAGGCGACGATCGTGCACCGTTCCAGTACATCATGACTACCACGACCCCGCCACCACCAGAGTGCGAGGGGGCGATCCGGGTGCATCTGTCGGATGACGATGACGCGCAACTGCTGTTCAAGCGTCGGCTCGGATCAATGCCGTCCGGGCTGTTGTAGCGATCGCTGGTCCGAATGCGGCAAGCCAAGCCGCGCCCACAAACGTCGTTGCTCTCGCCATGCGACCTTGGCGGTAATCTGCCGAAGCGATCGCTCGTGAATCGGATCATGGCCCCGCTCGACGGCGGGAAGGTGCAGAATCGCCTCCTGGATGTCCGGCGCGAGGTGCAGCAGGTTCATGATCTGCGTCATCCGCGGCTGCGTGACCTGGCAAAGGTGGGCGAGCTCGGAGAGATCTGCGACGACGCCCTTCCGGAGGAGCCGGTCGTACTTGATCGCCAAGGCCATCAGGCGGGCCACTCGGGGCACACGGCCCGGCAGTTCGGGCTTTGGGGCCTCGGGGCCGAGGACCACGCGCTTGCGGCGGGCCTTTCGGGTGATATGGATGGTCCGAACTACGGTGGTCACGCGGCTTCCTCCAGTTGTCGGGCGCACAGGGCGGCGATCCCGCTCGCTCGGAACGTCACCGCGACGGTGGCGTTCTCCGCGTCGTACTCGATCTTCGAGAAGAGCAACTTCAACACCCGGCCCTGCTCGCGGGGCGAGAGTTGCGCCCAGACCCCGTCGAACTCTCTCAGTGCCTTGCGGGCCTCCTCACGGGTGATGGCCTTGGCTCCGATCAGGTCCAGCCGTGTCTCGACCTCGGCAAGACGGGTGCGTGCGCCGCTGACCCGCTCGTGGGCGGCGGCGAGCCGGGCGGTCGCGGCGGCGGTTCCGCTTCGGTCCGCCACCAGTTCCCGCAGCTCCTGCTCCAATCGGCCGAGCGCAGCGTGAATCGATGCCCGCTCCGTCTTGAGCGCCGTAAGTTCCTGGTCGACGTTCACCTGGGCCTCGGCGAGAATGCGATCCAGCAGCTCGCGGTCGCCGCCGAGGGTGCGGATCTCGTCGACCACGAGCTTCTCGATCTCCAGCCCGGGCAACGACGACGCCTCGCAGGTGTGCGCCCCGTTCTTGATGGCTTCCAAGCATCGGTAGTAGCGGTACTGCTTGTCCCGCTTGCCGTAGAACGTGTGGATCATCGCGCAGTCGCACTTCTTGCACCGCAGGAGCCCACGCAGGAGCGCCCCGTACTTGTTGCGCATCTCGATCCCGCCTGTCCTGCCGTTCTCGAGGAGCTGCTGACGGACGCGCTCGAACAATGCGGGATCGACGATGGCCTCGTGCTCGCCGTCGTAGGTGTTGCCCCGGTGGACGATCTTGCCCGTCAGGAGCGGGTTGGTCAGGAGAACGTGGAGGGTGCCCGTGTTGAAGGGCTGGCCGCCGACGCTGACGCCCTTCTTGGTCACGCGGCGCTTGTTCTTCCACTCTCGGTGCCGCAGCTCGGTCACGGTCCGCTGGAGCGAGCCCTTGTCGAGGTACATCTGGAAGATCGCGCGGACCTTGGCCGCCTCGCGCGGGTTGATCACCAGGCGAGGGCTGCTGCCGGACCGATCGACGTCATAGCCCAGGATGGGCACGCCGCCCGCCCACTTGCCCCGGCGCTTCTGGGCGGCGATCTTGTCGCGGATTCTCTCGCCGATGATCTCGCGCTCGAACTGGGCGAACGAGAGCAGGATGTTGAGCGTCAGCCGCCCCATCGAGCTCGTGGTGTTGAACTGCTGTGTCACCGAGACGAACGAGACGCCTTTGCGGTCGAACGTCTCCATGATGCGGGCGAAGTCCATGAGCGAGCGGCTGAGGCGGTCCACCTTGTAGACCACGACGCAGTCGACCTTGCCCGCCTCGATGTCCTTCAGCAGCTTCTCAAGCGCCGGCCGCTCCATGCTGCCGCCGGAGAACCCGCCGTCGTCGTAGCGGTCTGGAAGGCAGATCCACCCTTCGTTCCGCTGGCTGGCGATGTACGCCTCCGCCGCTTCCCGCTGGGCGTCGAGCGAGTTGAACTCGAGTTCAAGTCCCTCCTCACTGCTCTTGCGGGTGTAGATCGCGCACCGGATTGGCCCGGGTGCTCCCCCGCCCCGATCCCGCGCTGACGGCACGTTGGCCGATTTTCCCCGCTTGGTCATCGGCCACCCCGCAATCCGAAGAAGCGGTACCCGTTGATGTGCTGGCCCGTCACCTTTTTGGCGATCACCGACAGCGTGCCATACCGCTCGCCGTCGAACTCGAAGCCTTCACCATCCCCAAGCACGATGACCCGGATCGTCCGCCCCTTGTACTGGCGGACGATCGCGGAGCCGGGCGGCGGCAGCCGGGGATCGCGGCGGTCGCGCGTGTCGAGCGATCGCACCCTGGTGCGGATCTCGCCGGGCTGCGGCGGGGAGGTGTACGAGCGAGGTGCCATCGTGCGGATCTCTGCGTCGTCGGCCAGTTCGGCCGCCCGCCGCTTGGCCCGCTCGCTCAGGTCGCCCTCCGCGTTGGCCTGGATACGCCACGCGATCTTGCGGATCAGGTAGGCGCGGTGGCGTGTGCGGCAGGCGTGGCCGTGGAGTTCCTCGTAGCGGTCCACCAAGTCGCTGGTGGTCATCCGCTGAAGCTCGCCGAGTTGTCGTTCGATCGCATCAGACATGGGGATTCCTCGTCGCATCGATCCGGAGCCCTAACCCCGGGGCCGTGCGGAGACACTGAGGTCTGCATGCTGCGGAAGTTCAAGTCGATCGGCGTCAGATTTCGCCAGGTCGCTTGGCTCCCGGGTGGAACGCGAAGCGGGGGAGCGTTCCGCATGGATGGCCCGTGCGAGGCCGAGCGCGAGGATGCTCGCGACTTCGGCGTCGCGCTCCGCGGGCGTCATGGTCTCTGGGTTCTGGGTTCGCATCGGGGGCTCCATCCAGCCGGTGCAGCAATCGCTCCGGTAGTGGTTCCCTATGCAGCCGTCGCGCTATCTGCCCGCTTGTGAACCGGCGGGTCGTTGTCGGCGGACCGACCCGAGCGCGTCGCGGTACAGACGTGATTTCATCTGTCGCGCTCTCGCGGGCACGAACCCCTCTTAACCCGGGCACCCGGCGACGAGAGACGCGGAGAGACTTTGGGCCAAAGTCGCGCCCGTGAGGCCAGAGTGGGCAGGAGCCGGTTATGGACACGCCGAGCGGCAGAGATCTGGCCCACGAGGGGTGGCTCTCGCGATCCCTTCGGAACGCGGGCCAAAACGCGAAAACGCCGCCGAGGTCTCTCGGCGGCGTTCCCTGAAAACCAAAGGGCCGGCTGCTTTCGCAACCGGCCCGGCAATAGCGGGGGTAGGATTTGAACCTACGACCTCCGGGTTATGAGCCCGACGAGCTACCAGGCTGCTCTACCCCGCAATCTGGATCCCACAGTAGCCCGCTCACGTCCGACCGTCAATCCCACGTCGGTCATCCCCTTTCGGCCTCGGGTTTCTGCCGTCGATCTCCGGATCCACGTCGCGCGGCGAGGGTGGTCTCCAACCGCCCTCCTACCATGCCCCGATGAGCGACAAGGTCAACGTTCTCCTGATCGGTGGCGGCGGGCGCGAGCACGCCCTGGCCGCCAAGCTTCACCACTCTCCCCGCCTCGGCGACCTCTGGGTCACGCATCCCGAGAATCCCGGGCTCAGCCGGCTCGGCCACCCTGTCGACGTCCCGGTCTCCATCCGCGAGATATACCGCCTCCAGCAGTTCTGCGAGAAAAAGCAGATCGGACTGGTCGTCATCGGCCCGGAGGAACCCCTCGCCGAGGGGTACGCCGACAAGCTTGCCGCCCCCGGCCGCGTCGTCTTCGGCCCAACCCAGGCCGGTGCCCAGATCGAGGCCGACAAAGCCTGGGCGAAGCAGCTCATGCGTGCCGCCAGCGTTCCCACGGCCGAGGGGCGCGTCTTCACCGACGCCGAGGCAGCTCGACTCTTCATCGAAAGCCGCGTCCATGACGACGACGCCATCGCTCGTCTCTTCTCCAAGGCCGAGGGCATCCGCGAGCCCGCCCGGCGCCGACTGGCGATCGACGCGCTCGTCCGCATCGGCACCGCGCTCAACGCCAAGCAGGGGTACGCCAACGCAGACGTCACCATCATCCGCGACATCGGGCTCATCAAGACGGTGGGGGGGGACCTCGATCCGATCCTCACCGAAGCCCGCGCGGTCGCCCGCTCCTGGGACGCCCCGCGTCCCGATCTGCCCGTCATCAAGGCCGCCGGACTCGCCAAGGGCAAGGGCGTCATCGTCCCCGCCACACTGCGAGAAGCCATGGACGCCATCGAGCAGATCATGGTCCGCAAGGCCTTCGGCGACGCCGGACGACAACTCGTCGTCGAGGAACGCCTCGAAGGCGTCGAGGTCTCTGTGCTCGCCATCACCGACGGGCGCAACATCCTCGTCCTCCCGCCCTGCCAGGATCACAAGCGCCTCAGGGACAACGATCAAGGCCCAAACACCGGCGGCATGGGTGCCTTCTGCCCAAGCCGCTCGCTCGACGACGCCACCATGGCCATCGTCGAATCCGAGATTCTCGTCCCCACGCTCGACGCCATTCGTCGAGAGGACATCGACTATCGCGGCGTCCTCTACGCGGGCATCATGCTCACCCCCGCCGGCCCCAAGGTGCTCGAGTTCAACTGCCGTTTCGGCGATCCTGAGTGCCAGCCGCTCATGACACGCCTCAAGTCCGACCTCATCGAGCTTCTGCTCGCAACGGGTCAGGGCAAGCTCGACCAGATCAACGTCGAGTGGGACGAGCGAGCCGCCTGCTGCGTCGTGATCGCGGCCGAAGGCTACCCCGAGAAGCCCAAGACCGACGTCGTGATCGAAGGGCTCGACGCCGCCATGCACGTGCCCAACGTCACCGTCTACCACGCGGGGACCAAACGAGACCTCGACAGCCAGATCGTCACCGCCGGCGGACGAGTGCTCGGCGTCACCGCGCTAGGCGACGGGCTCAAGCAGGCCCGCGAACGAGCCTACGAAGCCGTCAACAAGATCAAGTTCCCCGGCATGCAGTTCCGCCGCGACATCGGCGCCTGAGCCTTACCGCGACGCCGACCGCTTCGGATCCATCCGCTCGCGCAGCCCCTCCCCCACAAAGTTCAGCGAGAGCAGCGTCGCTCCCAGCGCAACGCACGGAAACGCCAGCAGCCACCAGTTCGATCGGTACGGGTTCAGCTCCGGCAACCCATCCGCGCACAGCACGCCCCAGCTCGGCAGTGGGGGACGCACGCCCACGCCCAGAAAGCTCAGGAAGCTCTCCGACAACACCGCCTGCGGCACCGCGAGTGTCCCGTACACCGCGACCGTCCCGACCAGATTCGGCAGCAAGTGCCTGATGAATATCCGCGCCGGCGATGCCCCGATCGCACGCGCCGCTTCCACAAACGGCTGCGACTTCAGCGACAGCACCTGGCCCCGCACAACCCGCGCCATCGTCAACCAGCTCACACCCCCGATCGCCAGGAGGAGAACCCCAAGGTCCAGCGCGGTCCTTGTCATCGCCGACAGCTCCCGAGCGGGAAAGAGTTCGCTCGCCCGCGTCTGGATCTCGACCCCGCTCGCACCCGACGCTTCCACGAACGCGGCACGCTCACTTGTTCGATTCACCCAGCCGTCCACCAGCGAATCCGCCGCCACCGCCAGCAGGACAACCATCAGGATCGTCGGCAGCCCGTACAACACGTCCACCACTCGCATCAGCACCGCGTCCACTCGCCCGCCTGCGTACGCGGCCACCGTGCCGTACAGCGTCCCAATCGCCACGGCCACCGCAGCCGCCAACAACCCGACCCCAAGCGAAACCGCCCCGCCCACCAACATTCTGACACCGAGGCTCCGTCCCAGAGCATCGGTCCCAAGCCAGTATCGCGGCCAGTGCTCTCGCATCGCCGCCACGCCGCGCGGATCTTCACGCACCGCCGACTCGTCGATCGCTAGCCTCGTGGCAATCTCGCGCACTCGCTCCGGTGGGACCAACGCATCAAGTCGCCTTGCTTGGTCCTCCGAAGGCGAGATCCACCACGGCGGCAGCCGCCCCGCAGACGGGCTTCCCTCGGCGTATCGCGGAGCCGCCAGCCCCGACCCGGTGTTCGCCGCCGACGTCGTATAACGAAGCGTCAAGGTGCAGACGAGCACCAGCATCCCAAGAAAGGCCCCGGCAATCCGACTGGCAAGCACGCCTCGACGCATGCCGCAGGGTAGGAACCCGATCGGGTGCGTGCATCGCATATCCGCCACAGACGTCAAAGCTTTACCACGCCAACTAGGGTCGATACCCCTTCACCAGCCCCCATGATCGTGTTGCTCCAAATCTCCGACGATACTGATTCGGACTCACGGTTCGTCGGCCCGGAGATGATCACGATGTCATCGACACCACGGAATACCACGCGATCGAGCGGCACGACCCCGCGAAACTCGATCAATCTCGACGAGTCCTCGTTGCGCAAGCTGTTTGACGCGCTGGACGCCAAGAAGTCAAACACCAGCATCAACCGCCAGTTCGTCCGCTGGCCCTATCGCGTGGCCACCGTCGAACTCCGCATCAACCACGACACCGGAACCTCCACCGTCTACGTCGCCTGCCGGAACCTCTCCGCGGGCGGCGTCGCCATTCTTCACCGCGCCTTTCTCCACACCGGAACCTCGCTCGACGTCGCTCTGCCCAAGGTCAACGGCGACCGCACCTACGTCCCCGGCAAGGTCGTGCGATGCCAGCACCTCGCCGGAACCGTCCACGAAATCGGCGTCAAGTTCGAGAAGCCCATCGAGGCAAAGGACTACGTTCGCATCGATCCCTTCGCCGACGGCTTCAGCCTCGAGCGCGTCAACCCGGAGGATCTCAAGGGCACCATCCTCTACGTCGCCGACACCGAGCTCGACCAGTCGCTCATGCGTCAGATGATGCGAGAAACCGCTCTTCGCGTCCTGAACGCGACCGATCGCGCATCGGCCGCCGCCCGCGCAGCCGAAGCGCCCGACCTCATCATCATCGAGAACACCTTCGAATCCGCGGACTGCGGCGCGAACCTGTGCGCCGCTTTCCGCGAGGCCGGCGTTGATTGCCCCATCCTTATCGCCACCGCCGACACCTCGACCCTCATGCGGGCCAAGCTCGCCAACGCCGCCGCCGACGCCTTCCTCCCCAAGCCCATCCGCAAGGAAGTTCTCTTCCGCGCTCTCGCCGAGTTCCTCCTCCGCGGCTCATCCTCCACCGGAGGCCCCAGCTGTTCGCTCCCGCCGGGAGATCCACACCGGGCACTCCTTCCCACATTCGCCAGCCAGCTCAAGGCACACGCCTCCATGCTCGAGCAAGCCATCCAGACCGACAACCCAGAGCTGGCCCGATCCATCTGCTTTCAGATCGCCGGCTCAGCGCCCCTCATGGGATTCGAGCGTCTTTCCGCCTCCGCCGAGAAGACCCTTCAGGTCCTCAGCGCCTCCATGAACGTCGGCGAAGCACTCACCGCACTCAAAGGCCTCACCTCCGCCTGTCTCTTCACCGCACGCAAAGCAGCATGATTTGCCCTTCCGGGTGGATGCTTCGGCCTTCAATGGTCGAGGTGTCCTTTCTCACTGGCCCCGCCGGGATTCGAACCCGAAACCAAGCGATTATGAGTCGCCTGCTCTAACCGTTGAGCTACAGGGCCCCGTCGAACAGTGTACGGCCGCGTCCCACCGACCGCCCCGCCCGTCTGCCGCCGACGCCTCACGCAGCAGTGGGGGGGCCGCGCCGAGCTGTCCGCCTCAACGAAAAAGGGCCCGGCACCGGCCGAGCCCTCCTCATGAATGCTCAACACTGCTCACTTCACGTGCAGCATCTCGCGATACGTCGGGAGCGGCCACAGATCCGCCGGGATCTCCTGCTCGAGAGCATCGACAACCTCGCGCAGGTCGCTCATCGCAGGCCGAACCTTGTCCCGCACCTGCTCCGCGTGCTTGTGCACGTCGCCGCCCTCGTGCCCCGACTCCTTCTCGAGCCGTGCGAGCGCCTTCCGCAGCGAATCCACAAGCTCAACGTACTCCTCGAGCTGCTCTCGCGTCTCGCCGGGATCGACGTCCGCCGCAGCCGTCGCAGCCACCGCCTCCGCAAGCTCCGTCTGGAATCGGATCGCCGCAGGCAGGATCAGCGTCCGGACCATCAGCGCCGCCGTCTCCGCCTCGATCAGCAACTGCTTCACGTACTTCTCGAGATAGATGTGCGCCCGGCTCTCGCTCTCGACCTTGCTCAGGACCTTGAACTTCTCGAACAACTGCACGTTCTTCTTGGACGTCAGCACCGACAGCGCCGACACGCTCTCGCGATGGTTCGGAAGGCCACGCTTCGCCGCCTCCTTGTGCCACGCCACGTCGTACCCGTCGCCGTTGAAGATCACTCGCTTGTGCTTCTTCACGATCCCCTGCAGCACCGAGCGAACCGCCGCCTGAACCTTCGCCGCGTTCCCGCCGTTCTTGCCGATCGCCTTCTCAAGTTCCACACACATCTTGTCCAGGCTGTCCGCCACGATCGTGTTGAGCACCGTCGTCGGCCACGCCACCGCCTGGCTGCTCCCCACAGCGCGGAACTCGAACTTGTTCCCGGTGAACGCGAAGGGGCTCGTCCGGTTCCGATCGCCAGTGTGCCGCGGGATCTGGGGCAGCGTCGTCGCGCCAAGATCCAGCGTGCCGCCCTTCATCGTGCTCTTGGGCGAGCCCGCCTCCAGCTGCTCCACGATGTCCGCCAGCATGTCACCCAGGAAGATCGACATGATCGCCGGCGGCGCCTCGTTCGCGCCCAGCCGGTGGTCGTTGCTCGCGTGCGCCACGCTCGCCCGCAGCAGATCACCGTGCTCGTCGACCGCTCGGATCACCGCGCACAGCGTGCACAGGAACACCATGTTCGTGTGCGTCTCGTCCCGCGGGTCAAGAAGATTCGAGCCCGTGTCCGTCGCGATCGACCAGTTCACGTGCTTGCCCGAACCGTTCACGCCCGCGAAGGGCTTCTCGTGCAGCAGGCACTCAAACCCGTGCCGCTTCGCCACCTTCTTAAGCACTTCCATGACGATCATCTGGTGGTCCGACGCGATGTTCGCCGTCTCGAAGATCGGCGCGATCTCGTACTGGCCGGGCGCCACCTCGTTGTGCCTGGTCTTCACCGGCACGCCCAGTCGATAGAGCTCCCGCTCGCACTCCGTCATGTACGCCATCACACGCGTCGGGATCGATCCGAAATAGTGATCCTCGAGCTGCTGATGCTTCGGAGGCTTGGCACCAAAAAGCGTCCGCTCGCACGCCACAAGGTCGGGCCTCTTGTGGTACAGCGCGGAATCAACCAGGAAGTACTCCTGTTCGCATCCGCACGTTGCCGTCACCCGCGACGCCCCCGCGTCCGCCCCGAGCAGTCGAAGCATCCGCAGCGCCTGCGTGCTCACCGCCTCCATCGATCGAAGCAGGGGGGTCTTGTGGTCCAGCGCCTCGCCCGTCCAGCTCACGAACGCCGTCGGAATACACAGCGTCACCGAACCCGCGTTCTTCGCCAGGAACACCGGGCTCGTGCAGTCCCACGCCGTGTACCCGCGTGCCTCGAACGTCGCGCGGATCCCGCCCGACGGGAAGCTGCTCGCGTCAGGCTCGCCCTGCACCAGCGCCGACCCCGTGAACTCGCTGAGCGCACCGCCATGGCCATCGGGAACGATGAACGCGTCGTGCTTCTCCGCGGTCAGGCCCGTCAGCGGCTGGAACCAGTGCGTGTAGTGCGTCGCGCCCCGCTCCACCGCCCAATCCTTCATCGCCGCCGCCACCACGTCCGCCAACTGCGCGTCCAGAGGCTCGCCCTTCTGGATCGTCCGCTGCAACTGCTTGAACACGTCCTTGGGCAGACGCTGACGCATCACCCGCTCGCTGAACACGTCCGCGCAGAAAAGCGCGTCAACATTCGTCGGCAGGCGACCTTGCTGCCCCGAAGACCCGTACACGCCATTTCTGACTTCCTGCCCCGCCTCGCTCGCCGTGCTCATACAGGACCTCCGGGATGTGGTCCGGTCAGGCCCTCGCGCCGCACGCCGGCACAGGCCCAACGGACCCGACCGTTCCTCGCCGTCTCACGCTTGCTCCGCCGGCGGGAACGTGCCCATTCCATTCGCTCGCGACCACTTCTCTGACCGAGAAAGGCCCGAATCGACCGCTGGCGAGCATAGGTTCCACCAACCCCCGCTCCAATCATCCAACCGCGTTTTTCCGAGCAGTGGGGGGGTCTTTCCGCCAACTCCCCAACATCTTGTGGATGCAAGCCGACCGAGAGCGTTACACCGCCCCGTGGAGCCCACCGAATCCCCCGAGCCGCCCCCGCCTCAGACCAGCCCGCCCACCAGGCTCCGCACGAAGCTCTCCGCTGGAACGATCGGGTCCTGCCCGCTCCGCGACGCCTCGCTGATCCGTCTCACCACCGCCGACCCCACGATCGCCGCGTCCGCCCCGCCCGCCCGAACCACCGCCCGAACCTGCTCCGCGTTGCTGATCCCAAACCCGACAGCCACCGGCAGCGACGTCGCCGCTCGCACCCTCGCCACCAGCGGCGAGACATCCGGCAGCTTCGACTGCTCACCCGTAATCCCTGTCCTCGCAAGCAGGTACACAAACCCCGACGACGCCTCGGCAATCGCCGCCACCCTCGCCGCGGGCGTGGTCGGCGACACCAGCAACGCCAAACTCCGCCCCATCTCCTTTGCATACCGGATCAGTTCCCCAGACTCCTCCAGCGGCGCGTCCGGCACGATAAACCCGTCAAACCCCGCCCCGCTCGCTTCCCCCAAGAACCCCTTCGCCCCGCCCGCCCACTTCGACACGATCGAGATGCTCACCATCGCCACCACGCCAACGCCAAGCTCTCCGCGAACCGCCGCAACCTCGTCCATCACCTTTCTCGGCGTCGCCCCAGCCCGCAGCGCCTCGTCCATCGCCGATGCGATCACAGGCCCATCCGCAATCGGATCACTGAACGGAAAGCCGACCTCAACAATCCGCGCACCCGCACGGTCCATCGACCGCAGCACCGCGCCAGTCATCCCGGGCTTCGGATGGCACCCGCAGACGAACGGCATCAACGCCTTCAGCCCACGCCCGCGGAGATCCGAGAAGATGTCATCGATCTTTGACATAGCCGCCCAGCGTAGGCTACACACTCGCGATCCTCGACGCAGCCACGCCCATGCGCATCATCCCCGCCGACACCCCCCTTCTCCTCAACGCCGCCGCCTCGCTCTTCCGCGAGTACGCCAATTCCCTCCCATTCTCCCTCGACTACCAGGGTTTCGAGCTGGAACTCGCATCACTTCCGGGCAAGTACGCGCCCCCCGGGGGCGCCATCCTCCTCGCCGACGTCCGCAACCGTTTCGCCGGCTGCGTCGCGCTTCGGCCCTTCCCCGACCCACCCGCCTGGCTTCCACCAAAGACGTGCGAAGTGAAGCGCTTCTATGTCCAGCCCTCCGCCCGTGGCATCGGAGTCGGCCGCGCTCTCGTCGCCGCCATCCTCGAACAGGCCCGGCACGCCGGCTACTCCGCCATGATCCTCGACACCTCCGCCGAAATGGCCGCCGCTCAGCACGTCTACCAATCCGCGGGCTTCGTTCCCTGCGAGCGCTACAACGACGACCCAGACCCAACGACGCGCTACTTCCGCTGCGACATCGCCCCGGCCGCCCGCCCACAGACTCACCATACATAACCTATCTTATAGGACCTTGCACCATACGGCGAGTTTGCCTCTCCGCCACGTGCGCTCCGCCAGCCCCCCCAATATCCTCCCCCTCCCATGACCGACCAGACACTCCTCCTCGACGGCTCCCCCATCTCCCTCGCCAACCTCGCCGCCGTCGCTCGCGACCTTCGACCCGTTCAGCTCGCGCCCACCGCACGATCTCGCATGGACGCCGCACGTGCCGTCGTTGCCGCCGCCACCGCCGACGGCCTCGCCCACTACGGCATCAACACCGGCTTCGGATCCCTCAGCCGCACACGCATCGCCGACGATCAACTCCGAAACCTCCAGCACAACCTCATCCGCTCCCACGCCGCCGGCGTCGGCAACCCCCTGCCTCCGCACGTCGTTCGCGGCGTCATGCTTCTCCTCGCCGCCTCGCTCGCTCGCGGACACTCGGGCGTTCGGCCGGTCGTCGTCGAACAGATCCTCCGCGTGCTCAACGCGAACATCATCCCCTTCGTCCCCGAGGTCGGTTCTGTCGGTGCGTCCGGCGACCTCGCCCCGCTCGCCCATATCGCCCTCACGCTCATGGGCGAGGGTCGCGTGCTCCATCAACGCGGCGACGCCCGCCCCTCCGCTGAAGCACTCCAGATCCACGACATCCCCCCGCTCTCGCTCGAAGCCAAAGAAGGACTCGCCCTCATCAACGGCACGCACCTCATGGCCTGCCGTGCCGCACTCGCCCTGATCGATATCGACTCGCTCCTCCCGGCCGCCCTCGGCGCCGCCGCCATGTCCATCGACGCTTGCCGCGCGACCGACGCATTCCTCGACGATCGCCTCCACGCCGCTCGAAACCAGCCCGGGCAACGCAAAGTCGCCTCCACGATCCGAAGCCTGCTCGCCGGCTCGGAGATCCTCCCCAGCCATCGCGAGAACGACCCTCGCGTTCAGGACCCCTACTCGCTCCGCTGCATCCCCCAGGTGCTCGGCGCCGCATGCGACACCATCGACGCGATGAGGCCCGCCGTCCTGAGCGAGCTCGCCGCCGTCACCGACAACCCGCTTGTCTTCCCCGACCCGATGGGCCCGGGAGACATCATCTCCGGCGGCAACTTCCACGGCATGCCCGTCGCCATCCCCATGGACGTCCTCTCCATCGCCCTCGCCCACGTCGCCGGCATCTCCGAACGCCGAACGTTCCTCATGCTCGCCGCCGCCGATCCCGAGGCCCACCTCCGCCCCTATCTCTCCCCGCACCCGGGCGTCAGCAGCGGGCTCATGATCGCCCAGTACACCGCCGCCGCCTGCTGCAACGAGATCATCACTCTCTGCACGCCGGCCTCCGTTGCCAATATCACGACGTCCGCCGGCATGGAGGACTACAACAGTTTCGGCCCTCGCGCCGCCTCCAAGCTCGCCCGCGTCATCGACCTCACCCGCCACGTCGTCGCGATCGAACTCCTGTGCGCCGCACAAGCCCTTGAGTACCATCGCCCGCTCAAGTCGGGTCGCGGCGTCGAACAGGTGTACCAGTCCATCCGCGGCATCGTTCCCCCGCTCACGGTCGACCGTTCGCCGGCACCGGACATCGAAGCGATCAGCGAACTCATCGCCGACGCCGAGTTCTCGCTCTAGAGCTCTCGCCTCGACACACCCCCCCCGCTACCGCCCGCGGCCCTGCCGACGCCGCCCGGGCTGTTTGCGGTGCTCACACCACGCCACCCGAAGGCTCCGCCTGTCGAGCTCGTGGTCGATATGCGTCCGTAGCCGATCGCCCCCGAACACCCTCAGCAGCAACAGTTCCTCGCCCCGCATCGCCCGCACGACCTCTCGTTCCATGCCCATGACGCACCTCCCGTCGTTCGAAGGTGCGCACGCCGTGCCCTATCGGTTCCATCCTCACCCCCCACCACCGCTCGCTCAACTCCCTCGCGTCCACTCGCCATCCCGAAAACGGGTCAGCGACGCATCCACGCCCAGTGTCGGCGCAAGCTCCTCCGGCTCCGGATCTCGCAAAGGCTCCCCGTCATCCGTTGCCACCTGCGCCGACCACGACCGATGGATCCCCGACAGCAACAGCGACTCCAGACGCCATTGTGCCAACAGATCCGCGTCCGACAACCTCGGCCCGGGGTTCCCGTTGCACAACGGGCACAACTTGAAGTCCCCCGCCTTGGGCGTGCGCTTCACGATCCGCTGGTTCAGGCAGTCTCGGCAAGGCCACTTCGCCGCCTCCAGCTCAACCGTCGACGAGTACCGCGTCCCACCCTGCTCCGACAGCAGCCGTTCATACCGCCGCAGCACCGACGCCACCTTCGCGTCATCGAGCAGCACGCGCGCCTGCGTCCCCTCGCCGCTGCGGACGAGCCCAAGCGCCGACGCCGCCGCGTACGCCGCGTCCGCATCCGCCGACTCCCGTTCAAGCCTCACCCACCCCGGCTGAGATTGTCTCGGATCAACCGCCACCGCCAGTGCCACAAGCCAGCGCTTGTCCTGCTCACGCCGTGCAATCGACGCAAGACCCACGCACGCCGCCGCTCCCATGGGCCCGGGCGCTCCGCCCGTCCTCACTCGATCAAGCTCGAACGCCAGCACATACAGCCGCCTCGCCAGCGCGTGGTCATCCACCGTCTTCGCCGCGTCGGCAACCTCCTCCGCAAGATCGAAATACGCCTCGGGCTTCGATGGGTCGAGCAGCGCGAGTCGCTCCGCCCACGCGTCCTCCGCCTTCGGAGCAACCGCGACCACCCCACGACCACCCGCCGTTCCATCCGCCGGCTGG
>DDSG01000067.1:9563-9712 GCA_002343325.1 Phycisphaerales bacterium UBA2396 | reverse complement strand
CTCAACTTTCCAACAAAAAACCCCCGCAAGCGCGGGGGTTTGGAGAGTCAATGCTCCATCTCTTCAAGGCACGAGCCGAACAACGCTCACCGGATCCACCAACAGCTCGTACACCAGGCCGACGTCGTCCGCCAGCATCCGCACACACC
>DDSG01000067.1:9000-9221 GCA_002343325.1 Phycisphaerales bacterium UBA2396 | reverse complement strand
CTCGCCGATCGGGTTCTTCGGATCGTCCGCCTCGAACCGCTCCCGCGTCAGCGGGTTCGTCCACGGCGGATTGATCTGCTTGCTCCCAAGCTTGAGCACGAAGTCCCCCTCCGGCGTGTTGGGCCCAAGCCCGACCCGGAAGCTGCGGATGTAGATCCAGTCCTCGCGATTCCCCGGCGGGCCCCAGAAAATGTCCAGCCGATAGTCGCTCTTGGACACCA
>DDSG01000067.1:0-8862 GCA_002343325.1 Phycisphaerales bacterium UBA2396 | reverse complement strand
GGATCTCAGCCGTGTGCTCTTCCGATCTGGAGAAGCTGAACCTGGTGCGCGGGCCGATAGTCGCTCTTGGACACCACCGCGTGGAACGGCCCGCGCACCAGCTTCAGCTTCTGCCCCACACGCAGCTTCGTCGAATCAACCTTATTCACCCGCTCGATCAGCCGCCAGTCCGTCACCAGCGCCCGCTTCCGCGCGATCCGCTGAAGCCCGTCCCCGGGCTCCACCACGTACTCCTCCACCATCGGATCGCCCGCGAAGATCTTCGACGAGAACATCAGGTCCTGGTTGATCGTCGTCAGCTTCGACCGCAACGCCTCCTGATCCTGCTTCACCGTCTTCGGATTGATCAGCGCCTTGCTGAACGCCGCTCGCGCGCCCACAAGGTCGTTCGAAGACATCTTCGAATTCCCCTCCGCAATCAACGCCAGCATGTCCGACGTCGAACCCGTCGGCGGCAGCGGCGCCACCGGCGCTCCACCACCGCCCGTGCCCGCGGGCGCACCCGACGGCTGCCCCCCGCCCCCACCCGTCACATCCACCGACGTCGGCTTGCCCGTATCCGTCCCCGGAGGCGTCGTCGCAGGCGGGGTCGCAGCGGGTGGGGTCGCTCCCGCCGGCGTCGCTGCAGGAGGCGTCGCTCCCGCAGGAGGCGTGCCCGTCGGCGTCCCCTCGCTCGGCCCCACTCCAGGCCCAACGCCGGGCCTCACCCCGCTCCCCGGCGCAGGCTCAGGATTCTCAGATCCCATCGTCATCTGCACCGGCGCAGGCGTCTCGGGCTTGCGCTCTTCAGTCTTCTTCGCCACCACCGCGGGCGACCCGCCCTTGCCCGTCTCCGCCGATCCCTTCTCGCTCCCCGCCGCGGTCTCCGGCGTCCTTCCCGACATCGCCACCAGATACCAGATCCCGCCCACCGCCGCCGCCGCCACCACCACGCCGGCGATCACCATCGGTGCCTTGTTCGGCCTTCCTCCCGGCACATATTGATACGACCGCCCAAGCTCCCCCGAACGTTCTGTCTGCGACGGCAGCGCCATACTCGAATCCTCCTCTTCGCTCACCCTCCGCCATCCCTGACGGAGCACCGGATTGTTCGCGTCGGCGTCACAACCGCTCGCACGCCAACATCTCCGCTCTCCCGGGGCACAACACCCAGCACCTGCTCGTCCAACGCCACACCCACCACACTCGCACGCAGGCCCGGACGCCCGAGAAACCGATCATAGACCCCGCCCCCCCGCCCCAGCCGACCCCCGCCGCGGTCAAACGCCAGCCCGGGCACCACCACCACCTCCACCCGCTCCACTTCCACCTCCGCCCCCTCGAGCGGCTCGCGCACCCCGTGCCGACGAACCTCCTCCTCCCCAGGTCGCCACGCCACCGCACGCATTCCGCCCCCCTCCCAATCCACCCGCGGAGCCACCACTCGCCCGCCCCTCGCAAGCACCCTCGCCCCAAGCTCATCAACCACAAGTTCCTTCTGGGAGCCGAGATAGATCATCACGACCCCGGCCCCGGAGACCTCCGCAAGCCCGGCCAACCGCTCGACGACCCGGGCCGAACTCGCCTCCCACACCCCCGCCGGGATCTCCGCCATCATCGCCCGCATCGCCGACCGGGCCGCCCGCTTTGCCTCCCGAACCTCCATCACTCACCCCCCACCCCACCACCAGCCCCTCCACCCATCCGCCGCTCGCGCCGCAGCCGCCGGATCTCCGCCAGGCGCTCCGCGTGCGCCCGCTCGGCCCCTTCGTCTCCGGGCGAGTAATACTCCCGATCCACCCCCAGATAGTCCTGCCCCGTCTGCCCGGTCTCGTGCGTGTACTCGTACCGCTGCGCGCTCGGCCCGCCCGCCTGCTTCGTGCGCACGCCCGCGCCTCCCGTCCGCGCATCGGTCGACACGGGCGAACTGTTCGGATCACGCAGGTACATCGGCACCGCCAGCGTCCGCCCCTCGCGCACGTCCGCCAGCGCCGCCTCGATCGCCGCGTAGCTCGCGTTGCTCTTGGGCGCCATCGCCATCGCCGTGGTCATCTGCGCAAGCGTGATCCGAGCCTCGGGCATCCCGATCCGCTCGACAAGCTGGTACCCCGCCGCCGCGATCATGATCGCGCGCGGGTCCGCGTTGCCGATGTCCTCGCTCGCCAGGATCGCCAGCCGCCTCGCGATGAACCGCGGGTCCTCCCCCGCCTCAAGCATGCTCGCAAGCCAGTACAACGCCGCGTCCGGATCGCCCCCGCGAACGCTCTTGATGAACGCCGAAATCTGGTCGTAATGCCCGTCTCCGTCCGCTCCCCCGTACGCCGGCGCCTTCTGCTGAATGCTCGACTCGGCCGCCTCGCGATCGATGACAACACACCCCTCCGCGTCCGCGCCGCTCAGCACCGCCACCTCGAGCGCCGTGAGCGCTCGCCTCGCATCACCCTCGCTCTTGATCGCCCACACATCAAGCGCGTCCTCGCTGATCTCCACACGCCGATCGCCGTACCCGCGCTCCCTGTCCGCGATCGCCCCACGCACCACCGCCTTGATCGCCTCCTCCCCCAGCGGCTCAAGCCGGAACAGCGTGCTCCGGCTCACCAGCGCCCCGTTCACCGCGAACAGCGGGTTCTCCGTCGTCGCACCGATCAGCGTGATCACCCCACGCTCCACGTCCGGCAACAGCACATCCTGCTGCGCCTTCGTGAACCGGTGAATCTCATCCAAAAACAGAATCGTCCGAACTCCGCGCTCCTCAAGACGCGACGCCGCCTCTTCGATCACCTCGCGGATCCGTTTCACACCCACCCCCGCCGCGTTCTCACGCACGAACGCTCGCTTGCTGTGCGACGCGATCACCTCCGCCAGCGTCGTCTTCCCCGTCCCCGGCGGCCCGTGCAGAATGATCGACGTGATCGCCCCAGCCTCCAGCATCCGCCGAAGCAGCTTCCCGGGCCCAAGCACATGCTCCTGCCCGTGCACCTCCGCCAGCGTGCGCGGCCGCATCCGCACCGCCAGAGGCTCCGCCCCCCGCCTCGCCTCCGCCCGCTTGCTCGCCCAAAGATCGCTCACAGCGCCAGCATAGACCACACCCCCACACCGCCCCCCTCCCACACCATTTTGCCCGGCCACTCCCCACCGGCCCGGATTTCTTTGAAGTAAGTGCTAACATCGCCCGTGGATTGGTCCGCCGGCATCCTCCTCGGGATGGTCGGCTGGGTCGTGTGGTCCTTCGCGGCCCGGCGGATCATGGACAACCCCAGAAACGACGCGGGCTACGGCATCGGGCTCGCCGTCGTGTCGCTCTACGCCCGCCTCGTCCACCGACTCCAAGTCCTTGGCACCGAGAACCTTCCCGCCAATCCCGGCCCCCTCGTTGTCATCGTCAACCACACCTCCGGCGTCGACCCCGTCCTCGTCCAGGCCGCCTGCCCCTTCGAGATCCGCTGGCTCATGGCCCGTGACATGATGGTCCGCCGCCTCGACCCCTTCTGGAACTGGCTCGGCGTCATCCCCGTCGAACGCACCGGCATGGGCGTCGCCGGCTCCGACGCCTCCGCCGCACGCGAAGCCATAAGGCACCTCCACAACCACGGCGTCATCGGCGTCTTCCCCGAAGGCGGCATCGAACGCCCCGCCCGAACACTCCGCCCCTTCGCCGCAGGCATCGGCCTGCTCGTTAAACGCGGCAAGGCCCGCGTCCTCCCCATCGTCATCGAAGGAACCCCCGATAGCGACAGCGCCTGGGGCAGCCTCCTCCGCACCAGCCGTTCCACCCTCCGAATCCTCCCTCCCATCGACATCCCGCGACAGGGCGCCTCGCCCGAGCAGATCACCCAAGACCTGCTCGACCTCTACGCCAACGTCACCGGCTGGCCCGTCATCGACCCCGCACAACGCCGACACTCCTCGGGGACCTGAATCATGACCAGCGATCCCGCCAAGCCCCTCGTCGTTCGCACCGAAGCGCTCGACCCCCAGGCGGCCCAGTGGCTCGCCGAACGCGCCACCCTCGTCGAGTGCCCCTTCTCCGACACCGACCGCCTCCGCCAACTCCTCCCCAACGCCCACGCCCTGCTCGTCCGAACCTACACCCGCGTCGACGCTCACCTCCTCGACCTGGCCCCCAACCTCCGCGTCGTCGCCCGCGCGGGCGTCGGCCTCGAGAACATCGATATCCCCGCCTGCACCGCACGAAACGTCCGCGTCGTCTCAACTCCCGACGCCAACTCTTCCGCCGTCGCCGAACTCGTCTTCGCCGTCCTTCTTGACGCCGTCCGCCCTCGCCTCTTCCTCGACGCCCCCGTCCCACCCGATCGATGGGCCTCGCTCCGCGCCGAACTCATCGGCCAACGCCAACTCGAAGATCTCACCCTCGGCGTTCTCGGCCTGGGACGTGTCGGCTCTCGCGTCGCTCGCATCGGCTCGGCCTTCGGCATGCGCGTCCTCTTCCACGACCTCCGCGATATCCCCGAACACGAGCGCCGCGGCGCCAAGTCCGTCGCCTTCGATCGCCTCCTCTCGCAATCCGACGTTCTCACCGTCCACGTTGACGGCCGCCCCGACAACCGCCTCCTCCTCGGCGCCAACCAATTCCCCGCGCTCAAGCCCGACGCGATCTTCATCAACGCCAGCCGAGGCATGATCGTCGACCACGCCGCCCTCGCCAACTTCCTCCGCAATCACCCCGCCGCCAGCGCCATCCTCGACGTGCACGAACCCGAACCCATCACCGCCGACAACCCGCTGCTGGGCCTCCCCAACGCCCACCTCATGCCACACATCGGCGCCGCAACCGCCAAGGCTCACGCCAACATGAGCTGGGTCGTCCGCGACCTCTGGCGCGTCCTCCAACACGAAGAACCCCACCACCCCGCCAACTAAACCGACATCCTCCCGTCGGCCCGGATCTCCGAGTGATCCAGCTCTCCGAGCCGGGCCTGGGATGTTCCGATCTTCCAGCCCTCAACCACGCCGCAGTTCCTCAGCCGCCAGCCGACGCTGCTCGGCCTCGGCGTACCTCGCCCGCGCCACCACCACCATCATCGTCATCACACCCGTCGTCACGCCCCCGATCAGCAAGAACGGCCTCATCACGTACCCGGGCTGTCCAAACGCCACCGCCCCGATCCCCATCCCAAGCATCGCCACGCCAACCACCAGCCAGAACCACACAAACCCCATCACAAGCCCGCGCGCCTTCCCCTTCGGTGCGCACACGCCAACCAGAGGTCCGCCGATCCCACCCGCCACGCACCCCACCAGTCCCCCCGCGATCGCACTGAACAGATTCGATGTCTCCGCCGAGAACCACTCCGTCATGGCACGTCTCCTGTGATCACTGCCCCGCGCCGGGCTGCCGGGGCGCTCCGCCCCGCTGCACGCCCAGCACGCCGAAGTACGAACCCTTCGCCAAACCAACCTCGCCCTTGTCCGGCGAATCAACCGACGCCGCAGCATCGGGAATAGAAGTGCTCGCGGGACCCTTCGCCGGCACGGGCTGAGTGATCGCGGCAGTCTGCGACCGGCGGGCGGCCTCCCGCACCAGACGCGCCGCACCCACCGACATTTCCCCACGCTCCACCAGCCCCGCCAACACCTCGCTCAACGGATCCCGCGCCCGCCCCTCCATCGCCCCCCGCAATCGCTCAATCACCCGATCCAGCCGCGCCCGGATCGTCGGGTAACTCACCCCATACGCCGCCGCCAGGTCCTTCAACGACCCTGACTGCAACACCAGCTCCGCGATCAGGTCCAAGTCCTCTCGCGGCAACGATCCTAACGGATGCCGTTTGTCTTCCCCCTCAGCACTCAATGAATCGAAAGCCATATGCCTAATTATGTATCACGCTTTCGATTTGTCAATGTGTCCTTTCGCTTTTTAAAAGACAGCCATCGCGTCGGCGTGTACCCGCCCAGCGACCCTAACATCTCGCATGCCCGTCCTTGGAATGAACATCGACCACGTCGCGACGCTCCGGCAGGCTCGGTATCGGGCCGGGCCGGGGGGGTCGACGGGGTACGGCGAGCCCGACGTGGTGCCCGCCGCCGCCGAGGCGGTTCTCGGCGGGGCCGCGTGCATCACGGTGCACCTCCGCGAGGACCGCCGCCACATCATCGATCGCGACGTCGAGCTGCTCCGCCAGACGGTGCCCGTGAAGTTCAACCTCGAGATGGCGGGCACCAACGAGATGCTCGCGCTCGCCCGTCGCCTCGCGGTCCATCAGGCCACCCTTGTTCCCGAAGGCCGAGCGGAAGTCACCACCGAGGGCGGGCTCAACGTCGCGGGCGACCCCGCCCGCTGGGCAGACACCGTCTCGCAGTTGCGCTCCGCCGGGATCGAAGCCTCCGCCTTCATCGACCCCGACCCGGTCCAGGTCCACGCCGCCCACGCCGCCGGGTTCCACGCCTGCGAGATCCACACAGGCCGATACGCCCACGCCTGCGCGCTCATGGGTGGACATTGCGAAGGGCCCGCCGCCACGCGCGAGCTCGGCCTTGTCGCCCAGGCCGGCGAACTCGTGCGCAGCCTCGGCATGCGCTTCAACGCCGGGCACGCCCTCAACTACGTCAACACCCCCCCGATCGCTCGCCTTCCAGGGATCAGCGAGCTGCACATCGGGCACTCGATCGTCGCCCGTTCCGTCTACGTCGGCCTGCGACAGGCCGTCCGCGAGATGATCGACCTCATCGACCGCTCCACCCCCGCCAAAGGACACTGACCATGACGCTCGTCGACCACTTCCGCACCCTGCAGCGGTACGAAACCTGGGCCAACGATCTGGCACTCGCCTCGCTCGAGTCCGTGCCCCAGGCCGCCCGCGGCGGGACCCAGTTCGTGCGCGCGGTGCAGGTGCTCGCCCACAACCAGCTCGCCCGAAAGGTGTGGCTCGCCCGCATCAACGGCCGCACCGAGAAGGTCGATGACTGGTTCCCCCAGTGGCCCATCGCCGACCTGCGCAAAGCCTGCGCCGAGGCCGACGCCGCCTGGTCCGCCTTCCTCGCCGATCTCAAGGACGCCGACCTCGCCCGCGCGATCCGCTATTCAAGCAGCGAGGGCACGGGCTACGAGAGCACCCTCGCCGAGATCATGACGCACGTCTACAACCACTCGACCTACCACCGCGGCCAGATCGCACGCCTCGTCAGCGAGGCCGGCGGAAAGCGCGCCGCCTCCGACTTCATCGGGATGTCGCTTCGTCCGGCGGCGCATTGACCACACGCTCGCCCGACAACTCAACATTCGGGCGGCTCACGCCCACGTCGAACAAGATCCGCTGGATCGGACCCGGCACCACGTACCACAGCCGACCCTCCACTCGCACCGGCTGACCACTCGCGATCGACTCCGGCGGCACCACCGCCGGCACGGTGATCGTCTGCGTTCCAAACCGCCGCAGCGTCGCCTCCGGCGATCGCGATGCCGTGAACACCTTCCGCCCTCCCGCGATCACGCTGTACTCGATCTCACGCAAGGGCAGCGCCTCTTCTCCCGAATTGTCCGCCTCGATCTCGATCGCGAGCACCCGCCCCGCCGGCGTCGAATCCACCTCGCGCACCGCCAACACCCTCAGCACCGGCGCGGGCGTCGTCGAACACCCCCCCAGAATCGACAGTCCCATCCCCGCGAGCAGGGCCGCCGCGACGAACCCAACCGACCTGTCCCGCTCGCGATGCTTCATGCCCGCAGTGTACCGCGACGGGGCAGCCCCGTCCCGATCACTCCTGCCCCAGGACAACCCACCTCGCGTCGCTCTGCACCGCCTGGCTGATCGTGGGGCACATCATCACGTGCACCTCGTTGTTGTACGTCATCCACCGCGCCGTCAGCCAGATCAGCACCGCCACGCCCGCCCAGCTCGCCGCCTCCGCCGTCCACCGCAGCCTGGCGTGATACAGCAGCCCGACCGCAAGCCCCACCGTCAGCGCCTTCCACAGCACCAACATCCACACCGACCCCATCGACATGATCCGCCGGGCGATCGGGTTGATCTCCACCATCCCGATCTGGGTCGAATACGTCAGCGTGAAGTCCAGATCCGCGATCGACAAAGCCACGATCGCCGCCAGCAACACCAGCACGCGACGCGACCGCGCCGCCTCCGGGCTCGCCTCCGGCCACACCGCCACCCGGTTCGTTGCCCGCACCAGAGCCATCCCCCAACCCATCGGCGCGACGGCAACGCCGGGTGAACATCCACATCGCGCGATCCGCTAAACTTCACAGAACCCGCCGTCCCGACGGACCGAAAGCGGGTTATGGGCTCACCCGATGGACCGGGAAGCCCCGACGGGACGGGTCATGCTCAACTTTCGCCGAACGCTGCTGATCGTCGCCTTCGCCGGGCTCGCCTGCGCCGCCGTGCCACAGCCCGAAGCGCCCCGCCCACCCTCCACCGTCTTCGTCGACGACTCGGTCGCCGCCGCCGACACCATCGACCGCATCCCGGAACTGCTCGCCTCGGGCAACGCCACCGAAGCCGCCCGCGTCCTTCAGTCCCTCCTCGACTCCGACGCCGAACGCGTCGTGCCGCTTCCCACCGATCCCGATCTCTTTGTCAGCGTCCGCTCGCGGCTTCACAGCGTGCTGCTCAGCAACCCCGCCCTGCTCGCCAAGTATCGCGAGGCCGAGGAGCCCGCCGCACGCCGACAACTCGACCAAGGCCAGCACGCCCGCGTCGAACGCTCGCGTCTGCTCACGCCGTCGGGCTTTGAGGCCTGCCTGCGCACCGCCCAGTCACACCTCGAAGCCGCCCGCTTCGACACCGCCTACTTGACCCTGGCCTCCCTCGACACGCACCCCGACCGCACAAGCGACCGCGCACGCCAGGCCCGTGCCGCCGAGCTCGCCGCCCTCATCGCCCGCTACACCCAGATCGGAAGAGC
>DDSG01000183.1:2586-2896 GCA_002343325.1 Phycisphaerales bacterium UBA2396 | reverse complement strand
CCCCCGCCCCCCCCGCCCCGCTCTGCTCGATCAGCCACGCCGAAAACTCGTCCAACTTCGACGGCACGAGCCCGAAAAGGAACTCATGCCCGTACGGCACAACGTCACGCCTCGGCCGCCCCAGCCGCTCCCACAGCAGATCGCCCAGCGCCGCCTGCACCGCCCGATCGAGCGACCCATAAAACAGCAGCACCGGCTTGCCCTTGAGCGCCGCCGCCGTGTGGTACGGATCAAGCCGCGCACGCTTCATGTACGCCTCGGTAAACCGCTTCCGCGCCTCTTCCCCGGGTTCCCCGCCCACCCATTCGAT
>DDSG01000183.1:0-2319 GCA_002343325.1 Phycisphaerales bacterium UBA2396 | reverse complement strand
TCGAGGAAGTCGATCGCGCCGCCGATCATCACCACCGCGCCATACGCCCCCGGATCCCGCGCCACCACCGTGCTCATCGTCATCGCACCGGCGCTCCCGCCGATCGCCACCCGGGGCTTCCCGCGCAGGTCAGGATTGATCGTCAGCATGTGCTCGAACGCCGCCTCCACCGCGTACGCGATCTCCGCCGCGCGATCGCACAGCTCCGCCGCCGCTCGTTCCGCCTCGCGTTCGAGGTTCGTCCTCGGGTTGATCACGAACTCAGTCGTCTCCGTGAATCGGCTCGACGCCGACAGAAGCCGAAGCACCGCCCAGTTGTCCTGCCGGAGCCGCCGAACCACCGTGTCGATCACCATGTCCGGCGTCCCGAACAGCCCCGGCATCACCAGCGCCACGCCCCGCGCGCCCGCCATATCCGGCCTCGCCGCCTTCCCGTCCTTGTCCGCGAACGGCGTGTACCACACAAAGCTCGACCGCTGGATCACGTACGACGCTTCGCCCTTCCCGCCATCCTCGCCGGCCTCCAGCGAGATGAATTTGAACTGTCGAGCCGGCCGATCCCACGCCTTGGGAACCTGCGTGTACCGCCGATCCTCCCGCGGATCAAAGCTCACCACGTACGCCCCCTGCCCCTCGAAATCGATCTTTACCTCACGCCCCAGCGCATCCTGGATCGCCCGCGCGTCCGCCAGATCCTCCGGCGTCTGCGCCATCCGCCCGAACCACGACCCCCGCTGGTGCCACCCCGTCACCTCCGCCCCCTGATCCCGGATCACCCCCAGCCGCCCGCCGACACGCACCCGCTCAGGCCACGCCGAATCAAACGGCAAGTACTCTCCCGCCGGATCCGCCGCCCACTTCGGTGTCTCCGTCACCGCCGGGCGCCGCCACGCCGGCCTGTCCGTCTCCTGAGCGTACGAGCCCCCCGTGACACCCATCGCCGCCAGAGAGACCGCCAACCACGATGCCCGGCCTCGCACCTTCACTTGCGATACCCCCGCGGATTCTTCTGATACCACGCCCACGCCGACCGGATGATCTCGTGCAGGTCCGTCCGCGACGCCGACCACCCAAGCTCCGCCTTGATCTTCCTCGCGTCCGCGTAAAGCCGCGGCGGATCCCCCGCCCGCCTCGCCTGCTCGATCACCTTGAACTCCCGCCCCGTCACAGCACGCACCGCGTCGATGATCTCCCGAACGCTGTACCCGCGCCCGATGCCCAGGTTGTACTGACGCTCATCCCCCGGCTTGAGCGCGTTCATGCACGTCACGTGCGCATCCGCGAGGTCTTCCACGTGGATGTAGTCCCGCACGCACGTCCCGTCCGGCGTGGGGTAGTCCGTCCCGAAAATCGCCACATGAGGCCTTAGCCCCAGCACCGCCTGGATCACCACCGGAATGATGTGCGTTTCCGGCTCGTGATCCTCCCCCAGCCGCCCGCGAGCGTCCGCACCCGCCACATTGAAGTACCGCAGCGCCGCGTACCCGAACGGCTTGCCCGTCCGCCGGCACCCCTCCGCCACGTCGCGCAGAATGTGCTCCCCGTGCAGCTTCGACCACCCGTATGGCGACAAAGGCGACTTCGGGCAATCCTCCGGGATCGGCACCATCTCCTCCGGCGGCTGCCCGTACGTCGCGCACGAACTGCTGAACACAAACCGCGGCACCCCCGCCGACACCGCCGCCTCCAGCAGCGACACCATCCCCGCCACATTGTTCCGGTAGTACACCAGCGGCTGCTCCACGCTCTCGCCCACCAGCGCGAACGCCGCAAAGTGCATGATCGCCTCGATCTTGTGCGCACGCATCGCGGCTTCGAGCGTCGCCCGATCCCCCAGATCCGCCCGCACAAACGCGAACTTCCCCGCACTCGCCCCTGCTTCCAGCAGGTCCACCGCCGCCCGATGCCCGCGCGACAGGTTATCGACCGCCACCACCGTGTGGCCGTCGCGAAGCAGACGGTCGGCCGCGTGAGACCCGATATACCCGGCCGCGCCGGTCACAAGCACGTTCATACCGGATCATAATCGGTACGACACCCCCCGGACGTCTGTTCGACCCGCCGCCCGCCCATCCGCTTCGCTTATCCGGGCCCGCCGCCCCGCCGGCGTCCTCTTCCCGGGCGACGCCCCGAGACACCCGCGCCTCCTTTCATGAAGTCCCCCTCCCCCTGCACGCCCGCGAGGTTCTCTTTACCATGCGAGCCTTCCCGGAGAAGACTCATGAATCCCACGTTGTGCGCGTTCCTCCTCGCCGCCGGTCTGGCCTGCTCGGGCCATGCCGCGGTGCTCGCCCAGCCGGCCGCCGGCCCCGTCGCACC
>DDSG01000004.1:9425-12603 GCA_002343325.1 Phycisphaerales bacterium UBA2396 | reverse complement strand
AAGCCGGAAACCGAGATTACAAGGGGACTGGAGTCCAGCCGGGTGCTCTCCCGACCTGGGGCATGAGCGCCGCCCCGGCTGGCGCGGGAGGGCGGGCCATCCGCATCGTGACCGGGGCGGCGATCCCCAAGGGCGCGGACGCCGTGCTGCGGCGGGAGGATGTCGTGGAGCACGGCGCGGGGTTGGCAGCAGACGGCGAGTGCATCACCTCGATCTCGCTCGCGCCGAGCGTGGCCACAAGACGCGGAGTGCGCGTCGGCGACAACATCCGGCGTCGCGGCGAGAACGCCCGCGCGGGAGAGACGGTGCTGACGGCGGGAACCGTGCTCACCGCGGCTGCGCTCGGCACGCTCGCGGCGGTCGGGTGCGTGCGGCCGCGCGTGCATCCGCGCGTGCGTGTGGCGGTCATCACCACGGGCGATGAACTCGTGTCCTCGCAGGCGACGCCCGGCCCATACCAGATCCGCAACAGCAATGCTGCGGTCATCCGCGCTGTGCTCGGGTCGCACGCGTGGATCGAGCTCGTCACGCGCCCGGACGGCACGGTCATGCACGCGGGCGATGAGGGAGGTGCGCTGGACGCGGCGCTCAAAGCCGCCATCGGGCACGCCGATGCCGTTGTGCTCACCGGCGGCGTCTCGATGGGGCACCGCGACCCGGTGCGGGCGGCGGTGGAACGCAGCGCCGCGGTTGCGGGCCAGGGCGGGGCGGAGATCGTCTTTCACGGCCTGCCGCAGCGACCCGGCAAGCCCATACTCGGCGCGCTGGTGCGACGCGCGGGCGGCGTGAGCTCTGGCGTGCGCGTCCCCGTCTTCGGCCTCCCCGGCAACCCGATCTCGGCGATGGTCACCTGCACGCGGATCGTCCTCCCAGTCCTTTCCGCGCTCGCGGGCGCGGCGGCGGATCGAGCGCCGGTCGTGGGCGTGCCGCGGCTCGTGCGGCTCGCCAACCCCGACGGCAAGACGCTCGAACTATGGTGGCACCGGCTGGTGCGGATCAACGCTGTTGGCGGGGCGAGCGAGGTGGAGTTGATCGACGGACGCGGCTCGGGGGACGTCATCGCGGGCGGGCGCAGCGATGGGTTCATCGAGGTGCCTCCGACGACTGCCTCGCACTGCACCGCGTCCGCACGGGCCACGCCCGCGCTCGTACCCTTCTATCCGTGGCCGACGTAGCGGGCATGTGCGACGACAGCGGCCCGGACTTGCTGGGGTCGAGCCCGGCGAACCCTTCCGGCCGCGCTCCCGGCGCTACTTTTTGCGACATTCGCACTCGAAGACGTCCTCGATCGGCTTACCGAAGACTCGGGCGATCCGGAAAGCCACCTCCAGCGACGGAAAGTACTTGGATGCTTCGATGGCGTTGATGGTCTGACGGCTGACCCCGACGCGATCGGCGAGGTCTTGCTGGGTCATCTCGCCTGCGTTAAAGCGCAGGGTGCGGATCGTGTTCCTCATGACGATCTTCTCGATGGCCATGCTCACACTCCCCTGCGGTAGTGTGCAATTCGCAAGACGCAGCCCAATACCTCGGAGAGCGCCAGTGAGAGCAGCAGCAGATTCGCCGTCCAGACGTTCTCGACGTTCAAGACCATACAGGTGACCGCGCCGAGCACGCCAGCGGCGACGACCCAGCCCGAGTTGTATTCGGATCGCCAGACGATCAATCGATCCCGCTCGTCTGGCGGCTCTTGCTTGCCCATGAGCGAGACGAGGGCGTACGCAATGATGAGAAAGACCACCATGGCCGCCACTGCGACCATAAACACGGCCGCGAACGCGGGCATGGCTCGCACGCCCGAAGCCAGCATTCGCCCGGCGACAACGAAGTAGGCTCCCAACCCGAGGACCATGCCGACCAACTGGACCCAGGTACTCTTTTCTTCGAATGATGCGCTCGTCATGTCTACTCCCTTGGTGTCTGGTGCGTGTCGTGCTGTCTTGACACTGTGTAAAACATACACGACAACTTGACGATGTCAAGTGTAGTTTACACTTTGGCGAGGCGCACCACTCGCGCCGACGGCCGTGGGTGCCGGGCGTGGACTCAACGCCGGCAAATTCCGGCTTCGACGTCCGCTCACGCCTCGTCCCGCGCCCGTACCCTTCTATCGGTGGCCGACGTAGCGGGCACGGATGCGCCGTGCCTGTGCCGACACGTCCCTCACTCGCGCCGCGGCGCCCACGCAGAGACAGGATTTATCGATGACGAACCACCCAGGATCACCCGCGACTGTCCCGCTCTCCCACGTCGCGCCCGACGGCACCGCGCGGATGGTGGATGTGGGCGACAAGCCGGTGACCGCGCGATCCGCGACCGCCGAGGGATTCGTCCGCATCTCGCCCGACCTCGCGCGGGCCATCCGAGAGAACATGGTCAAGAAGGGCTCGGTGCTGGAGGTCGCCCGCCTGGCCGGGATCCTCGCCGCCAAGCGCACCGACGAACTCATCCCGCTCTGCCACACGCTGCCGCTGGAGGCGGTGGATGTGCAGGCGAGCCTCGACGAGGGCCGCGTGCGCGTGACCGCGACGGTCCGCACGCAATCGCGCACGGGCGTCGAGATGGAGGCCCTCACCGCCGTGAGCGTCGCGTGCCTGACCGTCATCGACATGGGCAAGGCGATCGACAAGAGCATGGTGATCGATGGCGTGCGGGTGCTGGAGAAGCACGGAGGGCGCAGCGGTTCGTACACAGCCGACGCCGCTTTGCCCAGGGACCGCCCATGAGCGGCGCGGTGCAACCAATCCGAGTTGCCGTCCTCACCGTCAGCGACCGCTGCTCGCGCGGCGAGGCGGTGGACACCTCCGGCCCGGGCTTGTGCGAGATGCTGCGGTCGCGGCTGGACGCGGTGATCGTCGCGACGCGCTGCCTCCCGGATGAGATCGACGCCCTCGCCGCGTGCTTCGTCGAGTGGAGCCGCGCCGAGGCCGGGATCGACCTCGTGCTGAGCACCGGCGGCACGGGCCTTGCCCCGCGCGACGTGACGCCCGAGGCGGCCAAGCGCGTCTTCGAGCGCGAGCACAGCGGCCTGATGGAACTCGCCCGCCTGCGCTGCATGAGCAAGACACCGCGTACGTTCCTCTCCCGCGGCGTGGCGGGCACCATTGGACGCACGCTCATCCTCACGCTCCCCGGCTCGCTCCGCGGCTCAACCGAGAACCTCGAAGCCCTGCTCGAC
>DDSG01000004.1:6100-9392 GCA_002343325.1 Phycisphaerales bacterium UBA2396 | reverse complement strand
CGTCTTCGAGCGCGAGCACAGCGGCCTGATGGAACTCGCCCGCCTGCGCTGCATGAGCAAGACACCGCGTACGTTCCTCTCCCGCGGCGTGGCGGGCACCATTGGACGCACGCTCATCCTCACGCTCCCGGGCTCCGTGCGCGGCTCCAGTGAGAATCTCGAAGCTCTGCTGGACATCCTGCCGCACGCGGTCGAGACGCTCCGCGGCGAAGTGCAGGACGATGGGCGCCCCGACGCCGCCGCCGTCACCGGGAAGGTCATCCGTCATGGGCGGTGAGCACCATCCCTTGTCGCCCGAGTTCCTCGCGAGCGTTCAGCCGATCGTGCTCGTCGGCGGCAAGAGCCGGCGTTTCGGACGCGACAAACTCCGCGAGCCGTGGGGAGAGGGGGGCATGGTCCTCGTTCAGCGCCCAATCGAGGCTCTGCGTTCGATCTTCGGCCCCCGCGTCAAACTCGTGGGCGAGTGCGATCCAAGCATCCTTCCGCTCTCCGACGGCATCATCCCGGACAAGCACCCGGGTGTCGGCCCCATGGGCGGGATCGTTTCGGCGCTTCTGCATTGGGGCGGGCCGGTCTTCGTTTTGGCGGGCGACATGCCGAGCTTTGCGGCGAGCGACGGATGGAACATTCTGTATGCCGCTGAACAGCGACGTGATTGCCTGGCGGTGTTGGCCGCAACCGATCGGCCCCATCCGTGCGCTGGGTTCTACCTTGCCGCGGCGTTGCCGGTCCTCTCCGATTGCCTCGCACGAGGAGACTACCGACTTGCCAAGGCGATACCGGAGCGGGCGACTCTGATGGTGCCTGTCGCCGCGGGTTCGGTCACGAACCTGAACGCGCCTGCGTGATCGGCTGACGTGCCTAGGTCGGAGACACGGACGGCCAAACTCGAGAACTGAGGCGCATCAACGTACCACTTAGGCGACGAAACAGGCCGATCGGTACGACCCGCTCGTGAAAGGCTCGCGGACCGCGCCGGATGAGCGGTTGCTGTCGCAGTATGCGTGCTGAGGGCTTCGCCGAAAGCAGTCCCGCCGCATCGGGAAACCATCATCCCCCGATGCCCAAGCCGACGCCCGAACCGAGACTCTGGAAGCACATCGCCGCCGTGCTGGACGAGATGAACGATCGATCTCTGCGTGGCCTGGTGCATGATCTTTATAAGCTGCCCCCGGAGAATCGCGCGTTCCTGGCGGCCTGGATTGGCGGCGAGGATGCGTCGGTTGAACTGGTCGACGGGTACAAGGCCAAGATCACGGCCCAGTTCGTATCGCGTGGAGCGCCAAGGCTCAACGGCGGCTGCGATCTGGCGCTGTGCCGGCGCCTCATCAAGGAGTATCGCCGCGTCACCACGGCACCCAAGATACTCGGCGGGTTCGACATCCGCGGCACGATCGACCTTGGTCTGCACTACATCGAGGTCGGCACGAACTACGTGAACGAGATCGGCTGGGACGAGGAGCGGCCGTACAACAGCATGGGTGCGGTGGCCGCGGAGACCTCGAAGCTGTGCCAGGACAAGAGCGGGCAGAAGTGGGCCGGTGTGTTCCTGCCGCGAGTCAGGGCCGTTGCCAAGGTGCGCGCAACATTGGTTATGGGTTCGGCGATGACCTCGCCGACATGGTTGCGGCTTTCGAGGAGACCGCCGCCGCGTTCGTGGCGAAGCGAGCGAAGCGATCGTGGTGAGTGCTGCTGCGCGGCGACGGAGCACCTACGCCGCCAATCGGTAGTAGTACTTCAGCACGCCGCCGAGTTGGGTTCGGCAGCGGACCGCCACCGGGTGATCCGCCAATTGCAGCGGGGGAGGCCGGCCCACGGGGGTGCGGAATTTGATCGCCGAATGCGGGCGCTCCCGGTTGTAGTGCTCAAGGAACTCGGCGATCAGGTGATCGAAATGCTGCGTGCCCAGCACGATGAACCGGTCGAGGCACTCGTCCTGCACGGTCTGAATGAACCGCTCGATATGGGCGTTGAGGTTCGGAGCACGGTGCGGCAGGCGCACCGGCGTGATGTCGTGGGCCCGCAGGGCTTCGTCGAACGGTCGCCCGAACTTTGTATCGCTGTCTCGGGTGAGCACGCGGCACTCGGTTGCGCCGTCTCCGGCCGCGACCTTGAACAGCGGAACCTGCGCCGCGACCCACGCGGCGTCCGGGTGCTCTGTGCACGCCGAGGCGACGGCCCGACGCGTGGCGACGTTCACGAAGACGAGCATGTACGCGTCGCGGAAACCCCATTTCGTGACGATCCGGTGCCGCAGGAAGTCGCACGCCCAAAGGGTCTTGGCGTGGGACTTGATGAACTGGTCCCAGGTCGCCTCGCCGCGCTCCGGACCGGTCGGCAGCCCTGCATCCTTTAAGATGTTGACGACCGTGCTGCGGGAGACCTTGACGCCGAGTTTCTTGAGTTCGCCGAGGATGCGGGTGTAACCCCAGCCGGTCTCCTTCGCCAGTCTGAGCACCAGCCGACGGATCTGCTCGGGCGACTTTGGCCGTCCCGGCTTCCGCCCGGTCTTCTTTCTGGGCCGGCGATTGTCGGCCTCCCGGATCCACCGCAGAGATGTCTGCGGACTGACGATCGAAACCAGCGCCTTGAGGGCCGACCCGAGGGGCTTGGCCAGGCGGACCAGCCGCGACCGCTCCCCGGGCGTGACCCGGACAGGCCCGTCGATCTTCGCGCGGAGGACCTCGTTCTCGGCTTTCAGGTATTGAATCTGGCGGCGCAGGTCGCCCTGGGAAGACCCGGCAAGGACATCAAACAGGCGGCGGAAGAGGTTCGGCATGTCCGAATCGTCTGGGTCCCGGGTGGGGCAGGGGGCAGAGTGCGAAATCGTGAGATTCTGAGACTCGGCCCCGGCCGCCCCACAATTCCAAGCCATTCCGCTACCCTGAACCAGTCTCACCCCTCACCCTCGTGAGACTTCTGGGCGGGGCTGGAGTATTTGTACCCCGCTGGCGGCCCCGAAAACGCGGTTTCCGCCGATCCCCGTTAACGACCCGTGCCGATCGCACACCCATCGAGCCACCCCGAGAGTGGTCCGCCAACCCTCCGAAACGGTCTTGTACAGGGAGGGCCGCGGCTGATGAGCCGCGGAGGCCGCCGCGCCCAGTGGCTCCGCGACCACCTGGGGATGCTTCAATGGGGCCGCGGCTGATGAGCCGCGGAGGCATGAAGACCGCAATCAAGATTCTCAACACACTTCGCTTCAATGGGGCCGCGGCTGATGAGCCGCGGAGGCGGATCGGCTGCGGCGGCAGCACGCAGTTGACGAAGCTTCAATGGGGCCGCGGCTGAT
>DDSG01000004.1:863-5795 GCA_002343325.1 Phycisphaerales bacterium UBA2396 | reverse complement strand
CGCGGCTGATGAGCCGCGGAGGCCTTGATTCGTCGTACGCACCTTCACGCACCGCGACAGCTTCAATGGGGCCGCGGCTGATGAGCCGCGGAGGCCCCAAGACGATCTCGCACGACCTCAAAGCCGTCCGCTTCAATGGGGCCGCGGCTGATGAGCCGCGGAGGCCTTCCGCCAGTTCTCACGCTCGGCAATCTGCGAGAGCTTCAATGGGGCCGCGGCTGATGAGCCGCGGAGGCCGGTTTTCTCCGATCGATGATGAGATGGAGCTGGAGCTTCAATGGGGCCGCGGCTGATGAGCCGCGGAGGCGGCGCTCAAGCGGGCCGGGTACACAGAGCGAGACCTGCTTCAATGGGGCCGCGGCTGATGAGCCGCGGAGGCACGCCAACGCCCTCATCCTGCTCCAAGTCCAGAACGCTTCAATGGGGCCGCGGCTGATGAGCCGCGGAGGCTGCCGCACTTGCAAGTGCATGATTTTCATTCACTTGCAGATGTTCACACGAGCGTGGCGTGAGAAAGTCCAGGCCACACACTCTAGACGCGGTCGCGGGATGGTGTTTCATGCTTGTTTTCTCTGCGAAAACTTGCCCGCGAGCGTGGCCCGGCCCCCTCCGCACCACCATCGCACTCGCGTTGGGTTTGTGAGGAGGGGCGGAGCCGATGATCTGGATGCTAGGCGAGACAGTGTAACCTGAAACGGGCTCAGCACACAACGCCGGCCCCCTTTCCCACCCCACGCGGCCGGGCGCGCCCAGTATGAACTTGTCAAAGAGCGATCGTGGGCCCCGATCAGACGGCCATGGCGGGTGTGAAGTTTGGGGTTTTGCCGACCAGGATACGGCGACAGCGGAAGACGGCGTTGATGCCCCGGGCCGACAATGCACGGTGGTCGATGGATTCGGGTTGGAGGTCGGCGAGAGCCAGAAGAGAGGCGATCACGTTGGTGCCGACGGGGATGCTCCAGAGGGGCCAGGTCCAGCGGGTGTCATCGGCGCGGGTGCCGGAGAAGCCGAGGGTGGTGAGTTTGTTGCCCGCCGCGAGGGATTGGAAGAAGGGGAAGCTCTCGATGGCGAGGCGATTGGCTCCGAGCATGCCGCCGCGCTTTTTGCGATCGGGGTCGCCGCTGGGCGTGCTCCATTGATGGGCGTGGCGGCGGTCTTCGCTGGGTTCGATGTGGAGCGACTGGTTCTCGAGGGGGTCGGCGTAGTCCCAAGGCTGAAAGAGGGTCCGCCGGAGGTGTTCGCCTTTGCAGAGATTCATCACGCTCTTCAGATTGCCCCAGAAGTAGTCGCGGCGTGCGGTCTGGAGTTGGCTGGTGGCATCCGGGGCAAGGTCGGACGTCATCGCGGAGAGCCAGTCAAGTGCGTCTCGGTCTTCCGCGGAGGTCTTTGCGGCGCGCTCGGTGAAGAGCGTCCTTATGCTGGCAGAAGCACCTGCGTGATCGCTGGAATCGTAATCGTCGTTGGCACTTTCTACTTGGGGATCCTTGCCCTTCTTCGCTTTCCTCTTGCCCCTTGTGTCACCACTCTTCCCGTCCTTGTTCATGAAGGCGATCGGGTGCTTCGCGGCGTCGGGGTGGAGCGACTGTACCAGCGTGTCGATCACGCCTTGCTGTGTCATCGGTTGGCACGCATGCACGCTTGGCGTCCAAACGCCGCCTTCGACCGTCCAGGACAACGCGAGGGCTTGGTCGGAGCAGACGCGGCTGAGCGTGCGTAGCGTTCCCAGCGCCGCCAGGAACGCCAGCGGGTTGCTGCCGTCGAGGCCCGAGAGCGGCAAGCCGCCTTGGTTGCTGGTGGATTGGTTCACGACACCATCTCCTGTGCGGCGGCCGCAGCCGAAGCACGGCCATCGGATGTGGTCTCCCCCGTCTCACGCGGTTCACTGCACGCCCAATCGGCCAGCCGGAGGAGGGCTTCGAGGTACGGCAAGCCCCACCAGCCGTAGCGACGTGTGAGCATCCAGAACCGCTCGGCGACGCCGCTGTCCACGCGCTCGAGACCGTGGCCGCTGAGAGAGGAGTCGGGGGTGAACTGCAGCGAGTAACCGTTATGCTGATACGCGAACGGCACGGGTTTGGGATCTTCGATAATCGGCGCGAACGGGCGACAATGCCCGTGGTGGGTCGCGATGAGGTGGAGGATCAGGTCGCGCTGGTCCGGGTCGAGATCGGCGGGCAGCACGCCTTCACGCTCGGCGCACTCGGCGAGCCGGACGGAAGCCAGTTCGTGCCGGGCGTCGGAGGGATAACCCGCCTGGTCTCTGGACGCGGCCAGCTCGCGGCGGGAAGTGAAGGGGACAATAGACTTTGCGTACAACGTGCCGCACATTTCGGCACGCCGAGCGTTCCCGCCGTGCAGCCACGCTTGGAATCGCGGGTCGGCCTTACCGACGTCGTGAAAGAGCCCGGCAAGGGCGAATGCCGCGGAATGTGCCGAGAGGCCGCACCGCTCGGAGTTTGCCTTGGCAAGGCCAGAGACATCGCGGCCATGACGATCGAGCGGATAGGGACGGTCTGAAGAGGACTCGCAAGATTCCTCGGGCTCGACGAATGTGGGGTCGAACTGGTGAAGGCGGCGCGTGCCGATCAGGACGATACCGCCCAGCGGATGCCGCTTCATCGTGCGATGCCGTCTGGAACCGAGATCGTCGAGGGCGCGGCGAAGCGATTCGACGGGGGCTGTCTCCAGTTGCTTCTTCAAAGCAGCGAGGGCTTCATCAACCGTCGCGGCGGTGTCGTCGGCGTCGATCGTTTCCGGATCGAGCATGTCGAAAGAGGCATGCAGGGCGGGGTACAGGTCGTGCCGCAGCCGCAGGATGGCCTTGTCGCGCGACGTCTGAAACGCCTCGTCGCCCGCATCGGTGATGCATGGCGTGCCGCGGGGGTCGGCGGGGAAGTCGCCTAGGAGCGCCGCCGCACTTCGCTGATCGTCGCTCGTGATCGGAATGACATACGTGTCGAACGGCGTGATGGCCGCGGTCGAGTCGATCACGCCCGTTTCACGGGAATCTGGGCCACGCCACCGCAGCGTGCGACGAGTCGCGTGCGCGGATCTTTCTTGTGAATCCTCATGCTCATCCGAGATCCGCTCGCCCTCAACATCACCTGATCGCTCGTCGGGGCTTTGTAGGGCGAGCCAGCGTCTGAAATCGCGGAGCCTCACCGAGAGCGCTTCCGACGAAGACGGCGGGCAGAGCGAGACAATCTCGGCCCATTGGTCGGCGTCGTCTCCCAGATCCGCCCGGAAGACCACCTGAACCTCCGGCTCGCCGCGTTGAGGGCCGTGCAGGAAGTACGCCGGGCCGGGGTCGGGTACCGGCCGCGGCGAGGTCTGGCACCACATGTCGAGATGCGCGGGGAGGAGAACGGCGGCGTCAGGGGCGGGGGCGATGAGTGCAGCGAGGTCGTCGGGCGTCATGCTCTTGGTCAGCGTTTCCATCGCCTCGACGCCGAAGTCGATGACTCTGGCTGCAGATGCGGAAGCCGGCGTGCCGCTCGCGGCTGCCTTCTTGCCCCGTGCTCCCTTGCTCTTTCGTTTGCCCTCGCCCGATTCGGCCGCTGCCACAACTTGCTCGACAGGTACGTCCTTGGCTCGCTCTGTGAGCCACTGCCAAGTCTTCGCGAGGCTGTTGCCATAGACCGGGTCGGCGTGGGCATCGTCCTTCGCGGGTTCGGTCTGATCCGCACGAACCACGATCACGGCCCCGGCCTTGTCTCGCGCAGCGACGCGGTTGAGCCGACCGAAGCGCTGCCTAAGGGCGTCGAGGCTGGCGCACTCGGTGACGAGGGCGTGGAAGTCGAGATCAGCGCCGACCTCGATGGTCTGCGTGGCGACGACGAACGTGGGCCTATCAATGGCCTTGGGTGAGTTCGAGAGCATCGGCTGGAGTTTCTCCATGATCGCGTCACGGTCAACCGGGCGCATGCGGCCGGTGAGGAGGATGATGTCCGGGGCCTTGGCCCGCGCTTCGGCCTCCATTGCCTGTCGCTTCTCCGTGTCCGGCTCGGCCCTGGCGGCATCGAGCGCCTTCTGAAGCGGAGCGCGAAGCAGTTCGGCGACTTTCCTTGCGGTCGCGACACGGTTGACGATCACTCCGATAGCCTGCGTATCCCCAGCCTGGAGCCGCTTGGTCTGTGCCACCAGTTCCGTGACGAGCTCGTCGCGCCACTTTGCACCCTTAGCCTTGGCCGCGACGACCAAACCAGCACGCTTGCTAGCAACGATGCGCCTGCCAAGGACTGGGTGCTTGCGGTCATCCGTCCCGAGTCGTTCGATGTCCGCTGCCGGAACGTCCGCGCCAGGGGTCGCCGTCATCGTCACGAAGTGGAACGGGAGGGGAATCCGGCCTTCAGGCTTGCTCGTCCACTCACGGTACTTCCGCACAAGCGTCATCGTCTGGTCGAACGGCCGGGCGCAGTGCGCCTCGTCCAGTAGGATGAGCGCATCATTCCCAACGAGCGCCGCGTGCATCGGCTTGGACGAGTCGGAGACGCCGTAGCCGCGGAAGAGCAGCCGGCTGCCGACCTGATCGACGGTGGACGTGATGACCGTCGGCTGGAGAGGCGAGCGAACCCAGGCAGAATCGCGGTACATGCCACCGCGGAGGGCGTAGGCGTCGAGCGGGCGATCATGGTTCGCACCCACCAGGCGTAACGCGGCGGCGACGCGATGAAGCACGCCTTCGTTGGCATCGGCGAGCTTCTCGGCTAACTCCTCGGCGTGGTCGTACGCCTGATCCACGACAACGCGCCGGTCGACAACGAAGAAGATGCGTCGTGGAGCCGTGCGTCTCTCTGGTGGGAGCGCCGCCTGACACGCCAGGGCGAACACCGCGATGTCGATACAGGCGGTCTTGCCCGCGGCGGTGGGAAGGGCGATGCAGCGCGGCCAGGCGCTCGACGCGCTCCGCCCGCCACACACCCGTTCGGCCAG
>DDSG01000004.1:400-567 GCA_002343325.1 Phycisphaerales bacterium UBA2396 | reverse complement strand
GCCCGAGTGCGGTCATGCCACACCCCCTTGGCGTTCCGAGGAACGCTCATTCGGCAGCGGCCTGCACAACCCGTACCCACGGTAGCGCCCCGCACCCAGCAGCACCGGGCCGACGACGGGTGTATCGAAACGGATGACCGCGTGCGTCTGGCGTTTCTGCGTCCCAT
>DDSG01000004.1:0-121 GCA_002343325.1 Phycisphaerales bacterium UBA2396 | reverse complement strand
GCGCCCCGGAGAAGAGCGGCGCGGGCCGGGCCACGACCTCGATTGGCCGTGGCAGGCCGATCCGCACACACGCGTCGGCGATCATGGCCTCGACCTCACGCCAATACACCGCCTGCTTGTC
>DDSG01000156.1 GCA_002343325.1 Phycisphaerales bacterium UBA2396 | reverse complement strand
GCGGTGGCGGCGGTGGTGGGGGCGGGGGCGAGCAGCGCGAGTGCCAGCATCGAGCCGGCGGCCAGGGCGAGGAGGGAGGTCTTGTTCATGGGCGGGAGTGTACCGACAGCCCGGGTGGAATGGTGTTGCTAGGGGCGGGCGTTCGGGTATTCTGGACCGATGCCGGAACGGGGTTGTCGGGCGGCGGCGGGGAACGGGCGGCTCGGGCCGCGGAGGCGTCAATGCGAACGGTGACCATGTGCGTCCTGACGGCGTTGGTGTTGATGGCGCACCCGGCGGCGCGGGCGCAGTGCGAGCCCGCGTGGGAGTCGTGGGGGTCAAGGCCGGTCTTGTCAGGCGCCGACACAGCGACGATCTGGGATCCGGACGGCGATGGACCGCTGGATGAGCTGCTGGTGGTGGGGGGAAATTTCACGCGAGAAGTGACCGGCGACTATCTCGCCCCGATGGATCGGATCGGGGCCTTTGGTCCCGAGGGCTGGCGGCCACTGGGCCTCGGGCTGAACGGTGATTGCGAAACGCTGACCACATGGGATCCCGACGGCGAAGGTCCGATGCACAGAGTGGTCGTGGCCGGTGGGCGTTTCACAATGGCCGGGGGTGTGCCCGCCGCGTCTGTGGCCGCGTGGGACGGGACGCGGTGGTCCCCGTTGGGGAGTGGCTCGAACGAGCCGATTTTTCGGTTGCTGACTTGGGATCCCGATGGGTCCGGACCCATGCCCGAGGTGCTGCTGGCGTTGGGCGGCTTCGCCAATGAAGCGGGCCAGGTCGGGCGCCGAGTGATGCAGTGGGACGGCACGTCGTGGACCCCGCTCGGTCCGCAACCGAGTCCGTACCAGACCGTCGTGGGAATGGTGTGGGATCCCGACGATGACGGGCCCGAACCCCCGCAGCTTCTGGTTGTGTGCGCGTTGAACCCAGGGCACGCGATCATGCGATGGGACGGGCGGGCCTGGCAGAGGATGGGCCCGACCATTTCGGCGGACGGGTTCCCGATTCGCGACTTTGCAAGCTGGGATCCAGACGGCAGTGGTCCGGAGCGCCGCAAACTCGTGATCGTGGGGCAATTCACGTCGATCGGAGATCGGCCGATTGCCTACATCGCCGCATGGGACGGCACGGCATGGTCGCCGCTCGGCGAGGCATTCGACTGGTATCTGACCGCGGTGAAAGTGTGGGATCCGGATGAGAACGGACCTCAGCCGGCACAACTTGTCGTGAGCGGCCCATTCACTCGCGTGGGAAACGTGTTCGCGTCGAAGGTCGCGCGGTGGGACGGCCACGCGTGGCATCCGCTCGCGGAAGGTTTGTCCACCACGCAGAGCGCAGCCGCACGCCAGATCGTGACATACGACATCGATGGTTCAGGTCCCGATCACCCTCACCTGGTCTTCTGCGGGGGCTTCGACACGGCGGGCGGTCTTGCCGCCCCGGGCCTTGCCCGTTGGGACGGAAGACGATGGTGGCCGTTTGGAGCGGGGATGAGTCGTGCGGTGCGTGCCGTCGCGACATGGGATCCCGACGGCCCGGGTCCGCGGAACGCGTTGCTGATCGCAGCCGGGTCGTTTATGTCGAACGCATGGGGCCCGCTGAACCGAATCGCCAGCTGGGACGGAACGCAGTGGCGAGGACTGGGTACGGGCGTTGGGGTGAACGGGCAACTCGTCGAGTGTCTCACCACGTGGGACCCCGACGGGAGCGGCCCACAACAACCTCAGCTCGTGGCCGCAGGGGAGTTTTCTGTGGCCGGAGGGGAGCTTGCCCGCAATATCGCCCGATGGGACGGGACGCGATGGTGGCCGCTGGGTTCTGGACTGAGCGGGCGGGTCTTTGACATTATGTCATGGGATCCGGACGGAGACGGGCCGGCCCCGCCCCAACTCTTGGCCGGAGGCTGGTGTCGCATGGCCGGCGAAACTGAGGTCAACTACGTGGCGTCGTGGGACGGCACGCGGTGGAGCAGCCTCGGCGGAGGTGTCGATAGCTACGCGGTGTACAAGGGTGTGCACTCTCTGGCGCTGTGGGATCCTGACGGTCCTGGGCCGCTCGGCGAGCAGGTCGTCGCGCTCGGCCGGTTCCTCACCGCGGGCGGCATCCCCGCGAGGAACATCGCTCGCTGGGATGGAACACGGTGGTGGCCCTTTGGCGAGGGACTCGGCGACACGCCTCAGGCCCCCGACTACTCGCACTCGCCTTACGTCATCAAGGTCTGGGATCCCGATCAGGGCGGCCCCGAGCCTGCGCAGCTGATCGTTGGCGGAGGCGGAGAGTCTTCGCAGAATCGAACGCTCGGTGCGATCTACACGTGGCGGAACGGCGAGTGGTTCCCGCTCGGGGGCCTTCCGTACACCTGGGTTCGAGACCTCACCACGTGGGACCCAGATGGAGACGGGCCGATGCATCCTCAGCTCGTGGCCGTCGGGGCGTTTATGCTCGACGGCGACCAGACGCAAAGCAATGTCGCTCGCTGGGACGGCCGTCGATGGTCAAGGTTCGGTCGCGGTCTTCACAGAATGGTCTTGTCGGCGACCTCGTGGGACCCGGACGGCCCGGGTCCCCTCGCCCCGCAGCTCGTGGCCGGCGGTGAATTTACCGTTCGCGGCGCGACGGGCGACTTTCTCGCCCGTTGGATCCCCTGCCCCGCTCCCTGCACGGCCGACTTCGACGGCGACTGGTTCGTCGATATCCGCGACCTCGACCTCTTCCTCGCCTGCTTCGACGCCGGCGTGTGCGAGGGCGAACGCTCCGCCGACATCAACGGCGACGGGTTTCTCGACTTCTTCGATCTCGACGCCTTC
>DDSG01000105.1 GCA_002343325.1 Phycisphaerales bacterium UBA2396 | reverse complement strand
GGTGTGGCTGCCGCTGGCGGACCTGATGACCGCGACCAAGCGCGAGACCATCTCGTGCGTCGTCATGACGCTCGACCCGTACAACGAGGCGACGGGCCAGGGCGCGGAGTTCGGCGACGTGGCGGCCTTCACCAAGACCCGGCCCGACCTGGAACTGGTGCCGATGACCGAGCGCGAGTACTACGGCAAGCTCGCCGCCTTCTTCGGGCCGATCAAGATCGTCGCGTGGGTGACGGCGGGGCTGATCGCCGTGGGCGGGCTCTTCGGCGGGCTCAACACGATGTACGCCGCGTTCGCCTCGCGCATCCGCGAACTCGGGACGCTGCAATCCATCGGCTACCGGCGGCTGGCGATCGTCTGGTCGATGATCCAGGAATCGACGCTGGCGACGGCGGCGGGCGGCCTGCTCGCGTGCGCGGTGGGCGTCTTCCTGCTCGACGGCGTGGCGGTGCGGTTCTCGATGGGGGCGTTCGGGCTGCGCATCGACGAGGCGGTGATCGGGCTGGGGCTGCTGACGGGCCTGGCCCTGGGCGTCGTGGGCGCGCTCCCGCCGGCGATTCGATGCCTGAGGCCGACGATCCCCGTCGCCCTCAAGGCGGTGTAGTGATGACCTGACACGCCGCCGCGGCGCGTGCCGCGCGGCGAGATGATTGCAACGGTGTTCACAAGGAGTTTCGACATGAAGACGGCGACGATGCGGACGACGGGGGCGATCAAGGCGATGGCCGTGGCGGCGATGCTGATCGCCGGTGCGGCGGGGCTCGGCGTGCTGACGCCGACGGCGGCGATGGCGCAGATCAAGAGCGTGGCGGACGTGAAGACGATGCTCAAGCCGGAACTGCCCGCCGACGCGCTGGAGATCACCGCCGCGATGAAGTCGGCCAAGGTGGGCCAGACCATCACGGTGCGCGGGAACGTGGCGATGTCGAAGGACGCCTTCGTCGAGAACCGCGCGATGTTCACGCTGGTGGACGAGTCGACCCGCAAGGGATGCTGTCCGCCCTCGGACACGCTGCCCGACACCGCGTGCGACATCCCGGCCCAAGGGCGTGCGACGGTACAGATCGTGGACGCTGGCGGCAGGCCGCTTCGGGCCGGGCTGAACGGCCAGCACGGGCTCAAGCCGGGCGCGGAGGTGTTTGTGACCGGCAAGGTCGAAACCGCCAACGGGACCGACGCGCTGGTGCTCACCGCAGTCTCGATGCATGTTCCAAAGGCCCCGCTGCCGACCGGCTTCTTCGTCGAGAAGCCGCCGGAGAACGCCAAGGACGTCTCGGAGGCCCGCAGGGCCGGGGGTGAGGGGACACTCAAGGCCGGTGACGAGGTCGTGCTCCGCGGCCGCGTCGGCGGGAGCAAGGAGCCGTTCGTTGCGGGCCGCGCCGTCTTCACGCTCATGGGCCGAGGGCTCAAGGCCTGCAACGAGAACCCGGACGACAAGTGCTCCAAGCCCTGGGACTATTGCTGCGAGACCAAGGAGGACATCCTCGCCAACTCCGTCACCGTGCAGGTCGTGGACGCCAAGGGCCAGATCCTCCGCACCGACATGAAGGGCCGCCGCGGGATGAAGGAGTTGTCGGAACTGGTTGTGGTGGGCAAAGTCGCCTCGGCCGACGGCAAGGCGGTGGTCATCAATGCGACGGCGGTGCACGCTGTTCATTGACCGCGTTCGCCATCCAAAGGCGATCATGTCGCGGACGGTTCTCTTCCACCCACGTCCCCGCAAAGAGATGTTCGCTCAAGAGGAAGTGCTTCGTGTGAGGATTGGACTTCGACTCTCCGACCGTCGGGTGGAAGTATGCCGGTGGGTACAGCGTCACATCGTCGTACTGCGTGACCACCCGTGCGATCAGGCCCGGACCGGCTTGATCACCGACGTACCGCCGCTCGAAGAACGACTCCTCGACCATCGCCACCATGTGCCACATCGCCGGGTGGTTGGGCGGGAATCCCATCGCGGCGTTGGTCACGATGTCGAGTTGCTCGCACGCCGCCCACGCGACGACTTCGGGCGGGCACATCTCGTCCAGCGGCCGCACCGGCTTGACATCGGTGTCGAGGTAGACCCCTCCGAACCGGGCCAAGATCTCCAGCCGCAGGATATCCGAGCGCATCACGCAGCCGGGCGTGCCGCCGACGTTGCCGCAGGCGTCCCAGGCGTTGCGGTTGAGGATCGGCGGCAGGTTGTCGTCGGTCCAGAGCCGCATCTCCCAGTGCGGGTTCATCTCGGCGAAGCGCCGCCGCCAGCGCCGCTGATTGAGCGGCATCTCGCCCTTGCCCAGCCAGATCTGGTGCAGGACCCGCGGGATCGAGGTGGTGCGTGCGGCCGTGCTCACGCCACCACCTCCGTGGGCTTGGCCTGCACGAAGGCGAACGCCCCGGCGTGGGCCTTCGCCGCGTACTCGCCCCGCTCGAACAGCGCCCAGTGGAACGGCACCACGTCGCGGAAGTGCCCGTGGTCGCGGACCAGGCGGGTCAGGAACCCCGGCCCGCTCTGGTCCCACACGCCGCGATAGACCAGCACCGAGTGCGGCAAGTCACGGATGGCGTGCCACAGCATCGGGTGGTTCCGCGTCGCGCCGAGCACCGACGGCGAGAGCATGTGCGGCCTGCTCGCGCCGTGGCTGGCGATCGTGGAACAGAACGCGCCGACCCCGGCGACGAGTTCATCGAGCGGACGCAGCGGCAGGCGGTCCGGATCGACAAAGACGCCGCCCTCGCGGGCCAGCACTTCGTAGCGCAGCAGGTTCAGCCTCGCCGCCGAGGCCGCGGGCTCGCTGAGCCCAAAGGTCTGCTGCCACTGGTCGTAGTTCAGGATCGGCGGCTTGGTGTCCAGCGTGAGCGTCACCACGTCCCACTCGGGGTGCATGGTCTGCCACGCGTGCCGCCAGGCCGTGAGACGCTGCTTGTCGGGAGTCTCGCTGAGGTCCGC
>DDSG01000104.1:20157-54623 GCA_002343325.1 Phycisphaerales bacterium UBA2396 | reverse complement strand
CCGCGCCCGCAACGCCGTCAAGGGCCTGATGGCAATGGCCCCCGACGAGGCGAGCGTGAAGCAGCCGGACGGATCGTGGAAGGTGACGCCCGCGCGGGAAGTTCCCGTCGGCGCGGTGGTGCAGGTGAAGCCTGGCGAGCGGCTGGCGCTCGACGGCGTGGTGGTCGCGGGGGAGTCGAGCGTGAATCAGGCCCCCGTCACCGGCGAGTCCGTGCCGGTGGACAAGAAGGTGGGCGACAAGGTCTTCGCGGGCACGATCAACGAGTCGGGCGTGCTGGAGTTCAAGACCACCGGCGGCAAGGACCAGACCACCCTGGCCAAGATCATCAAGACCGTGCAGGAAGCACAAGGAAGCCGTGCGCCAACGCAGCGGTTTGTGGACAACTTCGCGCGGGTCTACACGCCCATCGTGTGCGTCGTCGCGGTGCTGGTCGCGGTCGTGCCGTGGCTGGCGTTCGATCAGCCCTTCTATCCCTGGCTCTACAAGGCGCTGGTGTTGCTCGTCATCGCGTGCCCGTGTGCTCTGGTCATCTCAACCCCGGTGACTGTGGTGAGCGGCCTGACCGCGGCGGCCAAGCGGGGCATCCTCATCAAGGGCGGCGTTCACCTTGAGAACGGCCGCAAACTCAGGGTCGTCGCGCTCGACAAGACCGGGACGATCACCGAGGGCAAGCCGCGTGTCACGGATGTGCAGCCCGTCGGCGGCGCGAGCAAGGATGAAGTCCTCCGCATCGCGGCGAGTCTGGATGCGCTCTCGCAGCACCCGGTGGCGCTGGCGGTCGTGGCGGCGTGGAGCGGCGAGCGGGCAAGCGTCGAGGCGTTCAAGTCGCTCACGGGTCGTGGAGTGGAAGGACGCATCGACGGCGCGGCGTACTTCGTCGGCAACCACCGCCTCGCCGAGGAACGCAAGGTTTGCTCACTGGAGGTTGAGGCCGTCCTGAGCCACTTCGAGGTGCAGGGCAAGACGGCGGTCGTCGTCGCTTCCGCGAGCAGGGTGCTGGGCGTCATCGCGGTGGCCGACACGCCCCGCGAGAGCAGCGTCGAGGCGATCACGTCGCTGCACGGGCTGGGCATCAAGACGCTCATGCTCTCGGGCGACAACCAGACGACCGCGTCGGGCATCGCGAAGATCGTCGGCATCGACGAGGCCAAGGGCGGCATGCTCCCCGAGGACAAGCTCGCCGAGATCGAGCGACAGACCAAAGAGCACGGCGACGCGATCGGCATGGTCGGTGACGGCGTGAACGACGCCCCCGCCCTTGCCAAGTCCACCATCGGCTTCGCAATGGGCGCGGCGGGGACGGACACGGCGCTGGAAACCGCCGACGTGGCGCTGATGCAGGACGACCTGCGGGGTCTGCCCGAGTTCGTCCTGCTCTCCCGACGCACCGGCGCGATCCTGTCCCAGAACATCGCCCTCGCTATTGGCATCAAGGTGATCTTCTTTGTGTTGACCCTGGGCGGGTGGGGCACGATGTGGATGGCCGTCATCGCGGACGTTGGAGCGAGCCTCCTCGTCGTCGGGAATGGGCTCCGGCTGTTGGGGTGGCGGACGGGTCCGGCGGCGACGCTGGGGTCGAACAAGGATCGGAGCCCCGCGTAAAGTGAATCTGGCGTTCGTTTGTCCGATATACTCATGAGCATCATGCGTCACCCTCTGCTCCGCATCCTGGTCGCCCTGCTCATCGGCGTGGTCACGCCGCTGTGCTGCTGCCAAGCGGCGCTGCTCGTGGACAGTGCCTGTGACGGGAATCACCTCGTTGCGGCCGAGACGGACCCTTGCTGCGGCGGGTGTTCGACTGAGACCGCATCACGCCAGGCGTCGGACCCGCAGCGGGATCATTCGAACGAGGAGCAGCCGCTCTCGCCGGACGAGTGCCCATCGTGCCCATCGTGCCAGGGCACATCCGGCGGTACCGGTGTCAAGGCCGAAAGCAGACTCCCTGCGTTCGAGCAGCAATGGGATGCGCTGGCGACGTTCGCGCTCGCGGTCCTGTGGACCATTCCGAATCCCGATGCCAAGGTCCTGCCCTTGTCACCTGGCTGGGCCTTGGGCCCGCCCTACCTGAAGGCCAACCGCGAAGCCTTGCGCTGGCATTGCGCGCTCGTGGTGTAGTTCAATCCTGCAACGGACGCTCCCTTTCCCCAGCGTCCGCATCGTGCTTGCGCGACGGGCTCCGTGCCGCTCGTGCGAGGAGTGTCTTTGCTTGACGCGCCCGCCCTCGGTCATTCGTCCTTGGCCGCCGGCGCATTGCAGGAACCACTTATGGCTACCGCGCAGACCGACCTGCGGGCGCTCCGTCGAGGCCCGCAGCCCACACTATCAGATTCCGCGCCTAGGCGACAGCCCGCGGGCAGCACCACCGTCATCGCGCGGCCCAAAGCGCGCTGGGCAACGCGGCTGCTCATTCCCACCGCCGTGCTGCTCGCAACGGGCGGCCTGCTGGCCTATGCCGCACGCGATGCGCTCCAGCCCAGGCTTGCGGTCCACGTCGCCGCCGCGATTCCGAAGAGTGGCGTCGGGGCGGCGGACACCGGCACCGATGCTGACTCGACGGGCGGTTCGGAAGATATCCCGACCGATGCGCCGCTCGGCCCCGTTGCGGTGCAAGCCCCGGGGTGGATCGAACCCGCCCCCTTTGCCGTTAGGGTTCCTGCGCTCGCGGAAGGCGTCGTCAAGGAGCTTTTGGTTCTCGACGGCGAGCGAGTCGAGGTTGGGCAGGTCATCGCCAGGCTGATCGACGACGATGCGCGGCTGGCACTCCGCGCGGCGGACGCGACCGTCGCGGAACGCGTCGCGGACGTGGCCCGGACCCGGGCGGCGCTCGCGACCGTCGAGTCGCAGGTCGAGGTGGAACGCACAACCGCCGCCGAACTGCGTGACGAGGTGACCCGCAAACGCGAGTTGGTGCCCGCAGGACTGAGCGAGGGCACTTTCCGCCGAATGGAGATCCGCCTGAGCGGGCTTGAGGCGAGGGTCGCTTCGGCAGAGAAACTTGTGGACGAGGCCCGCGCCGCGTTAGCGCAGGCGGAATCGGCCCACGCTGCGGCCCTCGTGATGCGCGACGAGGCCGTGTTGCGTCTGGAGCGTATGGACGTGCGCTCGCCCGTCGCGGGCATCGTGCTCGCCCACTTGGTCGAGCCGGGCACACGAATCAGCATGGGCGGGCTGAGCGGAGATGCAGGGCTCGCCGGGAGCATGATGGGGGCGGTCGTCCGCGTCTATGACCCTGCGAAACTCCAAGTGCGCGTGGACGTTCCGCTGGCCGATGCCGCCAAGGTCAGTGTGGGCACGCGGGCGACGGTCAGCACCGAGGCGCTGGCGGACCAGACGTTCAGCGGCGTGGTTTCGAGGGTGGTGCATGAGGCGAACATCCAGCGGAACACCGTGCAGTTCAAAGTCGCGCTCGATGCGCCATCTCCCGTTCTCAAGCCCGAGATGCTCACCCGCGTCAAACTCCACGCGCCCGCGATTGCCTCACGGCAACGCGGCACAAGCACCGGGGGCGTCGAAGCGTCCGGACACGGCGAGAGCGGCGACATGCTGCTGCTGGTTCCGACGGCCGCTGTTACGTCGGCGGGTGAGGACAAGGGCCAGGTCTGGGTCGTGGAGACCTCCGGCGGAAGCCCGGTCGCCCGCCGCCGCGACATCACGACGACGCCCGCGGCAGACGAAGGGTTCACCGCCGTAGCGAGCGGACTCCGCCTCACCGACCGCATCATCCTCGATCCGCCCGCTCCACCCGCGATCCGCGACGGGATGCGGCTCAAGGTTTTGGGCGAACGCACAACCGCACCTTCAGAGCCCGCATCCTCAAACCCGTAACTCCCAGTTCCAGAACATCCCTGCGACGAACTCGCGGCATCGTTGAGAATCCCCATGAACACGAACCACGCTCACGCACGAACATCTAGTCAAGAACCTGCGCTCATTCAGTGCCGCCGGCTCACCAAGACCTACAAGAAGGGCGACAACACCATCACGCCGCTTCAGGAACTCGACCTCGACGTGCCCGCGGGAGACTTCCTCGCGCTGATGGGCCCTTCGGGAAGCGGCAAGACCACGCTGCTCAACCTCATCGCCGGGATCGACCGGCCAAGCGGGGGCAACCTCATCATCGGCGGCACCGACATCTCCACGCTCTCGCGGTCCAAGCTCGCCGACTGGCGGAGCGTCAACGTCGGCTACGTCTTCCAGCTTTACAACCTCGTGCCCGTGCTCACGGCCTACGAGAACGTCGAGCTACCCCTGCTGCTCCACAGCATGTCGGCCCGCGAGCGACACGAGAAGGTACAGACCGCGTTGCAGCTCGTCGGGATCGCCGACCGGCACGACCACTACCCGCGTCAACTCTCGGGCGGCCAGGAGCAGCGCGTCGCGATCGCCCGCGCGATCGTGACCGACCCCACCATCATCGTCGGGGACGAGCCCACCGGCGACCTCGACCAGGAGTCAGCGCAGGCCATCATGGACCTCATGGTCCGGCTCTGCGATGATCTCGGCAAGACCCTCATCATCGTGACCCACGACGCCAAGAGCGCGGCGCATGCCAAGCGGACGCTGCATCTTGAAAAGGGCCGCCTCATCGAAGCCGCCGATCTCGCCGCACGCACCGCACCCCTTGTCCCGCAGGAGGCCTGATCCGTGATCGCACCCAAGTTCATGCCCGTCGTCTTCAAGCAGCTGTGGCGGCACCAGGTCCGCAGCGTGCTCACGCTCTCGGGCGTCGCCATCGCCATGTTCCTGTTCATCGCGGTGCAGACCTTGCAAGAGGGCGTGCGCCAATCCACGCAGGCCGCCGCCGGAGACACCACACTGGTGGTCTACCGTGAAAACCGCTTCTGCCCCGCCGCCAGCCGCCTGCCGCAGTTCTACGTGGACCGGATCGAGAAGATCCCCGGGGTGGTCTCGGCGGTACCCGTCAAGATCGTGGTCAACAACTGCCGGGCCTCGCTGGATGTCATCACGTTCCGGGGCGTGCCGCGTGAAGACCTCGCGGGGCCGACGGGCTGGGCGAGCAAGTGGCAACTCATCTCCGGCTCGGTGGCCGAGTGGGAGAAGCGCTCGGACTCGGCCCTCGTGGGCGAGACGCTCGCGGCCCGGCGCGGTTTCCAGATCGGCCAGTCCTTCGACGCCTCGGGCATCACCGTCACCGTCGCGGGGATCATCCGCTCTCCCGAGGCGCAGGACCAGAACGTCGCCTATGTCCACCTCGACTTCCTCCAGCAGGCTGGCGCGGGGGGGGGCAAGGGTGGCGGGCTGGGCAGCGTCACGCAGTTCACCGTCCGCGTCGATGACCCGGCGAAGATGGAGCAGGTGGCCGAGGCGATCGATGCCGAGTTCCGCGCCGAGGCCGACCCGACGATGACCAGCCCCGAGAAGGCTTTCGTTGCGCAGGCGGGGGCCGACATTGTGGAGATCGTGAAGTTCACGCAGTGGCTGGGCTGGGGCTGCCTTGCGGCGGTGCTCGCGCTCGTCGCCAACGCGATCGTGCTCAGCGTGCAGGACCGCATCAAGGAGCACGCCGTGCTCCAGACGCTGGGGTTCCGCTCGGGCCTCATCGCCCGACTGATCGTGAGCGAGGGGATGCTCATCGGCCTGCTCGGGGGCGCGCTGGGCACGGGCATCGCCCTCTCCGTCGTTCACTTCGGCAACTTCACGCTCTCGCAGGAGGGGCTCTCGATCGGCGTGAGCGCATCGTGGTCGGTGCTGGCCTGGGGCCTCATCATCTCGGGGGGTGTGGGGATCGTGGCGGGTCTGGTGCCCGCGTGGCGGGCCGGTCGCCGAGAGATTGCTTCGTGCTTCCGGGCGGTTTGAAAGAGGAACCTATGAGACTTCTTCCGTTTGCATACGCTGTCCGCAATCTGGGCCGCTCGCCCTCGAGACTCTTTCTGTCCGTCGCCGGGGCGGCGATGGTGGTGCTGCTCATTCTGGTCGCGGGTGGCTTTGTGAATGGCATGAGCCGAGCGCTCAAGGCCACCGGCGGGGAGCACAACATCATCCTGCTCGGTGCAGGCAGCGAGGAGAGCGTCGAGCGCTCCGAGATTCCGGCGGCGACGCCGGGGGTGCTCTCGGCCAGCGTGCCCGGCATCCGCACACGGGCGGGCGTGGCGTATGTCTCACCGGAGGTCCATGTGATGCTGCCCGTGGGCGTGGGCGGCGCGGCGGCTGCTCCGGTGGGCACTGGCTCGGGCGGCGTTGGCACGCTCGCGCCCAAGGCGAAACTCCGGCAGGTGATGATGCGCGGCGTGACTCCCGCGGCGTCGCTCGTCCACGAGTCGGTGTCGCTGACCGAGGGTCGCTGGCCCTCATCCGGTGCGGATGAGGTGTTGGTCGGACGTATGGCGGGGACAGTGCTCGGCGTGTCGGCGACCGAGGTGCAGATCGGCAAGTCGCTCATCATCGACGGCAGGCCGTGGACGATCGTCGGGCGCTTCAGCGCGCCCGGGACTGTCGTCGAGGCCGAGGTGTGGTTGCCGCTGGCGGACCTGATGGAAGCCACCAAGCGCGACACGATCTCGTGCGTGGTCCTGACGCTCGACCCTTACAACGAGGCCACCGGCGAGGGGGCGGACTTCGGCGACATCGCGGCCTTCACCAAGACGCGGCCGGACCTGGAACTGGTGGCGATGACCGAGCGCGAGTACTACGGAAAACTGGCGAGTTTCTTCGGGCCCATCAAGATCGTCGCGTGGGTGACGGCGGGGCTGATCGCCGTCGGCGGGCTCTTCGGCGGCCTCAACACGATGTACGCCGCGTTCGCCTCGCGTATCCGCGAACTGGGGACGCTGCAATCCATCGGCTACCGGCGGCTGGCGATCGTCTGGTCGATGATCCAGGAATCGACGCTGGCGACGGCCGCGGGCGGTCTTGCCGCGTGTGCGGTGGGCGTCTTCCTGCTCGACGGGCTGGCGGTGCGGTTCTCGATGGGGGCGTTCGGGCTGCTGATCGACGAGACGGTGATCGGGCTGGGGCTGCTGACGGGCCTGGCCCTGGGCGTCGTGGGCGCGTTGCCCCCGGCGATTCGTTGCCTAAGGCCGACGATTCCCGTCGCGCTCAAGGCGGTGTGATGATGCGAGATGGCGCCTCCGCGGCGCGCGCCGTGAGGCGAGTGACGTTCAAGAATCTTTGCAAGGAGTTTCGACATGAAGACGACGATGATGCGGATGACGGTTTCGGTGCGGGCGATGACGGTGGCCGTGGCGCTGATCGGGTGCGCGGTCGGTGTGGGACCGTTTGCGCCCTCGGCCGCGATCGCCCAGATCAAGAGCGTGGGGGACGTGAAGACGCTGATGAAGCCCGAGTTGCCCGCCGGTGCGCTCGAGATCACCGCTGCCATGAAGTCGGCCAAGGTCGGCGAGACGATCACCGTGCGCGGCAACGTGGCGATGTCCAAGGACGCCTTCGTCGAAAACCGCTCGATGTTCACGCTGGTGGATGAATCCACGCGCCTGGCGTGCTGCCCGCCCGTGGACAAGTTGCCCGACACCGCCTGCAACATCCCCGCCGAGGGCCGGGCGACGGTGCAGATTGTGGATGCGAATGGCAAGCCGCTGCGGGCCGGGTTGAGCGGCCAGCACGGGCTGAAGCCCGGTGCGGAAGTGTTTGTGACCGGCAAAGTCGAGACCGCCAACGGGACCGACGCGCTCGTGCTGACCGTGGTTTCGATGCATGTGCCCAAGGCACCGCTGCCGAGCGGGTTCTTTGTCGAGAAGCAGCCTGAGAACGGAAAGGACGTATCTGAAGTCCGCAAGGCCGGAACACTCAAGGCCGGTGACGAGGTCGTGCTTCGCGGCCGCATCGGCGGTAGCAAGGAGCCGTTCGTCGCGGGGCGCGCGGTCTTCACGCTTATTGGCCGCGGGCTCAAGGCCTGCAATGAGAATCCCGACGACAAGTGCTCCAAGCCTTGGGACTACTGCTGCGAGACCAAAGAGGACATCCTCGCCAACTCCGTGACCGTGCAGGTCGTGGACACCAAAGGGCAGATCCTGCGCACCGACATGAAGGGGCGGCGCGGGCTGAAGGAGCTCTCGGAGATCGTGGTTGTCGGAAAAATCGCTTCGGCGGACGGAAAGTCTGTTGTGGTCAACGCGTCCTCCGTCTACGCGGTTCACTGACTGTGATTTGCTGCCCACACCCGCTCGTATCGCTCCCGGTTTGCCTCCACCCACGTCCCAGCGAAGAGGTGCGATCCCAGCAGGAAATACTTCGCGTCGGGATTCGACTTCGACTCTCCGACGGTCGGGTGAAAGTATGCGGGCGGGTAGAGCGCCACGTCGTCGTACTGGGTGACCACGCGGGCGAGCAGTCCCGGCCCGGCTTGATCGCCGACGTACCGGCGCTCAAAGAATGACTCTTCGATCATCGCCACCATGTGCCACATCGCCGGGTGGTGGGCCGGAAAGCCCATCGCCGCGTTGGAGACGATGTCGAGTTGCTCGCACGCTGCCCACGCCCGAACCTCGGGCGGGCACATCTCGTCGAGCGGACGGATGGGCTTCACGTCCGTGTCGAGGTAGACGCCGCCGAATCGGGCCAGGAGTTCCAGCCGCAGGATGTCCGAGCGCATCACGCAGCCGGGCGTGCCGCCGACGTTGCCGCAGGCCGCCCATGCGTTGCGGTTGAGGATCGGCGGCAGGTTGTCATCCGTCCACAGCCGCATGTCCCACTGCGGGTTCATCTCGGCGAAGCGGCGACGCCAGCGCCGCTGGTGCAGGGGCATCTCGCCCTTGCCCAGCCAGATCTGGTGCAGGACCCGCGGGATCGGGGTGGCGGTTGCGGTGGTGATCAAGCCACAGTCTCCGCCGCCTTGCCGCTCACGAACCCGAACGCGCCGCCGTGAGCCTTAGCGGCTTCTTCGCCCTGCTCGAAGAGCGCCCAGTGGAACGGCACAACATCGCGGAAGTGCCCGTGGTCGCGGACCACGCGGGTGAAGAACCCCGGCCCGCTCTGGTCCCACACGCCGCGATAGACCAGCACCGAGTGCGGCAGGTCGCGGATCGCGTGCCAGAGCATCGGGCGGTTCCGCGTTGCACCGAGCACCGACGGCGACAGCATGTGCGGACGGCTCGCACCGTGGCTGGCGATCGTCGAGCAGAATGCGCCGACGCCGGCGACGAGTTCATCGAGCGAGCGCAGCGGCAGACGATCAGGATCGACGAACACGCCGCCCTCGCGGGCGAGCACTTCGTAGCGCAGGAGGTTGAGCCGCGCCGCCGACGCCGCGGGCTCGCTGAGGTCGAGCGTCTGCTGCCACTGATCGTGGTTCAGGATCGGCGGCCGGTTGTCCAGCGTGAACGTGAGGACATCCCACTCGGGATGCAGCGTCTGCCATGCGTGCTTCCACGCGGTGAGCCGCTGACGGTCGGGAGACTCGGACAAGTCGGCCGTGTAGATGACTTTCGGGATCATGCCTTCACCTCCTCTTCGATGCTGCTGCTCAGGCTCGCCACACCACTCTGCTGCCACTTCGCCGGAGGCACGCCCTCCATGCCGCCCTCGATGAACGACGATGCGCCCTCGCCGAGGGCCACGGCTTGCTGGGCGCTGCCGGAGCCCGAGCCTGAGCCCGGTGGGCCCGAGCCGCTGTCGCTGCCGCTGGACGAGCCCGACGAACTGGCGGAACTGGACCCCGAGCTCGACCCGGAACTGGACATGGACGAGCCGCTGGACTTGCCGCTACCGGAACTCGACCCGCTGCCACTCGAGGAACCGGACCCGGAGCCGGAACTCGATCCCGAACCAGACGATGAACCCGACCCGCTCTGCTGCGTCGCGGGCATGTCGTTGTGGACCCACACGCCATCGGCCAGGAAGACGTTCAAACCGGGCACGTGCACTGCGACCGTGGTTACACGATCGCCGGCGCGAGTGAACGTCTCGACGCGCTCCTCGCGGAGGTCGTGCCGCACGAGGTAATCGCCGACCAGGACGAACTCCGCCGACACGAACCCGACCTCTTCGCCGCGGCGCAGGAGCACCGGGTGCTCGGGCGTGAGCCGCAGGCGACCGTTGATCGTGATGAACCCGTCGTGCGTGCCGACCGTGACGCTGGCAACAGAACCGGTGACGGGCGTGAACACCGCTTCGGCCCGCTGACGCAGCCACTGGTACTGTGCTCGCCACGGCACATCGCGATCGAGGCCTGCCACGTCAAGCGCGGCGAGTCGGTCGCCGGGTCGCAATCGCTCGATCGGCACGGTCTGGCCAGAGGCCAGCCGCACCGGCGTTCCGGCCAGCACGCAGTTGGAGCCGCCCGGGCCAGAACCACCCGGCCCGCTTCCCCCAGGGCCCGACCCTCCCGGCCCAGAACCGCCAGGTCCAGAGCCTCCGGGACCCGAACCGCCCGGGCCGCTGCCGCCGCCACTGGACCCGCCTCCGCCCGACGAACCGCCGCCTGAACTGCCCCCTCCGGACGATCCTCCCGAAGAGCCACCAGAGGACCCGCCCGAGGACATGCCGGAACTCGCACCCGACGACATGCCGCTGGAGGCTCCGGAACTCATGCCCGACGACGCTCCCGATGAGCTCATTCCGGAGGAACTTCCACCGCCGGAACTGCTCATGCTGGACGTCATGCTCGAGCCCGAAGAGCTCGAAGACATGGAACTCGGCGTGTCGCTCGTCGGCGTGCTTCCCGAACCGCTCGATGACATCGGCCCGCTGCTCGACGGCGTCTGCGTAGTGCCCGGCGTGTTGCTGGTGAACGCATCGGTGGTGTAAAACGTCAGCGTCGGCGTGCCGCCCGACCCGGTCGTGTAGATGACGTCACCCGTCGTCGAGTAGCTCGGTGGCATGCTCGGCGTGCTGGTGGGTGTCGAGTACGTGCTGTCTGGTGTCGACCCCGACGGCGTCGAGTAGTTGCTGGAGCCCCCGCCCTGCGGGGCGCGTCCAGTCGCCCAGACCGGGATGAATAAGTAGTAACGGGTGGGGCCGTCGCTCATCGTGCGGCCTCCTGGGGCTTCACATTCGACTCGTACCAGCCCTGCGTATTGACCGGCTTGCCGCACTCAGCGGACGCGGCCGCGACGGCGTCGGCGAACTCCATGCGCTCAAACACCTGCAGCTCGCTGCCCGGCGAGCAGTTCACCACGCGGAACCGGTGCTTCTCGAAGTGCGGCTTGAGGGCCTCAAATCGACGTGCCAGCGAGTCATACAGCACGTTGTTGTGCCGGATCGCGTTGGCGGCCCGGTTCTCGGCGAAGGCGTACTTGCGGTCCTCGGCCATCTTGAAGTCGCAGCCCAGCAGGTACACCGTGCTGAAGCCGAGGTAGTGCAACAGGCGCAGGGCCACGAGCATGACCGAGCGCTTGCCGGTGATGCCCAAAGAGTCTGGGTTCTTGGCGTCGTTGCCCCACGGGACGCTGTCTCCAGTCAGGAACCGCTCATGGTCGAAGTGATCCGCACGGCGGAAGAACATGACGCTGGGCATCTGCCGGACCCGGAACGCGCTGTTGCGCATCGCGCCGTCCGCACCCTGGATGCGGAGCCGCTTGTCCCACATACATGTGGGAACAAACTTCAGGATGCCCGGGTCCTTCCAGCCGGTGTCGATGAAGCGGCCGGGATCGTCGACGCAGGTCCACAGCGTCGGGCGATGCACCGCCCAGGCGTTGTTCACGGCCATCGTGGCGATGCCGCGCTTGTTGAGCGCGGCGAGGTCGATCTGCGTGAGCGACGGGCCCGACAGGATCAGGAATGCCGAACGCCCGCGGTAGAACCCACCGAGCGACACGGAGTCGAACTCGGCGGTGTAGAGGCGCAGGCCATCCCGCGACGGCTTTCGCGCCTTCAGCCCGGCCTGGAGCGCCGCGATGTCAGACTGGTTCTCACGCACCACAGCACCCCCCATCACTTCCGCCCTTGAAACGCCCGACGATGAACCGCCGCTCCGCCCGCGGGTTGCTCACGGTGGCGACACGCCCGATGCGGTCGAGCCACCAATCCAGCGGGCGCACCGTCGGGTGCAGCCCTTCGCCGGCGACGGTGGTCTTGCTGGGACGCGTGCAGATCGAGAACACGCAGTGGCCGCGCGGCTTGGCCACGCGTCGCATCTCCGCGAGCACCGCGTCCACGTCCTCGGGCAGCAGATGCTCGAGTGCGTCGAAGCTCGTGACGACGTCCGCCACGCCCGCGTGCAGCGCAGTCTTGTGCATCGGGCGCACGAGGTCAGCATCCGGGAACGCGAAGTCCACGCCCAGCCCGTCGACCCCCAGCCGGCGCAGGTCCCGCACAAGGTCGTTGCGGCCGCATCCGAAGTCCACGACGAACCTCGGCTTGAGCTTCTGGATGATCGGGACGGCAAGCTTGCCGTGGTTGGTCGAGCCGTACGTCGAGCCGGGCTTAGCGGCCAGCGCCACGTATTTGGCCCGCTCCTGTTCGCGGCGTGCATCGAGTATGGTCGGGGTCGGGGGGGTCGTCATTCGGCACCTCCGATGTAGAGGTTGAACTTGCGGTCCTCGTCAGCGGGGTCGGCGATCTCGATCAGGCTCATGGCCTCGAAGACCCACACCGGCTTGCCCTTGCTGTTGCGCTCGCAGGTCAGCTGCACGCACACGCCCTCGGGGATGGGCACGAGCTTGGGCTTGAGCGACCGCGCGGGCGGGCACTTGGGGAGCACTCCCGGCAACTCGCACACCGGGCCGAGCCCGAGCAGGCCGCCGAACCCGGAGCCGGGCTCCGAGTCGTTCATGTGGTGAGCCTCGAACCGGTTGAGCGCCAGCCGCGTGGGGTCTTCACCGCCGCTTGCGAGCTGCGACGACAGGCCACCATCGACAGGCACATACCGGAGATAGGTTTCGCTGCCGGGGTTGCCGTCGATCTGGGCTTCCAACCATGGGTAGCGCCAGCGGTTGCGTTCGGTGGGGATCGCCTGGGCAGCGCCGAGGATCGCAGTCACGCGCCCGGGCGACGGGCGGCCGAGTTCGAGCACGGCCCACTTCTCGCCGGTGCCCTCTTCCTTCCAGAGGATCGGGATGCCGCCCATTGGCGTGCTGGCCAGGACCGTTTCCTCGGCCGCCAGTTCGCAGGTGGTGTCGGTCTCGTTGGTGATGAACACCCGCGCCACCGTCACGCCGGTGAGCACGCAGCGCCCGAGCTTGTTGGGCTTGATGGGCTGGAGTGCGACAACGAACGCTGGACCGGCAGTCTCCTCCGTGGCGATGTCGCCCGTCAGCGGAGTGCGGCTCTGGAATGTCCGCTCCTGGTCGTCTTCGCCGGGCTCGACGAGCACGCCGGTGATCGCCAGCGCGTGGTACGGCTCGATCTCCTCGCCGGAGTCGTTGCGGACCAGCACGATGCCGCGCTGGGCAGACTCGACGAGCGGGCCCGCGACGGCCTCGCCGCGACCCTGACGCCGGCGCAGGTCCACGGCCGCATCGACGAACGCGTTGTACGCGCCCGCGGGGAGGCGGAGTGGATCACCGGATCGGACTTTGCGAAGTTCGTCAGGCATGGTTGAAGGGACTCAGATCCCCAATGCTCCAAAGTTGGCGTCGTCGTACACACGCTCGACATAGGCGGCGATGGGTTTCTTGATGATCGCGCCGGACCCGGTGTCCTCCGCGTCGGCGTAGCGGACCCACAGGTACTCCCACCCCTTCTTGTTGATGCCGGTGATGGAGCCGACCGAGAGGCCGGTCTCGTTAGGACTAGCCGCGAACCGGAACGTGATCTCCCAATCGTCGTCGGGGCCGTCCCCGCGCTTCGATCCCGTCGCGCCGAGGAACAGCACCTCGCCGGGAGCAAAGCCCTTGAACCCGCCAGCATTCGTCTTGCCTGTGCAACCGAAGATTGCGCCCTTGTACGCCCCGGTCACCTGTGCATCGCTGAAGTAGTGGGTCTCAGAGAACTGGTACACGGGCACGGTGATATCCACGCCGTCAACACCGTCGGCGGTCACGCCGATCGCGCCGCCGAAGTCCGGCGCGGTCGATCCGGACGCCGCCCGCGCCTGCACCGTGTCCTTGCTCTGGGTGATGTGCTGGGTGCCGCCGCCGGTCTCGAAGTTGAACGACGCCTCGCTGGGCGTAGGCGTCCCTCCGCTGTCGCTGGAGCCATAACGGACGGTGACGTCCCAGAGCTGCGGCCCGAGCGGCTCGATCTGCACGTTCTGCCGGGCGAGGCTGTCGTAGGTCGCGGGCGAGGCGGTCTGCGCCGCGTTGCGGGCCACGAGATCATCCGCGGTACCGCGCACGATGTACCCGAGTTCCGCAGAGGACTGCGAGACTTGGTTCGCCTTGGTAGAGCGGCGGCTCTCGAACTTCTCAAAAACCTCAACCGGCACGAGTGATGACCTCCTTTCTTGGGGTCGGGATCAGGCAAACCGCAGTCCGTTGTCCACGCTGGCATCCAACAGACGCTTGGTGTTCTTGGCCGTCGCTTCCGTCGCGGTGGCCGTGCGTTCGGCGGCATCGCCCCCGGTGCCAAGCCCCGAGACGGCCGCGGAACTGAACGTGCCCGTGACGCTGATGCCCTTGCCGATGGCCGCACCGAGGCCCGACAGACGCTCCTCGAAGTCCGCGAGGAGGTCCCGCTGGGGACGACCAGATCCCTTCTCCGCGTCTGCGGCTTCTCGCTTCTTGCGGGCCTCCTCGATCGCGGCGGCGAGCTTCTGCTTGGCGGCATCGAGCGCGGCCTGGGACTCCGCGAGTCCTGCTGCCGTGTCCTTGCGCAAGGCTTCCTGCGCGTTCTCGAAGTCCTGACCGATACCCGCCAGCGTCGCTTCGTGCATCGCGGCCGCATCGCGTCGCTGCTGCTCGCGTTCCTTGTCGCGCGCGGTTACCGACTGCTGCGCGGCGTTCTCCAGCTCGCCCAGTCGGGACTCGAGCTGCTGGTCAACCGCCTTCTTGGCGGCTTCAACGTCGAGCCCGTCATCGAACAGCCCCTGGATCTCCAGCATCCGCTTGGCGACCCAGCTCGATGCCTCCTCCCAGATCATCTGGAAGCCCGTGGCGAAGTTGGTCCAGGTCTTGGAGAGGAACGCGGTCGTCTCGATCCACGCGACCTCGAGGGCGTGGAAGACGATCTCGGCGGCGGCGAGGGCCCCGTACCACATGGAGTACGCCGTGGAGACGAAGAACTCCTTGGCCCCCAGCCACGCCTTGTTGAGCGCTGCGACGCCCTGCTGCCAGATGACCTTCAGCGACAGCCACAGGATCTCGGCGGCCAAAGCGATGTCGCCGGCGGCGAGGGCGTCGGAGATACCGCCGACCACCTTGCCGACCCAGTCACGCAGCTCGGTGAACTTCTCCGCGAGCCACGACAGGGCCTCACTACCCGCGCCGGTGACGACGAGCAGCGTGCCGCCCAGCGCCACGATCGCGGCAATGGTCAGGCCGACCGGAGTGAGGATCGCGCCGATCGCGGCCCCGATCAGGCTGAACGCCGTCCCGATCCCGCCGATGACGGCGGCCACGATGCCAAGCGCCGCGCCGATGCCAGAGATGATGTAGCCCAGGCCGACGATGGCAATCCCCGCGACGGCGACCGCCGCCGCGACCTTGAGCGCCCAGACCACCGTTTCCTTGTTCGCCTTCACCCACGCCGTGGCGCTGACGACGATCCGCGTGATCCGCTCGGTCAGGTCCTTGATGGTGGGTGCGAGCGCCCCGCCGATGGTAAACACGCCCTGCTTGAGGACCGTCCACAGCGTGCCGAGTGCATCGTTGAGTTCGGCCGCGTCGCGGGCGGTCTCAGTGCTGACCGTGAGCCCGAGCTTGCGGGCCTGCTCCTGCATCTCGTTGATGCCCGCGGCTCCGTCGGCCATGAGCGGCAGGAGCTTCGTCCCGGCCTTGCCGAAGAGCTCCATCGCCATCGCGGCCCGGAGCGCCGGGTCTTGGATCTGAGAGATCCGGTCGGCCAGCAGCTTGAACTGCTCGTCGGGCGAGAGCTTGGCGAGGTCCTGCACCGTCAGGCCGAGCCGACCGAGGGCATCGTTCGCCCCCTTGGAGCCTTGCGACGCCTCCGTCAGAGTCTTTTGCATGACGCGGAGGCCGTTCTCCAGCGTCTCCATGTCTGTGCCCGAGAGGTCGGCGGCGTAGCCGAGCTCGCTCAGGGCCTCCACACTCACGCCCGTGCGGGCGCTCATCTTGTCGAGCGCATCGCCGGAATCGGAGAAGGCCTTCGCGGTGCCGAGCAGCGCCGTGATCGCGGCGACGCCGATGCCCGCCATCTTGGTGCCGATGGACCGAAGCCCCGCGCCGAAGGCTTCGAGCTTCTTCTGGGCCGCCTTGAGCCCGGCGGACAGCTTGTCGCTGACGCCCAGCTCAATGAAGGCTCGCCCGGCTCGGATGCCCCGCGTATCGGCCACGTTCAATCACCCTTTCTTGATCGAGTTCCGCCACAAGAGCGGCAGCTTGGGCCGCTCCTTCTCCAGCGCCGGGGCCATGTACGGCCGCGGCGCGATCTTGACCTTCTGTGATGTGAGCTTCCCCCCACGCCCCCCCACACGCCGCAGACCGACGATGCCGGTGAGCGCCGGAAGCGCGGGCCCGAGCACGGGCAGGCCAGCGACGGTCGGACCGACCGTGTCCAGGGCGGAGAGCGTGAGTTGGCCGAGCAGCCCGCGGATCTCGCCGGCCTTCTCGATGTTGCCCTTCCACTGCGCGCCGGTCGTCTGCGTGAGGTTGAACCAGTTCTGGTACTCAACCTCGGCCTCGTTGAGGCTCAGCGTCGACGGCAGCCCCGTGGTCTGCTGGATTGTGTTCGGCGTCTTGACCTTGACGATGTCGCCAAGGTCGAGGCCGGCGCACGACGCGAGCACGAGCGCCAGCAGGATCAGAGCACCGATGTAGACGTAGTGGCGGGTCGAAAGGCTCTTCATGCACGAGTCTCCTTGGCGACCTCCGGCATGCGGCGGTCGATGAACACGTCTTTGAGGACCGACACGTCAACCTTGACGGGTCGCTGGGGTTTGTGGAAGGGGTCGAAGTCGGCGGGCTTGAGCAGGCGGGATCGCTTGGGATCGCGGGCTGTGTTGGCCATCACGGACATGACGGCGGCGGCGATCGACCAGTCGTGGCGCTGGCGGCCGTCGAGCATGGCGACCAGCTCCCGCAGCGTCAGGGGCCCGGGGTCGAGGCCAAGGGCTCCGGCACACTGGTAGATGAACTTCCAGACGTCGGCGGCTCTTGTGGAAGCGGAACCATCCGGTTCACGAGCTTGTCCAACTCGCTCTCGCTGGTCAGCGTCTCGATCCGCTTCTCCGTCAGGTCGCGGGCCTTGTCCAGCACGCGGTTGGTGGCCTGGAGCACCCGCCCGCCCCCCACAGGTTGGCCCGGTCCCTCGGGCTCGGGCAGAATGAAAACGGCCCCAGCACAAGCCGGGGCCGTCGAGCGAAGCCGAGATGTGGAGCGTGCGTTACGCGGCCTTCTTGCTCACCGCGTTGCTCTCGGCAAAGCCGAACCGCATCGCCCCCGGCCCACCGGACCCAAACGTCACCGTCAACTGCCGCGAGGGCTGGCCTTGGACGTTGCCGCGTTGGGCGGTGACGATGTACGTCGCGCCGTCGATGCCGACGGGGAGCGTGTCGTCCTGATACGCCTTCTCGCCCGAGCCGCCGATGAGGCGGAACGAGTCCTCGCTGATGAGCTTGCGCTGCACGAAGTAGACCACGCGGTCGGAGCCTTCGGGGTGCTTGGCCTTCCACTTGAGCGTGATCGAGCCGTCGCTATTGAGTTCGACCTTGAAGTCCGTCGGCTGGCCGGGCGGCGGCACGGGCGCGCCGGGGTTCGGCGCGGGGATCTGCGCCAGCACGTACACGTTGGGATTGTTGTTGTTGGTCGCGAAGGCGCGAATCGACCGAACTAGATCGCTCGTCAGTTCGCGCGTCGCCGAATCGGCATCGCGTGCCGCCTCGGTCGCGGCCTTGGCCGCATCACGCGCGGCCTGCTGCGCCGTGGTGCGTCCGCGCAGCGCGCCCACCTGATTCTTGAACGCCGTCGCCTGCGCAGGAGTGAGGCCAATGTTTGCAGCCTGCGAGGTGAACACGTCGACATGGGCTTCCGCCCAACGCAAAAACTCGGCCCGATCACGCGGATACGTTGCCATGGAAAGAACCTCCGCCGCAAACGCGGCTGCTGAGGCGAAGGTCGCAAGCGCGCTGGCCTGTTTCCCAAAGGTGGAACCCAGTCAGCCCGCCATGGCATCGAACGCGGCCCCGCCGGGACTCGGAAACCGCGTTGAGAACGCCCCAACGCCGCTTCCATACCCGACTTCGGCGAGAAAACCAGCCGACTTGAACGCGGATATCGCTGGAAGAATCAAAAAGATCGCTTACACAGACGAAAAGATCGCTGTCACCATCAATAGGATCGCGTGCGCGGAACAAAAGATGGAGGGCGCAGGAGCAAAGATGGAGAGCACGGGGTCAGCGCCGGCGAGCACATACGCGAAATCGGCGGACGCGTCGGCCATGTATGCTTGCCCAGGCACCGAGCATGCGGACAAGCGATCTGCGGGGGCCACCGCATCGTGCGAACGCCCCGTGGGATGAACTGCGTCAACAAAAAGACCGTGGCCCTTGCGGGCCACGGTCTTTCGCTTCGCATCGCCTCAATCGGGAGCGTCAAGGCGTTGTGTTGGGCACCCACTTCGTTGGGTCGCAGCCGCAGCCAGTAGTGCAAGGCGTGCCGGGGTTGTTTGGATCCCAGATGTAGTCGTTCGGATCAATCGTGTCGCCGTAGCACCGGCGGATGCAATCGATCAGTTTCTGACGGAAGAACGGATCGGTGTGCCACGGCGGGGGCTCGAAATACGGCTTCGGGCGCTCGTTTGGCGGGACAAGCCGCCACTTCACGGGTTTGTTTGGGTCGTAGTTCCCTCCCGGGCAAGGAGTTAGGAGCACGCGAGGATCAGGGTTCGTGCCAACCGGGTACGGCCCCTTGATTTCTCCGGTCTGGGGCTCGATGATGTAGTAGTAGTTGCCAATCTTGATATAGACCACCGAATGGCCAAGTGGATTGCCGTTGCAGTCCGTCCACTCAAACCAGAGATTGTACCCTTCCATGTCAGGGTACATGCCGCGAAGGTGATGCAACAACCAAGCGAGCATCGCATCGGAGAAGTCATCGCAATCGAAACCTGGCGCAAGATAGTCATACCAGAGCCACCCATCAATCGCAGTATCTTTGCTGTACAGGCATCTCGGTACACATCCCCGATCGGTTCCGGGAGGACCCCAGCCGAGCCTGCTCTTCTTCACCCACTCCAGAAGGCAATCTGGAATCTCGGGGCGAGCGGGCGTTGGGAGCGGAGTACCCGGCGCGATGACCGCAAGGTCACCAAGATAGACGGTCGAGGCGACGAAACTAATCTTGGTATCAGATTTCAGGTCGTTTCCCTCGGCAAGAAGGAACGACGTCTCAGGCAGTACGCCGTCAGCCTGTTCACCAAAGAGTCCGCTCAAGGCAAGCTCGAAGTGTTTGTCCAACGCGGCTGCATCTGCACCGAATGGAGTCTTCAACTCTCCGGTGATCGTGTAGTTTCTGAACGCTTGGAGAATTGTGGGCTCATCTCGCAGGAGATCACCGAAGGTGTAGTAGCCGGGAAGCCGCGGATCGGGCTGGAGGCGGTGTTGATAAATCTTCCCGAAGACATCAAAAGCGTCTGCGAACGGAACCCAGTTTGCCGGAATCTCCTGCGGGCGAGAAAACATTGGGCCCTGTGCCCAAGCGGGGCGCTGGCCGGTGTCCATGAACTCCCAATAGGCCCTCGCCCACGTCCGAATCTCCAGCCGAGTTTGTTCACTCATCAGTTGGCCGGGCTGCTGCTGCCAGCCGAGCGGAAACTCGGGCCAGCCCACCTGAGCCACGGCGGTGCGAGCACCAAGAACGCACAGCACACTCACTGCGATGATACTCAATAACCGTCTCATCATGCATGCTCCTTTGATGTGAGGCGAAAAGTCTGATGACTCTATGGCTTGGTGGCAACGGTAAACGGCATCGTGTCTTTCAGTCCTGCGCCGGTGAACCAACCGCCGTTGCCCTCACGAGCATCATCAGCCCAATCAACAACCATTGTGATTTCTCCCGCCGTACTGGCGAGTTGGGCCGTCAAGCGGAGGCGCCCGCCGCCAGGTCGGGGCTGCTGGTACTCTGTGGTTCCATGAAAGGCGACGTTCCCCGGGTTCGCGACACCCGATACGACCGTGCCTTGCACAGCCACAGTCAACTGAGTGAACGGTAGGGGCTGAGGCCCTGGCTGAGTGGACGCCAGTGCCCAGTTACCTTGGATTTTCGCCAGTTGTGCCGCGCTCCCAGCGGACGGAGACGGCCCGACAGTGGGCCTCGGCGAGCGATTACATGATGAGGCGACGAGCATCAAGCACAAGGATAGCACGATGTACAGGTATCTTCCCATAGGGCAAGTGTACCCACTGGGGGCGGAGACCGCAGCCATGTTGTCGTTTCCGTAAGCACCCCTCGAGTTCGCTAGGGAGCTCTTCGCCGATCCCCCCAGCGCCTGTGCTGACCTGCCCGGGCATGGCTTACACCTCGCCCTTGCTCTTGACGCCGCCACGCGGGTCCTGCAGGTTGACGCCGAAGTCGTGGTACCCACGCATCCGGATGCCGAGCATGTTGAAGTCGGCCTCCGAGCTCTCGACCGTCGGGGCTTCCTTGCCGTCGAGGAACGCGACCTCGATCACCGGCAAGTCGTTTGGGTCCGCCAGCAGGTACCACGCCTTGGCGGAGTTGCCGGTGTAGATGGCGTTGGCCAGGTAGCGGCTGACCTCGATGCGGAACTTGCCCTGGTGCGGGTTGGCAATCGGGAACTTGGTGTTCGCGGTGGTGTCCCGGAGCTCGACGCTCTTGTAGAGCTGCGTGCCCATGGCCGAGAGCGCCGTGGGCACCAGCATGATCGACGGCATCACGCCCGTGGGCTTGCCATCGGAGTCCACCAGGTCCATGAACGCCTGCTCGACCTTGGTCAGACCATCGATGCCGAGTACCGTGTCCGCGCCGGTGACGAAGTTCTTGTTGCCGGCGCTGAAGAACGCCGCGTTGTTCAGGAACGCCGTCCAGAACACGTCGTTGAGCGTGTCGTACGCCAGCAGGTCGTCGGCAGGGGCGCGCAGAGCACTGCTGTCGCCGGGGTGCCGCTTGAGCACGCGGTACGCAGAGGGGTTGCCCCACTGGTCCAGCAGGATGCCGTCGATCTCATCGCTCCGGCCACGCCGCATGAGGGGCGAGCAGACCTGGTCGGCCTCGATGAGCTTCACGTCGAGCGAGACCTGGGACAGGACGCCGGGGTTGTTCACCAAGAGCGCAAAAGCCTCGCCGGTCTCGGCGCGGGCCATCCGCATGGTGCGGAGCTTGCCGGGCAGGTCGACCGCGCGCGACCACTGCTCGAAGGCGTCCTCGATCCGGGCGTTGGCCTCGGCGTCGCCGGTGAGCATCTGCAGCCGGGGACCGGTGCCGATGATGGATGCCTTCCAGCGAGCGGATGGGATGACAGACCTCCGGGAAGTCGGCCCCAAGAATCTCGCTGTTCTCCAGCTCCGCCTTGATCGACTCGAGCATCCCCGCCGCGTGCTCCTCGTCCGAGCCGATGAGCGCCACGAACTCGCGGTGCCCGTACAGCAGCGCCCACAAGCATGCCACCTCGCACAGGCTCGTCTTGCCTGAGCCGCGCGGCATCGCCATCGCGAACAGCCCGCCGTCCAGCACCGCCTGCTCGATCTTGGCGATGACCTTCAGGTGGTCGTCGGACCACTTGAGGTGGAACGTCTGCCCGAAGTACGTCTCGCAGAAGTACCGGAAGTCCTTCGCGGCCCGGGCACGCCGCGCGGGGTCAGCGACGGGCGGCAGGTCGTAGGTCATCACGGAACCACGCAGGATCGCCCCGTCGATGTGGGCGCCAGCGCTCTTGTGGTACTTCTTGATGATGTCGATCGTGTCGTTGAGGCGGTTACGCACTCGGTCCCGGAGCCGCTTCTGGTCGCCGCTCTCGACCTTCATGCGACCAGCGAACTTGGCCTCCTGGAGGAACGCGATCAGCTTCATCTTTTCGTTCTCGGCGACCTGCTTCGCGGTCGCGTCCCCGGCCTTCTCCGCGGCCGCGATCTCGTCGTTGAGCTCGTTCAGCCGCACCCATATCGCCCGGGCCTCCTTCGCATCGAACTTGGCCTCCGCCCTGGCCGAGGGGATGTCCTTGAGGTGCGGGCGTGCCATCGCGTACAACTGCGCGACGGTGAACCGCTTGCCGGGCGAGCCCAGCAGCTCTCGCACGTACAGCACCCTTCTTCGTGAGGCCGAAGAACAGGAAGCCGTTCCAGTGGGACCCTGTCACGGCCGTCGCGACCGCCGACAGGGATCGGTACCTCTTGCCCTGGTACTCAAACCCCTGAGCAAGCACGGTCACCTCGTGCTCGACCCCCTTGAACACGCGGCGAAGCACGGTGCCCGGCGCGGGCAAACGGTCGATTCCCGAGGACGCGATCTGGCCGGTGACTGTCAGCAGTTGGGGGCCATCCGGTCGCTCGGCTTCCGCCGCGGGCGGGCGCACCCGAACGTCAACGTCCCGGGCCAACTCCGCCGCACGGCGACGCGCCCGTTCTGACAAATCCCCCTCCGCCAGGGATTGGAGTCGCCAAGCCACCCGGCGGAACAACCACTGGCGGTTCCCGGAATTGGTGGGCTCCCCAAACGCCTGGGCGTAGCGCTCGCGAAGCCGGGCCACGGGCAGATCGCGGAGCTCGTTGAGTTGTTGCTGGATGTTCGGCGGTGCCGCAGCCTTCATAATCCTTCAGCCTCCTTCGGGTCGCATCGCACCGAACTCTCCGGTTCGGGACGGGGGCGTTCACCCGTGGGCACACTGAGGGCGGCATGTGGCGCGAGTTCAAGTCCCGCCGCTTCTGAACCAGCATGATCGAAATCACGGCCTGAGGTCGCGTCGATCACGCGGGAAGTACCGACGGCGAGAAGCTCGATGGCGCGGCGCGGTAGGCGCACGGAATCGCCGCCGTCGCCAGACGGGTTGTGGTGCGTTCGTGGGTGTGGCATGTGGCGAGGGGCTGCCCTCGCCTGTACCCCTCTGCTAACCAACGGGCCTTGTCGCGCCGGGGGTGGCGCGGTAATGGGATCGCGTATCCGTGGTCGCCTGTGATCACCAGCCGTCGTCCCTGCCGCAGCCGGTCAACGAACTGCCAGAACCCTTCCGAGGCGAGCTGCTTCTTGATCTCGGTCGCGACGATCGTGTCGCCTTCGACCTTGTCGGCATGGAGATGGATCAGCGGTTCGTCAGGCCACTTGTGCCAGATGAACAACCGTGGCTTCGCGGGCACGGATGACACGCAATCCGCGAACGGGGCATCGATCACGTCGGTGTGGGTGTCCGGCCCGTTGAAGATGAACGACGCGGGCGGCTGGTTGTTGAAGAGCTTCGATCGAGTTTGGAGCCCGAGCGCCTGGGAGAACCCCTCCGTCTCCGTTGGAACATGGGAGCCTCGCACCTCGCACCGCACCGGCTCGACGCCGTGCTTTCGGGCAGCGGCCGCAATCTGCGGCATCTCGCGCAGCGAAAGCGCGTCCAGAATGAGGACCGCCGAGCCCGCGGCGCCGGAGGACGCCGCCCAGAACTCGCGGAGGCCGGCGACGACGCTCGGCGCGGCGTTCGGGAACTCCTGCCACAGGTCCCACGCACTCTCAGCGAGAAGCCGATCGGGCACGATCGTCTCGCGGTGCATGGCCGCGGGGCTCGGCGCCGCCAGCGCCGCATCCCGCAGTCGCCCGAAGATCGACCGCCAGGCCGCCTCGGGCGGCTGGGCCGTCAGGATCAATGACTCCCACGAGGCGTCGCTCATTTCGCCTGCCCTCCGGGTTGTTCGGGAGCGCAGGTGATCTGCAGCTCCGCGAGCAGCTTCGGAGGCAGCTTCGTGCAGAGGTCACGAAGTTCCTTGACGCTGAGCCCACGCATGGTCAGGGTGGCCAGCGTGATGCGTTCGCCGTCCGGCAATCCCCAACGCTCGATGTCGCCGAGAAGATTGATGCCGGACTTCGCACCGTTGGACTGTCGGATGATGGAGGCAGGGGGAACTACGGACGGCGCCGCTCCAGTGCCACCCCCGACTTGCGGCTCTGTGGGCGAGACCGGAGGCGCAACCGGGCCGGGGCCAACCGGCGAGGATACAGGAGGGGAGACAGGTGGCGCCACAGGCGGGAACAGTGCTCCGCCGCCCGCGGTCGGCTGGCGCGGGGGCACGGCGACGCCGCCACCACCAACCTGGTTCGGAAGGCCGAGTTGCACCTCGTCGAGTTCGCGCCCCGTTCTGAAGCACCGGGAACGGAGCCGCTTGTAAGCGTCATCCTCCGACTCACCGGGCTCGGCGCGATACCACGTGTTGCCGACGTTGAGGGCGATCTTGTCCTTCGCCGCGACTCGGATCGTCTGCTCGTAGGTCGGATGATCCCCGAGGTAGGGAATGGAATCCGCGTCTGGCTTCGCCGGCGGCTCCCGCAGGAGCGCCATCACCTGTCGCATCGTCTCCCCGCGCGAGGCGGCGTCCGCGATGAACGTCTCGAAGTCCTCGGGCGCGAAGAAGTCACTCCGCACGCTCTCCTCGATCGTCTTGGCGACCTTGTCCGGCGCGGCCGCAAACGGCTCGACGTGGAAGGTGCAGAGGACTGGCTGCTGGAAGTTCCAGCGGTGGAGCAGCGCGTAGCGGTCGAAGCGATCCGCAAGCTCGCGGCGCAGGTCCTTGTCGAACCGCCGGAAGATGTCGGCATACACCGCCTCCGATTCCTTCCATTGCTTTGAAAGGAACGCACACCGAGCGATGCGCCGCAGGTCGGCGTCATCGTACAGGTTCCTGGTGCCAGCCTTCGGCAAGAGGAACCGCACCATGTTCCGCTTCACCGTGACGTGCTTGGCGAGCCACGGCCCGAGGGTGGCGTTCACATCTGCCGGGGCCACGGGGAGCACGATTAGGACGGGCTTGTCCCAGCGCTCGGGGAGGTCCTGCCCGGGGATGTTGGCCCACGGCGCGTTCTCCCAGTTGGGGTCGAGGACGATGACGCGCGAAGGTGGCTCGGCGGCGCCGTCGGGCGACCGCAGCGAATGCTCGAGCACCTGGCGAATGAAGGCCTGGTCCTTCATGACCGGCAGGAGACCACTGGGAGTAGGCACCTCCGGGTCGAAGAGCTTGTCGTTCTTGGCTGTCGCCTTGACCTTGGAGAGCGGATTCTCTTCCAGCTTGAAACAGAACCGCTTGTCGGCGGTGCCGACCTCGTGGATGTTGAAGCTGTTCTCCACGATCGTGGCGAGCTCAGCGGTGAACCCGTTGTCGTCGATCGCGCCGGCGCGCGTGAGGTCGAGTTGCAGCTCCTCACGCGTGCCGCCGAGGACGTTTGTCGCCGACAGCGATCGCATCCAAATGCCGCTTACGGCTTCCCGCGCGTGCGCAGCGGAAACGCCCGCGGCCTTGAGGGCGTCGAGGTTCCTGATGGCCTTCTCGCGGAGGCGCTCCTGGTCGGCGGTCGTGGCGAACGAGTCGATCAGCGTCAGCACCCCGCAGCCGTCGTCATCCACGAAGAAGTCGGAGGGCGTGAGCAGGGGGACGCTGGCGCCGCGAGACCGGAACAACTCCGCGAGCACGCGGATGAGATCTCGCTTGTCCTGGGCGGAGTCCGCCATCAAGATGTGGTCTTCGAGCAGCGAAATCAGTTCGGGCGCGAACGGCCAGGCATCGACGACCTCTCGCCGCAGCCGGTCCTTCTCGGCATCCGACTTGGTCGCGTGGAGGAGCCGCACCCGTTCGGCGGCATAGGCCGATACGGTCTGCTCGATGGCGGTCTGCGTGAACTGGGCCCGGTTCTCGAAGAGGCGGTGAAGGAGCAGTCGTTTGCGATCCTCTTTCGCAGCCTCCCCCTTGAAATCGATCAGGACCGGAGTCACGCGGTTGACCTGCCGGAACCCCTCGGTGGTGGTGTCCCGCACCGAGACTATCAGCATGAGCAGGTCGGGCCGCTCCTTCGCCAGCTCAGACAGCATCTGGACGAAGTTGAATGCCCAGGTCTTCCGCTTCAGGCCCGTATCCGCGGGCTCGTCGTTGAGCCCGTCATACCAGGTCTGGAACTCGTCCAGGATGAGGGCTGTCGGCTGCTCCTTGAACACATCCTCGAGCAGTGACTTCTTCGGGATCGGATTACCCGACTGCTCGTGCTTGCCCTTGAAGTAGTCCCCCTTGGGATGCCGGTCGAAGATCAGGTCCCAGAGCGTCCGGTACTCCTGGTTGGAGAGGGTCTCCGAGATGGGGACGAACCCCTTCGGCAGCTGGAGGCCAGCAACCGCGCCGAAGCCCGCCTTTGAGCCCCACTCGTGCGCCCACGCCTGCACCTTGTCCGGTGACTCGAACGCGTGGTGGAGGACCGCCATGATGTGAGACTTGCCCCGGCCCCGCTGACCGAGGAACACAAGCGGCCTGCCGTTTGCTCCCGTTGAGATCGCCCCCAACGCACGCTGAACGTCCATCGTCGGATACGTGATCCGGAGCAGCTCCGTCGGGTCCTTCTGGGCCCACCCGGAGTTTTGCCGGTTCCGCAGTTCGATAGCCGTCCCGCGCATGTGGGCGGAGCGGAATTCCTGGCGTAGATCGAGGGGGAGGTTCGGGGGCATGTCGGTCCTTGGCGTCCAGTGGCCCCCGGCTTCACGGTGACCCGCGGTATCGTATTGCGAAACGACGCGTTTTGCCTTCCTGGTCGCGAACCGCCGCCGTCATACCCCCATATCGCCAACGGCCCTGTAAACGAGACCGGCCGCTCTCTGCCGAGAGCCGAGAGTTCGGGGCGCAGCGCCGCCGCCAAACGGCGGTTCGGCAACCGGCCCGCGGCACCCCGATCGAAACAGAGAGTGCCGGCGCGATTGCCCCGCCACGCGAGTCTCGGTATCTTCCGTACGATCCGGGCGGTTCGCCGAAGGACGCCGAGCGGGCCCGGTGTAAACGAACAGGGCCGCGTCACTCGGACGCGGCCCTTGAAGCTCCCTGTAAAAGACCGTTTCGGAAGGTTGGCGGACCACTCTCGGGGTGGCCCGATGGGTGTGCGATCGACACGGGTCGTTCACCGGGATCGGCGAAACCCGCATTTTCAGGGCCGCCAGCGGGGTACAAATACTCCAGCCCCGCCCTGTGGCGTCGCGGGGTGACCTCCGCGCGATCCCGCCGGGACGATATGGGCGACGCCCGCGTTGCCGCCGCGCTCCCGGTTTCGGCCAGGCTGAGAAGTCTCACGCCGACGACTGGTTGAGACCGGATCGGGGTGTCGGGCGGGCCAGAATCGCGGGGTGGGCGCGGCTGAGTCTCAAAGTCGCACGTTTTTGCACCCTCCCCCCTGCCCCCACCCCGGAGCCCCCGACGATTGGGGTGATGCCGAACCTCCTTCGCCGCCTGTTTTATGCTCTTGCCGGGTCTTCCCAGGGCGACTTGCTCCGCCAGATTCAATACCTGAAAGCCGAGAACGAGATCCTCCGCGCGAAGATCGACGGGCCCGTCCGGGTCACGCCCGGGGAGCGGCCGCGGCTGGTCGGCCTTGCCGAGCTCCGCGGGTCGGCCATCAAGGCGCTGGTTTCGATCGTCAGTCCACAGACCTTCCTGCGGTGGATCCGGGACGTCGCCAAGCGCCGGCCCAAGAGAAAGACGGGCGGAAGCCGGGACGGCCGAAGTCAACCACCGCGCAAGATCACCGAACTCATCGACGCGGCCATGCGGCGAGCCGGGATCAGGTACGCATCCCGCGAGTTCGTGGGCACGACGCGCGCGACGGCCTCCGTCCACAACGCGATCCAGCGATCGAAGTGGGTTTGTGTCAGCCCTGGCAGGCGCTGGTGCGCTTCGAGCGGACGCCCGGCATATCGCCCGGTGCGAAGGACCACCGTGGACCAGAAGGCGTACATCTTCGGCAGGTGCAAGGACCAGTCCGCGACATGGCGAGCAAAGATGGGACCGAGCAGATCGTCGCTTCGAACCGCGTCGTAGAACGTGTCCACGAGCGTTCGGATTGTGGCCTCGTCGATTGGCGTGTTCAGCGTACCAAACCCAACTGGCTCGCTGATTGGGAGTTGGTGGGTCGTGCCGGACGGATCGTCGAACTTGCTCATGGAGGTGCCTCGATGTCGCGGGCAGAATCAGCCGCCGTCGTGCTTGGGTCACACACCGCCCTGACACCATGCCGGAACAGGACGTCAGGGCGGTGTTGCCCGCATCGATGCGAATGCGTTTGAATTCAGGCTTTCAGAACGGACAAGTCCGCGCCGTGGTTGATGTGGAACGCCTGCCCACCGATCACCAGCGCTGGGACCGACTTCACCCCGGCCCTCTCCGCCTCGGCGACTCGGGACTTGTGCTCGCCGAGATGGACGATCTCGACGTTGAACTTCGAGCGGTCGAGACCCTCAGCGACCGTGCGCTCGGCGGCGACACAGACGGGGCATCCGGCGTGGTAGAACGTGGCTTTCGTGCTCATGATGTGCTCCTACTTGCTGACGTGATTGGACCGGCGGGATTTCGAAGGGCTCCGCCTATGGCCCGGACCTTGGTCATCGAGAGGCTGGCCGTTCACAAAGACGCTCCACAGACGCGAGCCGAGCTCGTCGGCGACGGGCTCCATCTCGCCACAGTCGATCCGAAGGTCGGAATCACCGATGGGCGCGTCAATCAAGAGGCAGTGATGCGGCTTGTGCGTGCCGGGATACTCGTTGGGTCGGAAGTACGTGCAGCCGACGCACATCCGCGCCGTCGGCACCGCGCCCTGCTCCTGGAGCGTGCGGATCATGCCGATCAGGCCGCGCAGCAAGCCCGCCCGCTCGGACTCGGGCAGCGCATCGATAGCTACCACCAGGGCAGTAGGCCATGCAGCGGCGGTCGTCGCTTCCCGTACACCCGGCTTGGTGAGGGTGAGCACGATGGCACGGCCGTCGGATTCGGACATTGCCTTGCGAACCAGGCCCTTGGAAACCAGTGACGTGATCGCCTCGCTGGCTGTCCCCAACGTAATCGCCATCTGTCTCGCCACTTCCTTGAGACCGATGGGGTTGGCCGATCCCGCGAGGATCGACAGAATCTGTGCCTGCGTCGGCGTAAGGCCGCGCCTTCCCGCTGATCGCCACGATTCGTGCCGCATCACCAGCGAGAGCTTCGAGAGCCCGGCGAGGACCCGATCGGAAACGGACAAGTTGGATCTGGTTCGTGGCGACATCGGCGGCTGTCAAATACTATGGAGTCCGAAGCATTGAGTCAATGCCCCAGGGACGAGCCCTGCGACCACAATGGTCCGCTACCTTTGCGAACCGAGTGCGTAGGTGGTGGATGGCGGGCCGCGGCTGGACGGCGGGGTTCAACTCACTATCGCTGTCGCCCGGGTCCAAGGTGGGCGTAGCGGTACGCCGCCACTCTCGCGCTCAATCGGTGGTTGCCGGCACTGATCCCAGGTGCCTCTACACTATCTGTGACAGGCGAACTGTGGATCGGCCATTGGGCCGCCCTTTGGGCGGCGTCAGACATGAGGAATGCCATGAGACTGCTCGTAGCCTATGACGGATCAGACGGTGCCAAAGCCGCTATCGACGGCCTATCGCATGCAGGCCTGCCCGAGAACGCGGATGTGGCCGTGCTTGCCGTCATCGACGGTCGCACAATGGCCAAAGCCGAAGCCCCAAAGCCCACGGCGGGGCCAGCGAACCGAGCGACCCCCGGAACGATGGAAGTGTGCACTGCCGTCGCGGAGGAGGGGGCGAAGCGAGTACGCGGACTCTTCCCGACGTGGAACGTGGCGGCCGAGGTGTGCGTTGGAGCCCCGGCCTGGAAGATCATCGAGCGTGCGGAGACCAACGGTGGCGTGGACCTCATTGTCATGGGCTCGCGAGGCTTCGGAGAACTCAAGCGGTTGCTCTTCGGGAGCGTCGTCCATCACGTCGTCACCCAGGCGAAATGCTCGGTGCGAGTAGGTCGTCCGCCGCGGGGTCCGGATCGGGGAGGCGATCAGCCACTCCGGATCGTGCTCGGTGACGACGGGTCGCCGGATGCCCGGGCTGCCCTCCGCTCGGTGGCGAGCCGGCAATGGCCCTTTGGCACGCGGATCCTCGTCGCGACCTTTGAGACGGGCGTGCAAGCACAGCTCTCCAACTGGACGCCCAACACCGTTTGGGGTGGCGACCCGGTCTTGGGCTCCGACGCCGTCGCGGAGCGTCCGGCGCTGCTTGTGGCGGCACAGGGGGCGGAACTTCTCAAAGCGATGTGCCCTGGTGTGTCGGTCACGACGCTCGTCCGTCCCCACGATCCGAAGTATGGCTTGCTCGACATGGCGGAGACCTGGGACGGGCCCGGTGCCGACTGCGTTTTTGTCGGCGCGACTGGCGTTCGCGGAATCGAACGGTTCCTGGTGGGAAGTGTCTCCATGACCGTGGCGCTCAATGCTCCCTGTTCGGTCGAGATCGTCCGTCGAGGTGGTGCAGGGTCACAACCGCGGGGCTGAGGGAGCATTTATGAAGCCCCCCGCCGCGCAATCCGACCGATCGCAGCAGGTGCCCACGGCTGTCACCGAGCTCGCTGAGAGGGTCAAAGAACTCTCGTGTCTGTACGAGGTCGCCGCGGTCTTTGCGGAACGGCGAGGGTCGCTTCGCGAGCGACTGGCGCGAGTCGTTGCGGTGCTCCCGGGTGCTTGCCGCTTTCCAGAACGAGCTGTGGCGCGGCTTCGGCTGGACGAGGTCGAGGTCTCTTCGAAGGGGACGCCGCTCGATTCGTCGACTCCGCACCTGCACGTTGCACTTCGTGTCGCAGGGATTGAACGGGGCGAAGTGGTCCTCGGGTACATGGAGAACCCGGGCACCGCGATGCACGAGCCGGGCGGGCTGTTCCTCGCCGAAGAACGCGCGCTGCTGGACACCGTGGCCAGTCAGATCGGCGTGTTTGTCGCAAGCGTGGAGTCCGAACAGCACCGCGCCGAGATGGAAGCAAGTTTGCGGCACGCGGACCGGCTCGCGACCATCGGCCAGCTTGCCGCGGGTGTGGCGCACGAGCTCAACGAGCCGCTCGGGAACGTCCTGGGGTTCGCGCAGCTCGCGCTCAAGGTCCAGGATGTGCCCGCCCAAGTGCGAGCGGATTTGAGCCGCATTGCAGAGGCGGCCTTGCGCGGCCGTGAGATCATCCGCAAGATGCTCGTCTTTGCCCGCCAGGCGCCCGCTTCAAAGCAGCCGACAAATCTCAACGGAGTTGTTGAGGAGGCCATGTTCCTCCTTGAGGCTGGCTGCGAGAACCCCGGCGTGCGCTTCGTCCGCGAGCTGGGGGCCGGACTCCCTGATCTTGAGGCGGACCCCGTGCAGATCCGCCAGGTGGTCACCAACCTGGTGATCAACGCCATGCAAGCGATCCAGGCCCAAGGCACCGTGACCATCCGCACCGCCGCGGACCAGGACGCTGTCGTTCTTTCGGTACGGGATACCGGTTCGGGCATGGCGCCCGAAGTTCTCCGCCGCGTCTTCGACCCGTTCTTCACGACCAAGGATGTGGGGCAGGGCACCGGGCTCGGCCTCGCGGTCGTGCAGGGCATCGTCGCGGGGCATGGCGGCACGATCGAAGTGCAGTCCGAGCCATCGCGCGGGAGTGTGTTCAGTGTCCGTCTGCCGGTGCGCGCCGCATCACCATCTTGAATAGGCTCACACGACGTGACGACCGAGACTGCCCGCATCCTCATCGTTGACGATTCACCCGCGACCCGCGAGGTGCTGGAGCGCAACCTGCGCGGCGAGGGGCACGAGGTCCATTCGGCGGCGAATGTGGCCGCGGCCATCAGCGTGCTGGACCAGGCTTCGATGGATCTTGTCGTGACCGATCTGAGGATGCCGGGCGGCGATGGCATGGAGCTTGTCCGTCACGTTCGCGACCATTGTCGCGGCGTGGGCGTCATCATGGTCACCGGGTTCGCGAGCGTCGGCGGCGCAGTCTCCGCCATGCGCGAAGGGGTCGACGATTACCTGTCCAAGCCGTTCACCGACGAAGAACTTTGCCACGCGGTTCGCTCGGCCCTCGACAAGGTGCGAACGAGACGCGAGGTGGAGAGCGCCGCTCCGGTCGCGGCGCCAGATGGGCTGATCGGGACATCGCCCGCGATGCAGCGCGTCTACCGCCTCATCGATCGGGCGGCGGGGGCGAGCGTGCCCGTGCTCATCACGGGTGAGAGCGGGACCGGCAAGGAACTCGTGGCCCGGGCGATCCACTACAAAGGGCCCCGGGCGTCCGCCGCGTTCCTGGCGGTCAACTGCGCCGCGATCCCCGAAACGCTCATCGAGAGCGAACTCTTCGGGCACGCCAAGGGGTCGTTCACCGGCGCGACCGCCGCCCGTCAGGGTTTCTTTGTTGCGGCGGACGGCGGGACGCTTTTCCTAGACGAGGTCGCGGAACTCTCGCCCATCGCGCAGGCCAAGCTGCTGCGTGTGCTGCAAGAGAAAATGGTGCAGGCGGTGGGCGCCGACCAGTCGAGGGCGGTTGATGTCCGCGTGATCGCCGCGACCAACAAGGACCTTGAAGGTCTGGCCCGAGAAGGCAAGTTCCGCGAAGACCTCTTCTTCAGGTTGCATGTGCTCCCCATTGAACTTCCCCCGCTCCGCGAACGCGAGGGCGATGTGGTGCCGCTGTTCAGGCACTTTCTGACGGCCGCCGCGGAACAGGATTCATCGCCGGCCCCTCGGCTCACCGACTCCGCGGTGGACGTCCTGAAGCGCTACCCGTGGCCGGGGAACGTGCGCGAACTCCAGAACCTGGCCCAGCGGCTGGTCATCTTCGCGGAGGCCGGAGTCATCGATACCGTGGACCTGCCCACCGTGATGCGGTACGTTGCCTCGCCGCCACCGCCGTCCTCCGGCTCGTCTTCGGCCTCGCATCGAACGCTCCGGGAGGTGGAGGTGGAGCACATCCGTGTCGTTCTCGAAAGCGTGGGCGGGAACAAGACCAAAGCCGCCGCCATTCTCGGGATCGACCGCAAGTCGCTGCGCGAGAAGCTCAAGGCTGCCGGCAGTCGGGATCCGGCGGATACGGGCGCGGATGGAAAGTGAGCAAGCCATGAGCGGTGAAGCGCGGCCATCGTGTGGCGAACGCAGGAGTCTTTCCCACCGATGACGCTTGCTCGATCAAACCTGTCGCCTGCCGCCGTGGTTACCCGGCGGTGGCGGGCGTTCGTCGTGACGGCGTCGGTCGTCGCCGCGTCGATGGTGTACATGGCGCTGCCGCTGGAGATGGGAGAACTGGGCCGGCGGGCGGTGGCGATCGCGGTGTTCGCGGCAGCGCTGTGGGCGACCGAAGCCATCCCGCTATTCGCCGCCTCGCTCAGCGTGGTGGGTCTGGAGGTGCTGCTGCTGGCGCGGCAGGGTGGAGGCGACGGAGCCGGCCGTGGGAGCGGGGGACTCGCTGGGACGGGCGACCTCAGTTACACCCAGTTCTTCGAGCCCTTCGCCTCAAGCACCGTGATCCTCTTTCTCGGAGGTTTCCTGCTGGCCGCGGCGGTCCGCAAGCACGGGCTCGATCGTGTCGTTGCCGCGAGGCTCTTGCGCCCGTTCATGCATGACTCCTACCGCCTGGTCATGGCGGTCATCTGTACGACAGGATTCCTGTCGATCTTCATCAGCAACACGGCGACGGCGGCGATGATGCTGGCGATCATCACGCCCCTGGCGAGAGACCCGTCCACACCCCCGCGGCTCCGATCGGCGCTCGTGCTCGCGGTCGCGTTCGGCGCGAGCATCGGCGGGTTCATGACCCCGGTCAGCACGCCGCCGAACGCGATCACGATCTCGCAGCTCCGCGCGATCGGGATCGACATCACCTTCGTTCAGTGGGTGCTCATGGCCGCGCCGCTCTCGGTGGGGATGCTCCTGGTCACGGGCGTGCTGCTGTGCGTTGTGCTGCGGCCGCCCCGGCAGGCGGTGGGGCCGCAGGTCGAACTCGTCGGCGCGGTCGCGAAAGATGGCGGCGCGGAGGGGCCCGACCGGCTCTCCGGGCGGGCCTGGGTGACCGCGGGCGTGATCCTCGCCACGGTGGTGGCGTGGATGAGCGGTCCCTGGCACAGGGTCGATGATGCCGCGGTCGCGCTGATCGCCGCGACGATTCTGGCCGCGCTCGGCGTTCTGGACCGCCGCGACGTCCGCTCGATCGACTGGGACGTGCTGCTGCTCATGTGGGGCGGTCTGGCCCTGGGTAACGGTCTGCACCTCACGGGCGTGCTGGAGTATGTGGGCGGCCTGCCCATGCTGCAACACGCCGAGGGCTGGGTGCTGGCCCTTGCGCTCATCGTGGGCGGCATGACCTTCGCGACATTCATGAGCAACACCGCCGCGGCGAACATCCTGGTCCCGCTGGCGATCGCCCTCGCGATGGGTGGCGGGGGGGGGGCGGGGCTCGCTCCCGCCGTCGCGTCCGGGGATGCGAGCGCTGCGGCCCGCCTGAGCGGGGTGGCGGGGCGGGCGGGGGGGTTTGGGGGGGGGG
>DDSG01000104.1:0-19998 GCA_002343325.1 Phycisphaerales bacterium UBA2396 | reverse complement strand
GGGGGGGGGGGGGCGGGGCTCGCTCCGGGCGTCGCGTCCGGTGATGCGAGCGCTGCGGCCCGCCTGAGCGTGCTGGCGGGCCTGACGGTGAGTTTCGCGGTGTCGATGCCGATCTCGACGCCGCCCAACGCGATGGCCTACGCGACAGGGCTGGTCTCCTCACGCGACATGATCCGCGTGGGCTTGCTCGTCTCGCTGATCGCGGCGGGCGTGCTGATGGCGGGGTACCTGTGGGTGCTGCCGTGGGTCATCGGATAGGGAAAGGCCGGCGTGAAAGAGAAGGCGGCGTTCACCCTGGTCACGCCGCTTCGCGGCACCGATTCGACGCGCGTGCCGTGTGAACTCAATGAGAGGCGATCCGGCGCGATGCGGACCGTTGATCATCCCGCGCGTTGCTTGTGCTTCACCAGGTAGAGCAACAGCCCGACGAACGCCACCGCGGCGACCGAACCGAGCACCCCCACCACCGAGAGGTCGCGTTGCAGGATCACCGGCTCGATGGCGAGGCACGCCGCCAGGACCACGATCGCGAGCACGATGGCTCTGGTTTTTCCGCTCATGGAGGCATTGTACCGAGACCGCTTCTCCGTGCTCGCGCGCGGGGCCAAACACCCCGCTGGGTCGTTTCTCCCCGCGCGTCGGCGGGCGTGAAGCCCGTTTCCGCGGCGTGGGGCGGGTTCGCCGTATGGCACGCGGGTTGCCATAGGTCCCGTGTCTATCTCATACGGAGAACCATCATCATGACCGCTCACGACACCGCCACGATCGACACCCCCCGCGCCCACCCCCCCATGACCTCGAACGGCTCCACGCCCAGCGCGGCTGCCCGCGCGGGAGGTAGTCAGCACCCCAAACTCTTCCAGCGCGTGCGCGATCAAATGGACCGCTCGGCGGAAGCCATCGGCCTCGCGCCCGAGGTCCGCAAGATCCTCTCCTCGCCCGCGTGCGAGATCGGCGTCAACTTCCCGGTGAAGATGGACGACGGGCGCGTCGAGATGTTCTCCGGCTACCGCGTGCAGCACAACAACGTGCTCGGGCCGTTCAAGGGCGGCATCCGGTATCACCCCGACGTGAGCCTCGACGAAGTGCGCGCCCTCGCGGCGTGGATGACGATCAAGTGCGCGCTGGTGGATATCCCCTTCGGCGGCGGCAAGGGCGGCGTGCAGGTCGATCCCGCGACGCTGAGCCGCCGGGAACTCGAGCGCATGACGCGGCGCTTCGTGTACGCGCTGGGCGCGAACATCGGGCCGGGCTACGACGTACCAGCCCCGGACGTGAATACCGATGCACGCACGATGGCGTGGATCGTGGACACGTACGCTGCCACGCTGCCGCCGCAGGAACGCTTCCGGGCGCTGGGCGTCGTCACCGGCAAGCCCGTGAGCGCGGGCGGCTCGGTGGGGCGAGAGAAGGCGACCGGGCAGGGCGTGGTCGATCTCATCGAGATGTGGGCGGCGGACCAGCGCTGCAAGGTCGCGGACCTCTCCTACACCGTCCAGGGGTTCGGCAAGGTCGGTTCATGGGCGGCCCGCATCCTTAAGGACAAGGGCGCGAAGCTTCTCGCAGTGCAGGATGCGACCGGGGCGATCAAGGCGTACACGAGCGCCGGGCTCGACGCCGATGCGATCGCCGAGCACGTCAAGACGACCGGCGGTGTCGCCGGCTTCGCGGGCGCGCAGGCCGTCTCGCGAGAGGTGTTCTTCGCCACGCAGGCCGACGTGTTCATCCCTGCGGCGCTTGAAAATCAGGTGACCGAGGAGACCGCGCGGCTGCTCCAGGTGCGGCTGGTTGCCGAGGGGGCCAACGGCCCGACGACGACCCAAGGCGACGCGGTGCTCCGGGAGCGCAACATCGCGGTCCTGCCGGACGTCCTCTGCAACGCCGGCGGTGTGATCGTCAGTTACTTCGAATGGCTGCAGAATCGGAGCGGCGCTGCGTGGAACGCTGCGGAGGTAGATCAGCGACTGCGAGAGATCCTCGAACGGGCCTACACCCGTGTGAAGCAGATGGCGACCGACAAGTCGCTTGACTGGCGCGACGCCGCGTACGCCGTCGCGCTGCGGCGGCTCGAGCAGGTGTACGCCGAACGCGGCATCTTCCCGTGATCGCGTCAAACCAAGCGGCAGTACTAAACCCAACGGGCAGGAGACCACCATGAACAACCGCACCATCCACGTCACGCAGCACGACATGGAGCGACTGCGCGCCTTGATAGCGTCAACAAATGGCGGCCGCGGCGATGGTCGTGACCGGCCCTATCTGGCCACACTGGCGAGAGAGCTCGATCAGGCGGTCGTTGTGGGGCCCGACGAGGTCCCTCCCGACGTGGTCACGATGAACTCGCGTGCACGGCTGAGGGACGGCCGGCGCACCTGGATCATGACCTTGGTGTTCCCTGAGGACGCCAACCCCGAGGAGGGCGCTATCTCCGTGCTTGCGCCTTTGGGTGCGGCGCTGCTCGGGTGCCGCGTCGGCCAGACGGTCACGTTCCGGGTTCCGGGAGGGGCGGAGCGTGCGTGCGACATCCTCAGCGTGCTGTACCAGCCCGAAGCGGCTGGGGACCTCCACCTCTAACGCGGAATCGCTGTTCCGAGTCTCAGATTCCAATGTTGTCGTATCGCGTGTCTCACACGCAAGGAGTGCGTCATGACCACACAACCCATCATCAGCACACTGGATAGCACCCGTCTTGAGCCGTTGCTCTCGGGGAACTGGATCGACGCGCCCGTGCTGCGGCTTCGGGCGCTCTTGGACCGGGCGCGCAGAGTGGCGCCGCCCCGGGTGCCGTCCGACGTGGTCACGATGAACTCGCGTGTCCGCGTGCGGTACCCCGGCGAGGACGAATCGGAAGCGCTCGAGCTGACCTTTCCTGATGCCGGAGGTCTCTCGGTGCTGTCCCCGTAGGGAGCGGCGCTGCTCGGAGCCCGCGAAGGCGAGAGCGTGGAGTGCGCAGGGGGACGCGTGTCCAGACGCGTGCTTGTTGAACGGATCGAGTACCAACCGGAGCGTGAGCGCCACTTCGATCGGTAGGACCAAGGTCATTTCAGGAGGTATGACATGCCTTCGACTTCAACAACTCTGCCCATCCACATCAGGTCCGGCAACTTGCAGACGAGTTCCGCCATCGAGGCGTGGGTGCATCGCAAACTCGCCGGTGCGTTTCGACGATACGGCTCGAAGATGACGGCCGTCGAGGTTCACTTCGAGGACGTGAACGGCCCCAAACACGGCGCAGCGGATGCCAGATGCGTGATGGAGGCGCGGGTCAACGGCCGGTCGCCGATTGCGGTTCAGGCCCGTGCCGACGATCTCTACGGTGCGATCGATGCGGCGTCCCGCAAGCTCGATGCCGCCATCGCCAGGGTTGTCGAGCGTGCGGACACCCGAGCGCGCCGACGGTTCCGTCATGAACGCGAGGTGATTGGAAACGTCTCGCAGATTGGTGGTTCCGGCACCAGTGGAGCGGCGGCCAGCGCACCGCGACATGGGGAAGGGGCCGAGCCCGGTAGTGCCCAGCGCCGGGGTGTGATCATCGCCGGCTTTGGTCCGGTCGGACGAGCACTTGCCGACGAGTTGACGAGACACGGGGTGCCGATCACCGTGGTGGACACCAACGCCGAGACGATTCGCAGGCAAGGCGGCCTAGGCATTCCTGTGCTCTGCGGCGACATTACCGATCCCGCGGTGCTGCGCCGCGCAGGCATCGAGACGGCCGCGGTCCTTGCGGTTACGATTCCGGACGGCACCGAAGCCGTTAAGGCATGTGCGGCTGCACGCGCGCTGTCTCCGGACGTGCATATCTCAGCCCGCACTACGTTCCTCAGCCAGGGGCTTGAGGCCATACGTTCAGGCGCCAACTCCATCACCGTGGAAGAGATCGCCACCGCGAGCGAGCTGGCACGTGTCGTTTCCCAGCAACTCACCGGCAAGCTCCATCATCCCGATTCCGAGGCCCTGATGACGGCCCAAGGGGCAAACGAGTAGCATGAGTCGATCGCGCCATCGCAACGCAGCAACATTTCCTGTGCAGCCGTGAACCGTGGAGAGCATCACATGGGTAGCCTCAACTCCGTCCTCGTCGCCGTGGACTTCTCCCCTTGCTCAGCCGTTGCGCTTAAGGCGGCGGGGCGCATCGCGGATTGCAACCGCGCATCGCTGCGAGCCGTGCACGTGGTGGCACTCCCGTCGTTCGAACCAGCGCCTCACCCGCTGTTCCCGTTCCCTCTGCCGACCCAGGCCGCCTTTGTTTCAGATGCGAAGGAGTCGTGGGTCCTCTTTCTTAAGGATTCGGGTCTGCCGACCGATGTGACGTGCGACATCGAGGTCGGCCGTCCCCGCGATGCCATCCTGGAGTCGATAGCTCGTACTCGTGCGGACCTGCTCGTACTCGGAGCGCACGGTACCCACGACGCGCACAAAGGCGTCGGTCCCACGGCTGCTGCCTGCGTGCAGCGTGCCAAGACCCGGGTCTTGCTGGTCCGAGAGAACCACGCGGAGCCGTTCCGCAATGTCGTGGCCTGCGTGGACTTCACGGAGACTTCCAAGCTCGCCTTGCAGGAAGCAATCCGAGCCGCCGCGCAGGACGGCGCAGCGCTCGGCGTCCTGCACGTGTACGACGACCCGTGGCACGGCCTCCGTCCCCCGGCGGGGATTGCGGCAAACATGCCCGATTTCACGGTCCAGTTCCGGCGCCGCGTCGAGGACCGCCTGCGCGAGTTCTGCACGCCATTTGCGCACGAGCTGAGCGCTCTGAAAGCCGCCTACCACTGCGTTGAGTCGCAATGGCGCGGCGGAGGGTATGGCCACGCCATCGTGCAGTTCGTTAAGGAGCAACGCTGCGACCTGGTGCTACTGGGCACGCGTGACCGCTGGAACATCAGGGACATGGTGTTCGGATCAACGGCCGAGCGGGTCGTGCGCGAGGCACCTTGCTCAATCCTCGCCGTCAAGCCCGAGCTCGCCTCTTGACCCGGCCGGCACCCATCGCCCAATGGAGTGAGTTATGACCTTGGACATCCTCTTCGGGTGCGTGGTCATCATCATCGCCCGCGTCGGCGACGTATCCCTCGGGACGATGCGCACTGTGGCCGTTGTCAGCGGGCACCGTGGCGTGGCGTGGCTGCTTGGGCTGCTCGAGATGACCATCTGGGTGTTCGTCGTGTCGGCGGTCATCGAGCACATCCGGACGGAGCCCGCCTATGGCATCGCGTTTGCATTCGGCGCAGCGACCGGCAACTACATCGGGGTCACCCTCCAGGGATGGCTTCCATTCGGCAGCCAGGTGGTGCGCGTGTTCACCCGAGACGGGGCGACGATGTTCGAGCGGCTTCACCGGGAAGGCTTCGGCGTCACGAAGTTCCAAGGGGAGGGCAAGGACGGGGCGGTGGCCATGCTCTTTGTGCAAGTAGGCCGTGCCCGTACCAGGCACGTCCTTCGTGCAGCGCGTGAAGTGGATCCACGCTGCTATTACACCATCGATGACATCCGCACTGCGAGCGCAGCGAGCCAGGGCCCGTCATCCACCAGCCCCAGTCCGTGAGCACAAGAAAGGAGACATGCCATGCAGGACCCATCTGATCGGGAGTTGCTCAAGACCATCGCCTCGCAGCGTCGAGATCTGGCGCCGGAAGTGTCCGCAGCGTTTCAGGCGTTCCAGAGCAAGGTGTTCGCAGAGGGGGCATTGGGCTCGAAGACGAAGCAGATCATCGCGGTCGCGGTGGCGCACGTCACGCAGTGTCAGCAGTGCATCCAGGCTCACACGAGGGCCGCCCTGCGTGCCGGCGCGACACCGGAGGAGTTGATGGAGGCCGTGTGGGTCGCGGCTGAGATGCGCGCCGGCGGCGCGTACGCGCACTCCAACGTGATGCTCGCAGCAATCAACGAAGCGGGGGAGGACCGTCGAGCGACTGCCGCACCTCCGGGGAGTGGCGCATGATCGGCGAATGCGATGCGGTGAGAGGCAAAGGACTTCACCTTTACAGTCACGAAGGCACTGGGGCAACAACATGCCTGTTCAGCGATGGGAGAACGAAGGGGGCCGAACTCGCTCCACAAGAGACGGACACCGTCCTGAAAGCACGGTCAAGGAGATTCGCATGAGCATCAGCGGAAAGATCGCACTCGTCACCGGCGCCGGCCAAGGTATCGGCCGCGCCATCGCGCTCCGGCTCGCCGCTGACGGCGCGAACGTGGCGATCGTGGACGTTAAGGGGGACAAAATGAGAGAGGTCGCCGACGAGGTGCGGAGGGCCGGCCGCAAGGCGACGACCTATAGCGCCGACGTGACCAATCGCGAAGATGTCTTCGCCGCCGTTGACCACGCCGAGAAGGAACTCGGGGGGTTCGACATCATGGTCAACAACGCTGGTATCGCTTCGATCCAACCGATCTCCGACGTAACTCCGGAGGAACTCGACAAGACCCTGAAGGTGAATATCGCCGGTGTGCTGTGGGGCATCCAGGCTGCCGCAAAGAAGTTCAAGGACCGCAAGCAAAAGGGCAAGATCATCAGTGCCTCGTCCATCGCCGGCCACGAGGGCTTCCCGCTCCTGGGCGTGTACTCGGCGACCAAGTTCGCCGTGCGGGCGCTCACACAGGCGGCGGCGAAGGAGTTTGCCTCCAGCGGGATCACGGTCAATGCCTATTGCCCGGGCGTGGTCGGGACCGACATGTGGGTCGAGATCGACCGCCGGATGGCCGAGATCACCGGCGCCAAGATCGGCGAGAACTACAAGAAGTTTGTGGGCGGGATCGCTTTGGGGCGGGCTCAAACTCCGGAAGATGTGGCGGCGTTCGTCTCCTACCTCGCCGGCCCCGATTCCGACTACATGACCGGTCAGGCCCCGATGATCGATGGCGGGCTGGTCTACCGCTGAAACACTGATCCCTTGACGTGGGACCGCTGGTGCCCTCATCGCTTCCGCGGGCGGGCCGTGACATATCCACTCCGTCTCAGCGCAGCACCTTAGACTTCCGCGACCATGCCAAGCACCACGCCAACCCGGCTTGATCCTCCTGTCGATCCCGACCGCGATCACATCCTGGGCTCTGCCGATGCGGAGATGACGCTCGTGCAGTACGGCAGCTATGCGGATTTCCGCTGCCGCACGGTCCACGCGGTGGTCGAGGGGCTGCGGAACCGCTTCGGCGACCGGATGCGGTACGTGTTCCGGCATCTTCCCATCGAGGGGAAGCCAGACGCCATGCGGGCGGCCGAGATCACGGAGCGTGTGTCCGCATCGACCGGCAAGTTCTGGGAACTCCACGAAGCGTTCATGGAGCGCGGGCCGACCCTGACCGCCCCCGATATCGACCAGATCGCGCGGAGCCACGGTCTCGAGGGTGAAGATGGCGGGGACGATCGGGCAGCCGCGGCTCGGGCCCGGGTTCAAGAGGACATCGAGAGCGCGAAGCGCAGCGGTGCCCCCGGGGCTCCGACGTTCTTCATCAACGGCCGTCGCTACACCGGCACGTGGGACGAGAGCTCGCTGGCCGACGCGATGCTCGCCCCGCTCGGTCATCGCATCCAGGCCGCGGCGTTCAGGTTCGTCCGCTGGGGGCCTTCGTCCGGGCTGCTTCTGGGCCTGGCGACCGTTCTGGCACTCGTGCTGAGCAACTCGCCGCTGGGCGCGCAGTTCGCCGCGTTCTGGGAGAAACCGCTGGGCGTCCTGTGGGGCTCGGCGACGTTCTCGCACTCGCTGCTGCACTGGGTCAACCACGGGCTGCTGTCCGTGTTCTTTTTCGTCGTCGGGCTCGAGATCAAGCGCGAGTTCACCGTGGGCCATCTGGCGACCTTCCGATCGGGGGCACTCCCCGTCATCGCGGCCCTCGGCGGGATCATCCTGCCCGCGGTCATCTATGCGTCCATCGCTCCTCCCCACCTCCGCCACGGCTGGGGCATCCCGATCGGCACGGACACCGCCTTCGCGGTCGCCCTGATCGTGCTGCTCGGCCCGCGTGTCCCCATCGAACTCCGCGTCTTCCTCACCGCCGCGGTCATCATCGATGACATCGTGGCGATCCTGATCATCGCCCTGTTCTACACCGGAGAGATGCACACCGGCTACCTCGTCGCGGGGGCCGTGGTGACGGCCTTCGTGTTCGCGCTCAACCGGATCGGCGTGTACAACCCGCTGCCATACGCGGCCTGCGCCGTGGTGCTCTGGTTCTGCCTGCACGAGGCCGGGCTGCACGCCACGCTGGCCGCCGTCATCATGGCCGTGCTGATCCCCGCGCGGCCCCCGGCGAACCTCAAGGCTCTCCTGACCCAGGCCTCCTCGGTCATCAACCGCGAGGACAGCCACACCGGCGAGGCGATGCGGCACGGCCCCTCCGAGCCGGTCCTCCGCACGCTCGACGCCATCCACGCACGCCTCGAGTCCCCCGCCGACAGGCTGCTCCGGACCGTCGAACCGTGGTCGAGCTACGTCGCCCTGCCGATCTTCGCGCTGGCCAACGCGGGCGTCGCCTGGTCGTCCGGCGTGCTCGACGGGCAGCACAGGCTCGTCCTGGCGGTCGCGCTCGGGCTGGTGGTCGGCAAGCCGGTGGGCATCATCGCGGCCTCGTGGCTCGCGGTGCGGAGCGGCATCGCTGCCAAGCCCGATGCGTACTCATGGCGGCAGTTGTGCGGCGCGGGCGCGCTGGGCGGCATCGGCTTCACCATGTCCCTGTTCATCGCGGGCATCGCGTTCACGGACCCGGCGCACTTCGCGGCGTCCAAGATCGCGATCTTCGTCGCCTCGATGATCTCGGGCGGCGCGGGCGTGCTGATCCTGTGGCGGCGGCCCCCGGCGACGGAGTGAGATCGCCCCCGGAGGTCCCGCATCGCGGTCAGCCGCTCCCTGTCCACCGCGCTTTCTCCCGGCAACTCGGCCACGGCGCGGCACCTCCTCGCCGACCGCACCCTTCACCGTGAGCAGACGAGGGCGGCGTGCCCAAGCCCATGAACACCCACGATTCCCATCGGGAACTGGCGCGGTTTCAAGATCGCAATCCTCCTGGCTGCACGACCACCTGATGGACATCGATGGGCACGTTGATGTTTCTGGCTGCTTCCGGGGCAACCGGCACTGACAGGACTTCAAACGCGTCCAATACGCTCAGCAGCTTGTAATCGCCGCGACAAATGCTGGCTTCCAGGGATGGTCTGGCGCGCTGAGTGTACATCGCAGCGCACGGTTGCAGGCGATCAGTGAATGCACAAACTGCATGAGCACTCGGGTGCATCCGTGCGATCCGGAGAATGCTCGTGATCTCCACGCCGGCAAAGGAAGGCATGTCGCCTGCGAGCACGAAGATCGGCCCCGACCAATGGGCGAGAGCGGAAACGATTCCCCCGATGGGGCCAACTCCCGGGTGGAGATCCGGGATGACGCCGTCCGCGAGTTGCACGACAGTGGGATCGCAGGCTCCGACCAGCTTCACGCGACGACCGAACACTCCTCGTAGGGCCTCGATGGGCTGCTGGACGAGAACTCGGCCTACACAGCCCCAAGGTTCGCGGAGCTTGTCCCGACCAAATCGCCGGCTCTTGCCACCGACGAGGACGATCGGCTGCACACTCGCGAGGAACTCAGGTGACACGATCGGACGCTCAGGCGTCATGGCGGAGGACCCTTCCGCTCACCGGCGTCGCGTCTGGCCGCCCGTCGTCCTGCACCTCCCCGCGCAGTGTCTCGATGGCGTGCGGCAGGATGTCGAGGAGTGCTTCGAGGTTCTCCGTGCTTCCTTGGAGTGAGCCGGGCAGCGTCAGGATCAGCGTTCTACCGATCGTGCCCGCAACCCCGCGCGACAGGAATGTGCGCGGCGTCTTAGTCATGCACCGAAGGCGGGCGAGCTCCATGAGGCCGGGGTGCTCGCGCTCGATGACGCTCCGAGCGGCTTCCGGCGTCACGTCGCGCGGAGCTAATCCGGTGCCGCCGGTGCTCAGGATCAGGTCGATGCCCCGCTCGGGGCTGGACCAACTGACAAAGCACGCGGCAAGCTGGTCTTGCTCGTCGGGCAGGCACCGCGAGTCGACCACTTCCGCGCCGACTCGGGTTCGGAGCATTTCGGCGAGCGCCGGCCCTGAGGTGTCTTTGGCGGTGCCGCGCGAGCATCGATCACTCACGGTCAACACAGCGGCGCGGATGGGTCGTTCGGTTTCGCTCATCGCCCCTCCTCACGAGGTGCCGCGGTGTAGTCGCCGTGGCGGCCACCGCGCTTCTCGGTGACGCGGACTCCTTCGATGACCATCGCCTTGTCGATCGCCTTCCCCATGTCAATTACCGTCAAGCAGGCGATTGCTACAGCTGTCAGCGCCTCCATCTCGACGCCGGTGCGGGCCTGCGTCCGGACGGTGGCGGTGACTCTGACGCGACCGGGCTCGAGCACGGCCTCCACGTCCACCGCTTCAAGCGGCAGCGTGTGGCATAGCGGGATGAGTTCGTCGGTGCGCTTGGCGGCGAGGACTGCGGCCAGCCGAGCGACATCGAGCACGGAGCCCTTCTTGATCGTGTTCTCGCAGATCGCATGCTCAAGGTCGGGGGAGATCCGCACGAATCCCTCGGCGATCGCCGTCCTGGCGGTAATCGATTTATCCCCAACGTCCACCATTCGAGCCGCACCGTCAGCGCCGACGTGCGAAAGACCGACTGGATTCGTTGCGGGGGTTCTGTCGTTCATGGCTCGACCCATCTCCTCAGCACACATCGTTGACCGGCAAACACGCGCCCGCTGGCCAAGCGTAATAGGGCAGAAACGCGCTCACAGAGCCCGGAGGTATTTCCACGAAGCCATTGCTCCTGCCCGCCGCGATGATGTCACCCGAGCCGCGGCCGTCGATCAGCTCAGCCTGAGGTAGACCCTCCGCATTCACAACCAATCGGACCAAGCGGTGCCACCATAGATCGAGTGTGCGGCCGTCGGGATTTCGGACCTCGATGAGCTGGGGAAGGCACCGCGGGGGCGTCCGTTTCGCTCCAGCGCAGGCGGCAAGTACAGGAAGGACAATCCGTACACAGGTGACAAGAGCAGATACCGGGTTCCCAGGGAGTCCAAAGATGGGAACCGCCTTTGCGGGCTGCGACGACGGTCTTCGCAGAATGGCACCGAGTATCGGTTTGCCCGGCCGCTGGGGGAGACCGTGAAACAGGATCTCGGCTCTCATTTGTTCCACCACGGCCCGAACGGGATCACGGTGCCCCATCGAGACACCGCCGGTGAGGACCACCGCATCGGCGACCTGGCACGCATGCTCCAACGCGCCGCCCAAATCGCCGTCGTCACGAATGTGTGACACGCTCGTGACCTCTGCCCAGGCGTGCGACGCCAGGATTGCCCGCACCGCCGTCGCGTTGCTGTTGCGGATCTGGAAGGTTGATGGCGCGTGATGCGGCTCGACGAGTTCGTCACCCGTGGTGATGACGGCGATGCGGAGGCGGGCGAATACCGCTGGTCGTGCAATCCCAACCGCGACGATTGTCGCCAGCCCTGAGACGGTAATGACCTCGCCCGCGTGCAAGACGACGGTCCCCGCTGGCGCGTTCTCGCCTCGGCAACGAATGTGGTCTCCCCGCCTGAGACGGGCAACCGCCGCCGGCGTCACCGAAATGGCACTGTCCCCTGCCAGCCGTTCAACCGCGTGTTCAAGGGCATCCTCGCGCCGTACAACGGCGTCGGCTCCAGGAGGGATGGGTGCGCCGGTCGCGATCCGCACGGCGAAAGGCCGACGATCACCGTCGAACGACGGCGGCGGCTCGCCAATGCGGGACTCGCCCACAACCGGCAGGGTGATCGGTTGCGCGGACTCAGTCGAGCCCGCTTGCACATGGGCGGCCAAGTCAGCGGCACGGACTGCATACCCATCCATCGCCGAGTAGTCAAAGGACGGGGTATCCCGGTCGGCACGGATGTCTTCGGCAAGGATGCGGCCCGCGGCCTCGTTCAACCCCACACCCTCGCTCGGTCGAACCGCGGGTGCCGGGCAGGCGCGTGCGACCAGGGCCGCTACAGCAGCCGCGGGTGAGTCGAACGCGAACGCCTGACCTCGAAAACCCATGCACGCTCCTGGCGTTGCCGCCACTGCCAAACCATACACTCCCTCGATGGAAGTCGCAGTGCTCCTTTTCGGTGCCGCCGCTACACGCGAGAAATCCGACCGCGTCACCGTCGTCGTGGGCACCGAACCGACCGTTCAAGACGTCTTAACGGCCCTCCACGAGCAGCATCCGGACCTTCGCTTTGCCTTGCCGTCCGCCGAAACGGGCCGTCTTGCGGTGAACCGGTCTTTCGTCAGGGGAGAACACCCCATCCGGGAGGGCGACGAAGTCGCGCTCATCACGCTCGTAGGAGGCGGCTGACGATGTCCTCTTTGCACCCTGTGGTCATCGCACGCGTTGTGGACGGTCCCCTGACGCCAATGGTTGAGCAAGCGGCTCTCCTCGCCGAGGTTTGGAGCCGCGCTCGTGAGGCTGCTGGTCCTGCCGCGCCAGGTGTTGTCGGCGCGGCGCTTCGCTTTGAGGGGATCGTGCGACGGGGCGAGCCCAGCGAGGCCCACGGCGGCGACGAACACGAACTGCTGGCGTTGGACTACCAGACCTACGACCCGATGGCCGAGCAGGAGCTTCGCGCCCTGGCCCGCCAGATCGCCGAAGAGCACGCCCTCTCGTCGCTCGTAGCGCTGCACAGCCGCGGGCGCGTGGCTACGGGCGAGGTGTCGTTCGTGTTGATGGTGGAAAGCCCGCACCGCGCCGAGGCGATCGCAGCGATGTCGGTGTTCATCGACCGGCTCAAGCAGGACGTGCCGATCTGGAAAAGGCCGGTCTGGAAGTAGTGGGCTCACGAGACCACCAGCTTCGCTCCCGCGATGAGCAGGACGACCGCAAGCAGCACATTCAGGATGCGAGGTGTTGCTCGCCGACTGCCGAGTGTCGCGCCGGTGATGCCTCCCGCGCCGGCGCAGGCTGCCAACAACCACAGCGAGGCGGGCGGGGTCCAGCCCCGGCTCGCCAAGCCGCCAAGACCCGCGACCGAGTTCACAAGGATAAAGAGCGACGACGTCGCGGCTGTGCGCTTGGGGTCGGCCCAGCCCATGAGCAAAATCACTGGGCTCAGGAAGATGCCTCCGCCCGTTCCCGTCAGACCGGCCAAGAAGCCCAGCCCCGAACCAACGGCCAAGGCCACCGGCATCGAAGGAGCACGCGGCTCAGACGCCGCCTTGGGGGGTCGACATGCAACGAATGCCATGCGCACGGCCGTGAGCACAAGCACAACACCGATTGCGAGTTTGAGCGCGTGCTGGGAGATTTGGATCAGGCCGCCGAAGTAGGCCGCGGGGAGCGAGGCGAGTGCGAATGGCCAGAAGAGCGCCCACGAGAAGTGCCCGGCGCGTGCGAACTGCGTGAACGCGATGGCCGCCACCAGGACGTTGATCGAGAGTGCGATCGGTCGCATCACGGTGGCTTCGACACCAATCAGGGCCATGACAGCGAGATAACCCGAAGCGCCGGCGTGCCCGACCGAGGCGTAGAGCGCGCCCACGACGAGGAACAGCACGGCGAGGATGGCAAGGGTGTCCGCCGGCATCGGTCGCCTTTGAGAAAGTCGCTAACCGCCGATGGCCGACATCGGCCGCTCGGGTTGGACAAAGTCCGGTGACGTGATCCCGTGGCCGGGCTGCTTGGTCCAGGTCGCGTCGATCAAGAAATCTACCAGTTCCTCGTCGGTCGCACCGGCGCGCAAGGGCGAGCGCAGGTCCCATTCCGTGGTGCTGAACAGGCAGGGCCTCACCTTGCCGTCGGCCGTAATCCGCAGTCTGCTGCACGCGCCGCAGAAGGAACTGCTGACGGGCGCGATGAAGCCGACGCGGGCGGGCGAATCCGCGGGCAGGTCCGCGAAACGGAATGTCCGGGCCGTGCTGGATGGATCGTCGTCGCACGCGATGAGCGGGAAGACGGCCTCGATGGCCGCGCGGGTCTCGGCGGCGGAGACCCACTTGGAGGAATCCCAGGCGTGAGCCGAGTCGAGGGGCATGTACTCGATGAACCGCAGTTCTACCCCGAAGGTGTGTGCAAGGGCCGCGAGTGTGACGGCTTCGTCGTCGTTGAAACCCCGGATGAGCACGGCGTTGAGCTTGACGGGGGTGAGGCCCTCATCCAGGGCCATCTGCACCCCTTCGAGCACTTTGGCAGGCGACGACGATGACCGCGTGAGGCGGGCGAAGCGGTCGGGCCGGAGTGAATCGATGCTGACGGTCAGGCGCGCGAGGCCGGCCTTCTTCCATGCTCGCAGGGATTCGTAGCTCAGAACGGAGGCGTTGGTGATCAGGGCGATCTCGACGCCCGTCGCAGCGGCGAGATCGGTGATGATGTCTAGCAGATGAGGATGCAGCGTCGGTTCCCCGCCGGTGAGCCGGACTTTGCGGACGCCCAGCGACTCTGCGATCGCGGCGACGCGGATGATTTCGTCCACCGTCAGCAGCGATGCCGGCGGCGCGAACCGGACATCGGGCTCCATGCAGTAGACGCAGCGAAAGTTGCAGCGGTCGGTGATGCTGATGCGCAGGTCGCGGATGGTCCGACCGTGCGAGTCGACCATTCGACGGCCGGCACGCACGTGCGGGGGGGCGGGGGGCGCGGAGGCGAGTGCTTGATCGTGCGGGCGGGGCGACTGGCCGACGAGCTGCGGGAGAGCAAACCCGCCACCTGCCCCGGCTGTCCGGGACACGGAGACGGTACTGCTGTCCTGCATAGGGGTCCGCACGCGCTTCGCTCCGATCTTGTCAAACGCCCCGCTTGAACTGCTCTGTTGCCCAACTCCACGCGGCGACGGTTCGTGGGAACCCGACCGTGTTCATACCGAGCAGGATCGCTTGCTCGACTTCGGCGACCGTCGCGCCGTGCTGCATCGCTCGGCGCACATGGCTCCGAAGAGCCGATTCCAACCCCGCGCCGACACAGATGCCGATCTTGACGAGCGCAAGCGTCTTGGCGTCCAGAGGCCCGGCCTGTTCAACCGCACTGGCGATGTTCTCGTGGGCCCGCCCGAGGGCTGGGAACTTCTTCACGAACTCCTTGTACGTGCCGGGCACCTTGCTTGAGGTAGACTTGTGCCGGTCATTGTTGTTCGTCACGATGCCTCCTGGTCACGAGAGTCCGGCGATCAAGAGTTCTGGGATGTGGGGGGGGTGGAGGGTTTGGGTGCGAGGGACACCTGGAGCAAGAATACCGCACGCTCCCCTTCCGCTCGCACGTCGTGCCGAACGCCGGGAGCCATGACGAGCACCATGCCCGGATGCAAGTGATACTCGGCCCCTCCCGCCTTGATGTCCAGCCCGCCCTCGATGACCTGCACCGTCACGATGCCCGCCGCCGAGTGCTCGGCCAGACGTGCGCCGGCGTCCAGCACGAAGAGCGCGACTGTCCTGCCCGAGTTCTTGAAGAGCGTCTTCTGCCGATGGCCGTGCTGCTTGGGCGTCGGCTCGGCCTCAAGCGCCGCGGCCTCCGCGTGCAGGTCGAACGCAAGGTGTTCCGCCGCGAATCGTTCCGACGGGGCCGTGCGGGATCGGTCATCGGTCATGGTTCTTCCTCATTTCACCCGCCCCTTCCCCGCGCCCATCGCATCGCGGTCGTCCACGGATAGCTTGTGCCTTGCACGGGAACCAGGTCGCTGCTCTTCGATGATGGCCGCCTCGGACTCCAACGCGGCGAGCGCCTCGGGATGGTCGCGCTGCACGGCCTCGAAGAACTCCCGCTCCTCCCAGCGGATGTGGTCGTGCAGCCGGATGCCGATCTGACACACAAGGCCCGCGTCGCTGGCAACTCCTTCCGGATCCCGCTCACATTGCTCGGCCAATCGCCTGAGGGCGCCGTGGTCGTCCAGCAGACGGCCCCGCAACGCCGGAGAATGCACCAGCGGGAGCAGCATCCGCTCTTCATCATCGAAGTGTGCGCCGATCTCGCAACGCCACGCGTGCAGAAACCCGGCGATCGCGCGAACGCGGCTCGCACGATCCTGGTCCGCGGCCTGCCGCAGACTCCGGGCATGGATGAGCCCACCCATGTGCTCGCGGGACAATGGCTGGAGCGTCGCGTGACGTTTCAGCGGCTGCGTGGGGGGGGGACAGCGGGGGCGGTTGCTCGGGGTCGTCGTGCGCCATCGAGCGATAGTATTCAGCATGTGCGCTCCCCCCACGCTGAACATCCTGGGCCCCCGCCCGGCCACGACTTCAATGAACCCATCGGCCTGCTGACCGACTGCCACCGGCGGATCGAGATGTTCCTCGAACTCCTCCAGCGCATCGCCCGCGAGTACGGCGACAAGCCGCTCGACGCCAAGGCCGCCGACGCGGTGCGCACGGCCAAACGCTACTTCGCCCACGCGGCCCCCAAGCACACCGCCGACGAAGAAGAGTCGCTGTTCCCGCGGATGAAGGTCGCGGCGGCGGCGCGGGCGGAGTCTTGCGGGGCGCTCGCGCGGCTCGAACATGACCACGAGCAGGCCGATGCCCTGCACGCGAAGGTCGATGTGTTGCTCGGAGCGTGGCTGGATCAACACAGCGGCGGCCCCCTCCCTCCCGCGCAGGCCGCGGACCTCACGGCCTTGCTGCACACGCTCCGCGAACTCTACCGCGGGCACATCCACACCGAAGAGTCCGAGGTCTTCCCGCTCGCGGGCGCGCTGCTTACGCCTTCCGAACTCACGGCGGTGGGCGAGGAGATGCGGGCGCGGCGGGGGCTGGCGGGGGGGCGTGCGGGGACGTAGCCACAGCGCCGCGTTCGCGGCTTCGTGATACTGATGCCGCGAACCTATGGAGGGCGAGGGGGCGGTTCCTCCGGCACCTCCTTCCACCTCCTCCCTTGAACGCAGCACGCTCTCCGCCCCATCGGGCCCATCGGGGCGACGGCCTGTCGCCATGGGTGCAGCGAAGGTCGCCGCAAGGCGACCGGAGCGCAACCCGTGGAAGGCCATTCGACGGTCCACGCGCGCCCGCGATCACCCGAACGTGACGAGCGGCTTGATCATGCCGTCTTCCTTGGTCTGCATCATCGTGAACGCACGCTTGATATCCGCGAACTTGAAGCGGTGCGTGGTCATCGCGAGCGGGTCGACACGCCCGGTTTGGATCAACCGCATTAGGCGGCCCATGCGTTCCGAGCCGCCGGGGCACAGGGCCGTGCGGATGGTCTTGTCGCTCATGCCAACGCCCCAGTCCAGGCGCGGGATAGGCACGGTGTCGCCGTCGCCGTGGTATCCGATGTTGGAGATCGTCCCGCCGGGTCGCGTCGCGCTGACGCACGCCGAGAACGTCGTGGGCGATCCCAGCGCCTCGATCGCGGTGTCCACGCCCGCGCCCCCGGTTGCCTTGCGGATCGCTTCGACCGGGTCCTCCTTCGTGAAGTCGACGACCAGGTCAGCCCCAAACTTCCGGGCCATCGACGCGCGATCCGGCTTGCTCTCCACCCCGATGACCAGGCCCGCGCCGCACAGGCGCGCCCCGACGACAGCCATCATCCCGATCGGCCCGACGCCAAAGACCGCGACGCTCCCGCCGATGGGGATGTTCCCGAACTCCGCGCTCACGAAACCCGTCGAGAGCATGTCGCAGCAGTACGCAGCTTGCTCATCGCTCAGACCGTCGGGGATCGGCGCGAGGTTGGCGATCGCGTCGCTGACGTGGAAATATTCGGCCATGCTCCCGTCCTTGGCGTTTGCGAACTTCCACCCGCCGAGCATGCCCCCACACTACGACGGATAGCCGCGCTGGCAGTTGTCGCAGGCGTAGCAGGGCGTGATCGCGTTGACCGCGACGCGCTGGCCGACCCTGAACATCCCCGTCGCGGCGACCGCCTGGCCCAACTCGTGGACGACACCCACCGCCTCGTGGCCGAGGGTCAGGTCCGTGCGCGGCCCGATCGCGCCGGCGACCGTATGCGTGTCCGACGTGCAGATCAGCGCGGCGGTCGTGCGGAGGATCGCGTCGTTCGGGCCGGACCGTGGGATCGGTTTGTCGATGATCCCCACCTCGCCGATCCCGTGCATCACAAAGGCCTTCATCGTTGCTGTCATGGTGCGCTCCGGTTGGGAGTCGGTGTGTTGCCCTCATCGCCACCGTCACTGCGTCCCCGCGGGCGGTCCGCGCTTTCGTGCGTCTCGCCGAGTTGCAGACTCACGCCGAGCAACAGGGTTGACATCTCTCGTGTCGTGGATACTGGGTCCCTCGCCGGTTCGCCGCGCGGTCAGTGGGGCATCTTGTCCGCGACCTCTTGCTGGAACTGCTCCGGGGTCATGGACTTGTCGAGAACGGGCAGCAGCACCTGCTCCTCGATCTCGAAGTGTCCGAGCAACAGGCCGGTCAGGTGGTGCGCGGTGAGCGCGAAGGCTGCGGCGTCGGGCGTGGGCTCGGACGCCTCCTTGTCGAGGGTCGCGATCAAATGTTCGATGATGCGGTGCTCGTGGATGGGCACGGCCGTCAGCTGGCTGCTCGGGCCGCTCTCCCGCTGCACGACGGGGTAGAGCACGCGCTCTTCATCGGCGGCGTGGGCCGCGATGTGCTCCTTGAGGAACGTTACGGCCCGCTGCATCGTTCTGCGCTGCTCCTCGGGTGATTGCCCTCGGAGGGCGACCGCCATCACGTCGATATGACCCAGATGTTCGATGATCTCGGCGTGGTGGCGACGAAACGCGTCGGTCGGCAGAGCCGTCGATTCCGGCTGGTTGTGCGCCGACACCGGCTCATGCCCGCAGTTCGCGGATGTGGCGGCACACCCCGCGGCTGTCACGAGTATCGCGATGCCCAACAGGGCACGCATCGCTGTCCGCGCATATTTCATGGCCAAGATGGACCTGCCCGATCGACGAAGTGTCGCTTTGGTCACGTCATCGCTCCTTGTACATGGTTCACCCACGCCCCGGCTGGGCACGTCGTCTGAAAACTCAATCGTCATCGCGATCGCGGTGTTGGCGGTCCCCGCCGTCGTGTGCCTCGCCGAGTTGCAGGCTCACGCCCAGCGCGGGGACCGTGGTCGAGCGCGTTGCCGTGTCGTAGGCGTTGACCAGCGCGACGGTCCACGCCCCCGTGACCAGGAGGAACACCGCAGCGGCTAGGCGGCGCGGCGTGCGGATGCCGTCGGACTCCTGCACGTCCTTGCACCCGTGGACCATGCTGGCGGTGAGGTTCTCGCGGTGACGAATCGAATGCACGATGACGCCCAGCACATGCACGCCCGCCACGGCGATCATCGCCCACACGAGCACCTCGTGTACGTCTTTGACACTCTCGTTGCCCCGCCCCAACATCACGCCGGTCACCGCCAGGCCCAGCATGAGGGCGAGCATCGCAAAGATGACGTACGCGGACCCGGGATTGTGCCCCGCGTACCGCAATCCGCGCCCGGTCACGACGCCCTTGAGATACCCCGCGACAGCGCCGGGGCCGTACGCGAAGGAGCGAAACCTCGCGTGGCGCGAGCCGACGATGCCCCAGACCACGCGAAGCACGAGCATCAGCCCCAGCGCCAGTCCGATGATCCCGTGGTAGGGGAACAGCGGGCTGTCATCGCCCAGGCCCAGGGCGATCACCGCCGCAGCGATAAAACCCCCGGCGAAGAGCCAGTGGAAGAGGCGGGTCGGAAGATCCCAGACGAGGGTGCGTCGCATGGTGTGCTCCGGGTACGAGGCTCGCGTGCCGGGCGAATACTGGACAAGCTTATAGGGATATACAGCGCCGGGGTTTCACGGGTTCGCGCCCGGTCTCGGCCCCGTGGTGGAGGGCCGGGGCGGGGATTTAGCCGCCACCTCGCACGAGCCGACACACGTTCACTTGCGCACGCGAGCGCTCACGCACACCGCATACCCCATCCCCGCCACCGCCAGCGCCCACGCCGCGAGGGAGACGTAGCAGAACACCGGCGGCAGCACGCCCAGGGACGGGGGCAGGTCGATTGCGGAATCCATCCGCGCCGTCGCCACCGCCAGCGCCCACGCCGCGAGGGAGACGTAGCAGAACACCGGCGGCAGCAC
>DDSG01000026.1:17724-18062 GCA_002343325.1 Phycisphaerales bacterium UBA2396 | reverse complement strand
ACCCCCAACCCCATCTCCAACCCACCATAGTCTGGTCTTTCCGGACGTCCCGCACAAGGACAATCCTTCAAGACAGATCTCGGCCCCCCGCCGATGCGCGGCCGGACCACCGCGATCATCGGACCCCTCCGGACCGATCTGTACGCTGCGTCACCCGCCAAGTTCCACCCAAGGCGGGTTAGGAGGGCGAAGGTCCGAAAACAACGGGCCTTGGATGCTCTCGCGGCTTCAGACCTTGGGTGACGAGTCGCCGAGTTCGGCGATCGCCCGCCCGTACTTCTCGCGAAGGGGCTCGACGACCTCCGCAAGAAACTGCTCCGTCTGCTCCACGCTCCGCC
>DDSG01000026.1:17262-17384 GCA_002343325.1 Phycisphaerales bacterium UBA2396 | reverse complement strand
GCCCCTCCTGCTTCACGCGCATGCCGGCGGCCTGCGCATGCCGGCGGATGTGCTCGTGGTACTCCTGACGATCCCCACCGAGCTTCACGCACTCCATCAGGATGTTCTCGGTGGCCATGAAG
>DDSG01000026.1:0-17052 GCA_002343325.1 Phycisphaerales bacterium UBA2396 | reverse complement strand
AGGATGTTCTCGGTGGCCATGAAGGGCAGCTCGGCCATCAGGTTCTTCCGCACCGTCGCCTCGTGCACCACCAGCCCGCCCGCCACGTTGTGCATGAGATCGAGCGCGCCGTCGAGGGCCAGGAACGCCTCGGGCAGGGACAGCCGCCGATTCGACGAGTCGTCGAGCGTGCGCTCAAGCCACTGCGTCGCCGCCGTGTCGTACGCGTTGCCCACCAGGTTCATCACAAACCGCGTCAGGCCGCAGACCCGCTCGCACCGCATCGGGTTGCGCTTGTAAGGCATCGCGCTGCTGCCGATCTGTTTGTCCTCGAAAGGCTCGTCGATCTCCTTGCGGTTGCACAGCAGGCGGATATCGGTGGCGATCTTGTGCAGCACGCACGCGACGCTCGACAGACCCGCCAACAGGATCGCGTCCGTCACGCGGGGATACGTCTGCCCGCAGATCACATGGGTCATGCCCGCGCAGTCCCGGCCGTACAGCCGCCGGAGCGCGAGACCCTCGAATCGATCCACCTTTGCGTGGTCGCCCGCGAACAGGGCAAGAAACGAAGCCTGAGTTCCCGTTGCTCCCTTGAACCCCCTGAAGGCGGACTTCTCCCAAGCACCAAACAACGCCTGTCCCGCAAGATGAACCTCGTACGCCCACCCCGCGCAGCGCCTCCCCGTGGTGACGGGCTGGGCGGGCTGATAATGCGTGAATCCCAGCGTGGGCAGCCGGGCAAAGCGGCTCGCCTGCTCACCAAATCCGACGACAAGCCGGGCGATCTTGGTCCACACCAGCGAGAGCGACGCATCGATGATGATCGCATCCGCGTTGCACACCACATCCTGGCTCGTCATCCCTAGGTGAACAATCCCCTTCGCGCCGGGGCACACGTCCCCCAGCGCGTGCACGTGGGCCATCACGTCGTGCCGCAGTTCGCGCTCGTGCCGCCTGGCCGCCTCGATCTCGGCGTCGGAGATGCCGACGGTGCCGTCGGGGTTCTTCCGCTCGACGACCGCCCGCAACTCCTCGATTTGCTCCATCGAGACCGGCAACCCCATCTCGTGCTGCGCCTCGGCCACGGCGAGCCAGATCCGCCGCCACGTGTTGAACTTGTGCCTGGGCGACCAGAGCCTGAGCATGTCCCGGCTGGCGTTCCGCTCGGCGAGGGGCGAGGTGTACGTGTCGTACTGGGTCATGCCGGAGCGTATGGGAAGACCGCCTGTTTGGTCCTCGTGGAGCACCCCTCCACGGCTCGGTGCAGCGTGATTTCCCAGCCCGGGCCGCAAGTCGTTCGCTCGACTCGACATGCCATCGTGGAGGATCCGGTGGATTTGTGAACACGGCGGGGGTCAACGCGTCGAACCGGGGGGTCGTTGAACCACTCAGCAGGCCGAACAACCCCTCCGTCGGCCCCCGACGATCCCCTCCCGCCGGCCCCGCTCGGCCCGGGATCGCCCGCGCCCGGGGTACCCTCCCGCCCGGTGGCCCGACGCAACCCAACCGTCGAACGCTGGATCAGTTGGCTGCTGGGCCCCAACCCCAGACGGGGCGGCCGACCGGCTAGGATGCCCCGGCCCATGAGCCCCAGCGCCCCCGAGCCCGACGACCGCACCCTGCTCGAGGCAGGCCGCCGCGGCGACCAGGCCGCTCTGGCCCAACTGCTCCAACGCCACCACCACCGTATGTTCGGTCTTTGTTTGCGTGTTGTCCACGACCGCGAGATGGCGGCCGATCTGCTGCAGGACGCGATCGTGAAGGTCATTCACGGGCTGGACAGCTACGACGGGCGTGCGTCGTTCACCACCTGGATGACGCGGATCGTGATCAACGTCTGCCTGTCCAAGCTGCGTTCCGAGAAGCTCCGCCGGCACGGCAGTCTGGATGCGCCGTCGCCCACACCTTCCGGGGACCGAGAATCGTCGCTGGGCACTTCTCTCTCACAATCGAGGGAACAGTCCGCCGCGCAGAGCGTCGAAGAGAAGGAGGACCGGGAGCAGATGCTCGCGGCCCTTTCGAGCCTCGATCCCGAACAACGCGTGATCCTTCTTTTGCGCGATCAGCGGGGTCTGGACTACGAGCAGATCGGTGAGGTCCTCGGAATCGCCGTGGGCACGGTCAAGAGCAGGCTCTTCCGTGCGAGGGCGGCCCTGAGGGAGGCGGTGGAGGTTCATGCGAGGCGACGCTCCGGCGCCGCTTCGATCACAGCGAGGGAACCACGAGGGCGCTCGACGCCCGGACTGGACGAGCAGCGACGGTGAAGTACGACCCGAGACAGATCCCCGACGGCCTGGACGAAGCGGCGCTGCTGGCGCTCGCCGAGTCGGCCCCCGCGCCGGGCGACCTTGACTCGCTCCCTCCCCACCTCGCGGAGCTCGTCGCGGGCATGCGGGCCGACCGCGCCCTGCTCGCCTCTCTGCCCGAAGTCTCGGCCCCCAGTGATCTCATCGACCGCGCCTTGGCTCGGGCCCAGCGCGATGCCCTGCAGAACCTTCGGCTCGTGGGCGAACGAACCGAGGGGCTGGCGGTCTCCGTGGTTGTTCCTCGTCGCCCCGCCTTCTGGACCGCTCCGCGCCGCATGGCCGCCGCCGCCGCGGCGATGCTCCTGGCGGCCGTGGGTGGCGTCTATGTCGGCGTGCGCGTGATGTCGGGTGGCACGCCCAACAACGGCACGATCGCGGCCGGGGGCGACCCAACACAGCCGCGTCCCGACATGGGCCCGCTGGCCATCGATCAGGCCCCGATTTCGAACGATCACACCGAATCGACCGACAACCCCTCGCCCTCACCCGCCAATCCGCTGATCCTCGCCTCCGAGGGCGCGTCGGGCACTCGGGTCGCGGGCGGCGTCGTGATCCCGATGCTCCCCAGCGAGGCCCGCAGCAGCGAGTACGACCGTGCCTTGGCGCTCGCTCGCGAAGGTCGGCTGGTCGTGCGCGTGGTCAGCCGCGAGAACGGCAAGGTCTCGGATCGCCTGGCGGCTCTCGCCGATCGACGCGAGCCCTCGCGCGTCTGGACGATCGCGGCCAGCGCACCGCCCGAGTTTGCCGCGGCACTGACCAACCCCCAGCCATCACCCGGCACACCCGAGCCGCGACCCGCCTTCGCCGGCGACGACTGGAAGATCCCGATGCAGGGGCTCGATGAATCGGCCCGCGAGATGCTCCGCTGGCGCAAGCCCGAGCGGCTCGAACAAGTCTCCCTCGCGTCGGTCGCCCCTTCCGCCGAGGCGCTGCGGGCGCTCGAGGAAACCCTCGCCGATCGGCTCGGGCAGGTCGAGTTTGCCGAGGCCGACCGGCCGATCCTTGCCTCGTCTCCCGCGCGTGCGTTGACGCCCGAGTCATTGCTCTGGTGGACACAGCCTCCGGCCCAGTGGAGCGCCTGGATCGCGGTGCCCGTCGTGATCGAATTGCGATAACGCGAGCTCCCTTCGCTCGGGCCGGCGTGCCCGCAGCCCGATTTCTGCGTGCTCGCTACTCGGCGGAGGACTTGCCGCCCTCGTTCTCAACGAGCCCCGAACGGATCGCGATGCGGGCCAGCTCGACGCGGTTGGTCACGCCCAGCTTGTTGCCCAGCGACACGCGATGCCACTCCACCGTTTTCTCGCTGCGGTGCAGGTGCTTGGCGATGTCCGCCGTCGCCATCCCCTGACCGATCAGGCACAGGATTTCCATTTCCCTCGGCGTGAGCGATGACAGCGGCCCGAAGTCGTTGTGCCGGGCCTTGACGACCTCGACCCCCTGGCTGGGTGCGGCGGCGGCGGCGATCGGCCTGGTCACCATCAGCACGCGCTGGTTCCCCGCCGCGTCGGCCGGGAAAGGCCTCAGGGTCGAGCGATACCGACGCCCGAGCTGCGTGTGCTCGATCACCAGGGGCGCGTTCTGATCCGCGACACGGCGAACAAAGGCAAGACGCTCCGTCGCGATCTCGGGGGTGAGAATCTCGTGCAGGCGACGACCCGCCAACGTCCCCGAAGCTCCGCCGGGCAAACCGAAATGCGACGCCGCCGCCTCACTCGAAAAGAGGATGGTCCCCTCGGGGGACAGCAGCAGCACCGCGACGCCCGAATCCTCGACCAAGGCCTGCCAGCCCACGCCGAGCGCGTGCGGCTCGGGGGCGGCCTTGCCCCGGTCGTTATCGTTCGTCGCCTGAGTCGGCATAGACGCGTCCCTTCATTCGCACGTCATGGACGTACTTCGCTGGTCACGATTCTATCTCTCCGACAGACCAACCGGTCCAGAATACCCGCGAAGCGATCCCCAACGCAAGCCGATGCACGGGATTCCGAGGCCGAGCACCGCCCCCATCCCTTCGCCGATACTGTGGAGGCCATGGAACAGGACAATTTCACCGGAATGGACGGCCCACCGATGCTCTCGCCGGCCACCGGGCAGCCCTGGGGCAAGCAACCCGGCAGCCGCGCCGAACAGGAGTTTCTCGCCGGCCCAAGGAGCCGCCTCGACGAGTTCCTGCGGGCCTGCCGCATCTTCGCCGAGTTCATCCGCGGGTTCCGGGCGTTGCACTTCCTAGACCCCTGTGTCACCGTCTTTGGCTCCGCCCGCTTCGGGGAGAACCACCCCTCCTACGAGATGGCCCGCGAGATGGGCCGCCGCATCGCGGGGCTCGGGATGACCACGATGACAGGCGGGGGGCCGGGGATTATGGAAGCGGCCAACCGTGGCGCACGCGAGGCGGGCGGACGGTCCATCGGCTGCAACATCATCCTTCCCAAGGAGCAGCAGCCCAACCCGTACGTCGACCGATTCGTCGAGTTCCGGTACTTCTTCGTTCGCAAGGTCATGCTCGTCAAGTACAGCTACGCGTTCGTCTGCATGCCGGGCGGGTTCGGCACGCTCGACGAACTCTGGGAGATCGCGACGCTCGTTCAGACGCGCAAGGTGCTGAACTTCCCGATCGTGCTGATGGGCACGTCGTACTGGAACCCCATGATGGACTTTGTCCGCACGACGCTGCTCCGCGCACGCACGATCGACGAGGCGGACATCAATCTGCTGACCGTGACCGATTCCTTCGACGAGGCGATCGACGCGATCCGCGAGGGTGCCGTCCGGACACTCGGAGAGCAGCGAAAGCGCCACCGCAGGCTGTGGTTCCTGGGCGAGTAGCGTCAGGTCATCTCGATCTCGCGGACCTTCTGGATTCGGCGGACACGCTCGACGATCCGGCGGAGCGTCTCGCGCACGCCGTGCGCATCGCGGATGTTCGCCAGCGTGACATTCGGCATGCTGGCGTCGGTCGTCTGCATCGACAGAGTGCCGAGCCCGACGACACGCTGGAGCAGCGTCTGGGAGATGCCCGTGTCGCGGACTCGGTACAGCTCGATCTCCTCCGTGTGTCTGCTGAACACGCCGGTCACAATGCGAAGTCGCTGGGTCGTGATGGTAAACCGCGTCGTCGCGATCACGATCGACACCCAGATCGCCCATGGGATCGTGATGATGAGCAGATACCGCCACAGGTTCGGCCAATGGCTCGGGGTTCCGGTCCAGGCCACCTCCTCGGCGCCGGCGGACGCCGCGTCGGCAGCGTCGGGTGATCGCTTCGGGGCACTGCCCCGAGCACCGGCCAAGGTCACGCCCGTCACGCGGATGCCGGCGTCAAGCCCGATCCCCTCGGCCGCGGCGATGGAATCCGCGCTGACCTCGCGGACCACTTCCGCACCCTGCGCGTCGACACCCCGCACGATGTACCGTTCGAGCATGAGACCTCCCGCTGACGCATGATACGGGCGGGCCGCTCACGCGCGATATCGTTCCACGATGTCCTCCGAGTCGCCCATGCTCAAGGAGCGCCTGCAAGGCCGCGACTTCACCTGCCACGCCTGCGGGTACAACCTGCGCGACGCCGGGGGGATCCAATGCCCCGAGTGCGGGACGGTCATCGCCATGCCCGTGGCCGAGCCCAAGGTGGGCGGCCCAAAGCCGGCGAGTGCGGGCAAACCCCTCCTCTGGGCCGGTGGCGCGTTGACGCTCGCCTGCCTCTTCGTCATCGCCTGGGGCATCAGCCGCGTCGCGGGGCTCGGCCCGACGCCGATGGCCCGCACCACGGGCCGCATCGCCGCCGGAGCCGTGTTCATCGCGTCCTTCTCCCTCATGCTCATGGCGGCATCGCTGCTGCGCACGGTCGTCATCGGCGGGCGTTTGCGCGACGCTCGCCCATCCCGCGCGTCCATCGCATTGGGCGTGCTCTGCCTCGCGGCCGCGATCTGGGTGCTCATCACCTCCTGAACGACAAGGCCCGCCCATCAAGCGGGGCGGGCCTTGCGATTCGCGAAGGATGTCGGACCGATCATCGGCCGGGGACGAACGCGGTCACCTCACGCTGACGCATCGGCACGTCGGGTGTGGAGTTGAGCATCCGCAGATCAAGCGTGACATACCGCCCCTTGGCGGCGTTGCCGCCGGTCGTGGCGGGCGTCTTGGGCCAGAAGGAGTATCCCTCGATCTGCCGGTGGATGTAATCGGGCGCGTTGATGATGAACGTGTTCTGCCAGCGGGTGATGCTGGCCCCGTCGCCGCCGTTGTCGACCCACTGCTCGGTCTCGACCAGGTCGGTGATCAGGCGCTGGAGATCGCGCATCTTCTCGTCGCGGTCAATCGGGGCCTGACCCTGCTGATTCTGGTTTTGTGTCTGGAACGGGCTCTGCCCGCCGCCGCCGCCACCGCCGCCGCCCTGCTGGAAGGCGCTCTGAAGGTCGAATTCGGGCACCTGAGTCTTGTCGGTGACTTCAAACATCAGGTCGGCAACGTCGTAGATCGAACGCCGCCGATACTGGTTCAGGCGATCCTTCGTGCCCACCTGGAGCTGCCCGTTGTCCGTGAGCTGCCACGAGGCGCCGCCAGTGAGCGAGCCCGACGCGGCCTGCTCAAGCACCTTCTCGAGCACGTTGAGCACGCTGAGCCCGCGGGCGTTGAGCGTGATCGACTTTTCCTTGTCGAGCCCGCTGGCATTGCGGTCGTCGGCCCAGAGGATCTCCATCTCGACGCCCGCGACATCCCGGAGGAACCGCAACACGTTCTCGAGCTGGTCCCCGTTGAACTCGATCGTCACCGGACGCATCAGCCGGCTGAGCGTGGCGGCACCGGGATGCACCGCCTCGGCACGGCCCGGATTGACCTCGACCGTGCGCGACTTGGCGTCGGCGGGTGTCGCCGACTCCTGAGCGAGCGCCTGCGTCCCGCCGAGCACCGCGAGCAGCACACCAGCGGCGACCAGACGACGGTTCGAATTCAATCGCATGCCGAACACTCCTAATCCCCAGTCACGCCCACCCCGCAGGCGTGCCCCCCCGGGACACGCTCTCCGGGAGTATATCGACGCTCGGGAGGGGGCCGGGTTCCGCGGTTTGGGGGTGTTTGGAGAGATTGGCCCGCGATTATCCGGACCGTACCTGACTTTTCCGTCCCGCCGGAACTCCCGCCGGTGAGCGCACGCCCCCGCGATCCCGATGAATCTGCGGTCCGTGATTGGAATGCCACGAAAGACCCGCCCCAACTCGGGCTTGTCTGGGTGGTCGGCCGTGTCCCCACGGCACGATCCCGGGCCAAAGGAATGGCCAGAGCGAGCGACCTGCGTCGGACGCGTGTGCGATCGAACGGTCGGCTCGAAAGGACTCGAGACGAGGAGCATCATGCCGAATTGCACGAACACGTCCACCACCACCGGGACCACCAACGGCTTCTTCCCCGGCCACCCCGGTTCGACCCCCACCAACACCACGCCCTACGGCACCAACGGGTACCCCATCCCGGGCAACCCCACCGCCTACTTCGCCACCTCCAGCTTCTGGCCCAACGGCTACTTCGCCGGCCTCAACGCTGAGCAGGGCTTCCCGAACGCCTTCAACCAGACCGGCTACACGCAGAACGGATTTGCACAGAACGGCACCCCCGGCTACGGCCTGCCGTTTGGCCAGAACTTTGGTCAAACCTTTGGCAACACCTTCGGCAACACGTTCGGCCTGACGCCCTGGAACACCTTCAACGGGTTTGCCGGCACGCCGTGGTTCTTCGGCAGCACGCCCTGGAACACCTACGGCAACACGCCGTGGAACAACGTTCCCGCGTTCTTCGGCAACTGGAACAACACCTACGGCACCAACGGCTTCTGGAACACCACGCCCTGGACCGCCAACGGCTGGAACAGCACGCCCTGGAACAACACGTTCGGCTTCAATGGCTTTGGCACCGGCTTTGGCGGCTACAACGGCTTCAACGCCACGCCGTGGTTTGCCAACAACACGGGCTTCACGCCGAACTTCTTCAACACGGGCTTCTTCACTCCCGCGTTCTTCGGGCAGAACCCGGCGTTCTTCGGCCAGAACTTCGGCACCCCAAACTTCTTCACGCCCTCGTTCTTCAGCCCCGGTTTCTACACGCCCTACTTCGGCGGCGTGCAGACCCCCGGCTTCCCCAACGCCAACTTCAACGGCGAGAACTGCGGCACCCGCCGCGGCATCGGGCTGGCGGCCTGAACCAACAGTGATCTGAGACCCGCGGCGGACGGCCCCTTCACGGACCGTCCGCCGTTTGTCTATTCCCGATCCGCCTGAAGCTCACGTACAAAGAACTGCGCGATCCGCGAGTACAGCGCCCGGTTCACCACCGGGTCGGGCACCATGTGAGTGAACCCGGGCAGCACCAGGAACTCGAAGTGGTTGCCCGCCCGGAACATCGCGTCGGCCATCTTGAGCGCGTGCATGAAGTACACGTTGTCGTCCGCGGTGCCGTGCACCAGCAGCAGCGGCACCTTCAGGTCCTTGGCGTACGTCAGCACGTTGCTGCTGGCGTACCCCTCGGGGTTGTCCTGCGGGAGGCCCAGGTACCGCTCGGTGTACGTCGTGTCGTAGTCCTCCCACGCGGTCACCGGGGCGCCGGCGCAGGCGGCCTTGTAGATGTCCGGGCGACGCATCGCGAACATCGCGCTGGCGTACCCGCCGAACGACCACCCGTACACGCCGACCCGATCCATGTCCATCTCGGGGAATCGCGTACCCAACGCGACCATCGCGGCCGCGTGATCGCGCAGGCCGACCTCGATCAGATCGCCCTTGGGGTTGCCCGACTGCTCCTTCCAGGCACGCTGCCAATTGCGTCCGCGGTCGGGCGTGCCTCGGTTGTCGATGGCGACCATGATGAACCCATGATCCGCGAACCACTGGTTCAGCAGGCTGGCGTAGGGGTTCTTGGTCACCGTCTTGGCGGTCGGCCCGACGTACACCGACGCGATCACCGGGTACTTTCGGCCGGGGACGAAGTTCCGAGGCCTCAGGATGCTCGCGTGGAAGGAATGCCCGTCGGCCTCGACCAGCGTCCACTGCGGCGCGGGCATGAAGGGCGGGGCTTCGGCGACGGAGGCGATCCGGCCGGCGTCGCGGCCTTCGTCGAGCACCGTCCACGAGCGCTGCCCGTCGGCCGTGACGGACGAGCGGACCGAGGTCCGGCTGCGCTTGCTGAAGGTCATGTTGTGCAGCCCGGAACCTTCGGTGATCTGACGCGGGGCGATTCTTGCACGGAGGGGCACGGCCCAGACGTGGCTTTCGGTGGGGTCCGAGCTCGCCGAGACATAGGCAAATCCGCGTTCGTCGTCGACGTGGATGAGGTCTCGGAAGCCGATGGCTTCACCCGCAAGAGTGGCGATGGGCTTGCCCGCTCGGTCGTGCCAGCGCAGCTCGGGCCAGCCCGAGGATTCCGAGATCCAGAGGAACCCGGAGCCATCGGCGAGCCAGTGGGGCACGCTCTGGCGGATCTCGATCCAGGCGTTGTCCTGCTCGCGGATGAGCGTGGTGGTCGAGCCGGTGCTGTCGTCGGCGGCGAGCACGAGGAACTCGGTCTGGGCGCGGTTGCTCACGACGAGCGTGAGCGGAGCGTTCTTCTCCCACGTCACGGTGACCAGGTAGGGATACGCCTCGCGGTCCCAGCGGATTTCGGTCGGTTCGCCCCCCTGGGGCTTGCTAACGAAGAGTTGAACGTCGGCGTTCTTCTTGCCCGGGCGGGGGTAAGGCCAAGTCTGGGCGGGGCGCTCGGGGAAGGTCGGGTCGGCGATGGTGAAGATCTCGAGCCCGGCGGTATCGACGCGGGTGAAGGCGATCTTGGAGGCGTCGGGGCTGAACCAATAGCCTTCGCGGCGGTCCATCTCTTCGGCGGCGACGAACTCGGCGGTGCCGTATTCGACCGTGGGAGCTTCGGAAGTGGCGAGGGCCCATTCCTGCCCGGAGGCGGCGTCGATGACGCGGAGCGAGCCGTTGCGGACGCAGGCGATGAGTGAGCCGGTGTCGGAGAGGCGCGGGTCGATGGGGAAGCCTTCGCCCTTGCCGACTTCTCGCACCTTGGCGGAGGCGCGATCGACGAGGTAGAGCTTGCCGGAGAGGGGGACGAGGATCGTGGAGCCGTCCTTGCTGAGGGAATAGGAGGCGATCCCGCGGGAGGACATGCGGAGTCGCTCGCGGCGGGCTTTCTCTTCGGGGGAGAGGTTTTCCTCGGAGCCGCCGAGGATCTGGTCGGCGGTGAGGAGGACACGTTCCTGGCCCGTCGCGACGTTGAACTCGTAGAGGTCTTGCACGACGGAGCGTGGGCCGGAACGAAGGAACAGGACGGCCTTTCCGTCGGGGGTCACGGAGAAGCCTCGGGGCGTGCCGGCGCCGAATCGGTAGGTGCTGGCGAATTGTTCGAGGAACGCGGGATCGGCGATGGAACGGGGTGGGGTTGCGGCTGGACTGTCGGAAGCGAGAGGCGAGCCGTGATGCGACGTGGCGCAGCCGGCGGCGAAGGCGAGGGTGAGTGCGAGCGTCGCAGACACTGATCGATTGATCATCCGGCAACTCCGGGGGAGACGGGCTGGGCTTCGAGACGGCGGATCTCCGCCGAGGCTTTGCGATACGCGGCGAAGCTGAAGGGGATCGTGGCGAGATAGCCCCAGACGATGAGGGGCATGGTGAGCCAGGGATCCTTGAACATCGCGATGACGAGCAGGCCCATCAGCGCGAGCAGGGGGACGACGGCCGCGCGGCGGATGCGGACCTTTTTGAAGCTGAACATCGGGATGCGGCTGATCATGAGGGCGGCGACGATGAAGGTGTTGGCGATGACCAGCGCGGGCCCGAGGGCCTGGATGTACTCCGGCGAGACCACTTTTTCGCTGCGGATGTGGGCGTAGCGGGAGACGTCGAGCATGACGGGGGCGAGCACGGCACCGGCGGCGGCCGGGGTCGGCAAGCCCTGGAAGAACATCGCGAGGGCGGACCGGGAAGGCTTCTGCGTTGGCATCGAGGTGAAGCGTGCGAGGCGCAGGGCGGAGCACATCACGAAGGCCACGACGGCGGCGAGGCCGAGCGAACCCTGGTCCTTGAGCATCCACTGGTGGAGGAGCAGGCCGGGCGCGACGCCGAAGGCGACGAGATCGGAGAGTGAGTCGAGGACCGCGCCGAAGCGACTGGTGGCCTTGAGGAGGCGGGCGGCCCGCCCGTCGAGGGTGTCGAGGAGAGCGGCGAGGCCGATGGCGAAGAGGGCGGTCTTGAGAAGTTCGTTGGTGTCGCCCTTGAGGGAGAAGTGGATCGACGCGAGCCCGCAGCACATCGAGGCAGTGGTGATCACGCTGGGGATCACCTTGCGGATCGGGACGTGCTGGATCGAAGATTCGTCGTGCGTGAACATGTCAGCCTCCGGCCAGAGCGGGGTCGCGCTGGGCTTGGCGGTCGGTCTCGGCGGACTCGACGCGGAGCGAGGCGAGCACGGTCTCTCCGGCGATGACTCGCTCGCCGACGCGGACCGAGGCCGTCACGCCGGCGGGGAGGTAGGTGTCGACGCGGGAGCCGAAGCGGATGATGCCGAAGCGTTCGCCCCGGCCGAGGACCGCGCCGGGCTTGACGCGGCAGACGATGCGTCGGGCGACGAGCCCGGCGACCTGCACGACGGGGAGCAGCCGGCGATCGGGTAGTTCGAGAAGCAGCGAGCAGCGTTCGTTCTGTTCGGAGGCCTTTTCGAACGCGGCGTTGAGGAAGGAGCCGGGCTTGTGCTCGACGCGGCGGACCCTGGCGGCGGCCGGGGCGCGGTTGACGTGCACGTTGAAGACGTTCATGAAGACGCTGACGCGGGTCATGCCCTGGGTCTGCTCGGGGGTGAGTCCGAGTTCGGGCGGGGGTGAGGCGGGCACGATCTGGCAGATGACGCCGTCGGCGGGGCAGAGAATGAGTTCAGGGTCGGCGGGAATGCGTCTGGCGGGATCGCGGAAGAACCAGAAGGCCCAGAGGGTGAGGATGAGTGCGGCGGGCCCGACGACCGCGCCGGCGATGGGGTGTGCCCAGGCGGCGGCGGTGGTCGCGCCGAGCGAGACGACGACGAAGCCAGCCAAAATAGGCCACCCCTCCCGAGCGATGGGAGGGGCGGGTTTGTCGGTGATGAACGACGCGCCGGTGGTGCTCACGCGGGGAGCATAGCGGGGCGGGGCCCGGGCTTAGCCGGCGGTGTTGCGGTGGGTGTCGCGGATGCGGGTCGCCTTGGAGACGTACCCGAGGACGCGGGCGATGAGCTCGCCGCGGCTCGAGGCGTTGAGCTTGCGGTGCAGGCTCTTGACGTGGTCGTGCACGGTGTGGGGGCTGCGGCCGAGTTCTTCGGCGATCTGGCGCACGCTCTTGCCGAGGATGAGTTGATTGAGGACGACCTGCTCGCGGTCGCTGATGGCGGAGGAGGGGGAGGACTCGTCGCCGAAGGCGGTGCGGGCGCGGGCGGCGAGGAGCGGCATGAGTGCCTTGACGACCGAGGCCACCCCCGCTTCGAGCGCCGGCGCGGCGGCTTCGGCGGCCAGGGCGATGACGAGGTGGCGGGCGTTGCCGGCACCGGCGAGGGGAACGGAGGCGACGATCGTGGGCTGCATGGAGGAGCCGCCCAGGGCGCGAGCGAGGGGCATGTCGGCCCAGGCGTCGACGCGGGCGATGGCACCAAGGTGGCCGACGAGCAGGCCGTCGGCGGTCAGGGGGTCGAAACCGACGCCGCTGAGACGCTGAAGGGAGGCGGAGGCGGCGGAATCGGGGGTCACGCTGCCGCCGAGTTCGCCGGCGCGGCGGTAGACGACGCCGATGGCTTCGATGCGGCGGATGGCACCGCCAGCGGCGAGATCGGCGACCATGACGGCGGCGCGGCCGCGGAAGGTTGGGGCGATGGCGGCGAGAATGGCAGCGGCGCGGTCGCACCAGTCGGTGGTGGCGATGGCGGGCAGGCCGGCGACATCGTGAGCGCGAGCGGCCGTACGGGCGAGAAGGTCATCAGCGGGTGTGTGGGCGGGGATTGCACTCACCATGGGTTGTTCCTTTGTTCAGGGCCAAGTACTTGTCGAACCAAAGATCATTCCCACCAACAGACTGCCCTTCAAGGGGGATGGTGTGAACATGTGAAGACATGCTAGTGTCAAAAATCCGCACGACTAGGGGGGTATACACCCCAGATCGACAACCGAGAACTGGGGTTTGTAAAGTCGAAGCCGGTGTAAATCCTAGGTGCAAATAATCCGAGTTTGTGGATTATTCCGTGCATTCGGGTGGTCTGGATTCAATTCGTGAGGCACATTGACGCTGAAGCAGGGGCGCGGAAGCGTCCATGTTCCCATCGAATATCCCTCGGACGAGTGGTGAAGTCCGGGTTCAGGCTGAGGCATGAGTGCGCTTTCACGCCAACCCGATTCGCCGCTTGTGGTCGCCGATTGGCAGCCCGATGTGGTGCAGTTGCTTGATGAGCAGCACCTTGTTGCGGCGTCGGACCACGCGTCGAGGCGTTTGCAATTCGCGGCCTCGCTGACGCAGTTCCTGGGGAGCCAGAAGGAAACCGAGGTGTGCACGCTGTATGGGCGGTACATCGCGGATCTGGAGGGGTTCTGCCACCAGTTGGAGCGGGGTTTGCCGGGGCCGGTGCTGGCGAGACGGGTGGATGGGCCGGGGAGCGTGACGTCGCTGCTGCGGTATCGGGTGAGCATGCCCGGGAGGCGGGCGGCGAAGTTCCGGTACTTCATTTGGAATGACGCGGACGTGCTGCTGTCGGCTGATCCGCAGTTGTTCGGGCGGCTGGTGGACGCGATGGCGGGCGTGGCGGCGGAGGCGGAGTACGTGAGCGACGACCTGCTGCTGATTCAGCGGTCGGTGTTCGTGGGGTCGGGGCGATTGCTTGAGTACTTTGAGAACGAGGCGGGGCAGTTCCGGTCGTGGTGGTCGGACGGGTGCGGGGAGCCGTTCTGGCAGGTGGTGACGGGGCTTGAAGCCCCTCGATGTACGACGTGCGCGATTGATCTCCTGGATCGCTGATGGCGTGTGGGATGTGGGGTGGGACCGATCGAGAGAGGAGACGGCAGGGCGGCCTTTGCTGAGGCCGCCTTGGCCTTTTTCGGGTCGGCGGCTTGACGGGGTGGTGCCGGGGGGCTTTGCTGGGACATGCTGAGGATCATCTCGGGGCAATATCGGCGTCGGCATCTGATCACGCCGCCGGACGCGGAGAAGACCAGGCCGATCCCGGATCGGGTGAAGGAGTCGCTCTTTCAGTTGTTGCGCGGGCACTTTGAGGGTGCGACGGTGCTGGACGCGTTTGCGGGCGTGGGGCCGATCGGGCTTGAGGCGGTGAGCCGCGGGGCGTCGAAGGTGGTGATGGTGGAGCGGGACCGAGAGGTCTTTCGCCTGTTGCAGAAGAACGTGGAATCGTTGGGGTGCGCGGATCGGGTGGAGCTGGTGAACGGGGATGCGCTCGGGATCGGCGCGCTGGCTCGGTGTCCGAGGCCTTTGCATCTGGTGTTCTTTGATCCACCGTACCCGATGGTCAGGGATCCGGGGACGTGGGCGCGGATCAAGGCGCAGTTTGAGTCGGCGGTGGCGTTGCTGGACGACACGGGGTTTGCCGTGCTGAGAACGCCCTGGCCTTGCCTGTCGGAGGAGCCCGAGGCGGGGCCGGCGGCGGAGCCTGAGAAGCCCAAGAAGGCGTGGCAACGGAAGGGTCGGCGTCGCGGGCGGGATGGGTACGAGGAGCCGAGGGAGGATGAGGGGCGCTGGCTGACGGAGGAGGAGATCGGTTCGGCGATGGCGGGCGCAGAGGAGCCTGTGATCGAGGAGCCGATGTCGGAGGAGGGGTGGGAGGACGCCGAGATGCTGGTGGAAGAGACGGGTGAGCCGGAGGGTGCGGGCAAGGTGGAGCGGCACCCGGTGGATCTGACGATGGCGGGCGCGGTTGGGCCTGAGACGCACGTCTATCACGGGATGGCGTTGCACCTGTACATGAGGAAGAAGGCGTAGGTGCGCGTGCGGGTAGGATGGTGGGGATGAGCGATGGACTCAACGAGGCGCAGGTTCGGGCGGTCCAGTGGAGTGGCGGGCCGCTGGTGGTGCTGGCGGGCCCGGGGACGGGCAAGACACGCGTCATCATCCATCGGGTGCGGGATCTGATCGAGCGTCGAGGGGCGGAGCCGGAGTCGGTCGTCGCGGTGACGTACACGGTGAAGGCGGCGGAGGAGATGCGCGAGCGGTTGGGGTCGCTCCTGGGCGGGGGGCTGGCGGACCGGGTGAACGTGCACACGTTTCATGGGCTGGGCTCGCGGCTTTTGCGGCGATTTGGGGACATGCTGGGGCTGCCGCCGTCGCCCGACATCATCGATTCGGCGCAGACGAGGCGGCTGGTGCGGGACATCGTGCAGCGGGAGCGGCTGTTCCGGTGGGCGCTGGGCGTGGGGATCGAGACGGCGACGGAAGAGGCGCTGCGACAGATCGAGCGGATGCAGGACTTCGCGGTGACGTTCGATCGGGCGATGCGCGTGGCGGCGGAGGACCTGGCGGCTACGGGGGAGAGCGAACAGGCGCGCGCGAGGCGGTCGGAGGGCGAGAAACTGCGCGACACGGCGCGCCTCGGGCACCTGCTGGGCGAGGAGCGGCTTCGTCGGGGGTGGATCAGCTTCGGGGACCTGATCTCGCTGCCCGCACGGCTGCTGCGGGAGAACGGGGCGGCGGCGGCGATCGTTCGCTCGGAGTGGAAGCACTTCATCGTGGACGAGTATCAGGACAGCAACCCGGCGCAGATGGAGTTTCTGCGCGGGCTGGCGCCGGGGGTGAAGGCGGACGTCTGCATCGTGGGGGATGATGACCAGGCGATCTACGCCTTCCGCGGGGGTGACGACCGGGCGTTCCAGAAGTTTGTGGACGCGTGGCCGAACGCAACGACGATCGAGCTGACGAAGAACTACCGGAGCGTGCCGGGCGTGGTGGCGGTGGCGAACGCGGTGGTGCGCGGGCTTGGGGAGCGGTTCGCGCCGGGCAAGCGTGTGGAGTCGGGGAAGGGCGAAGAGCCCGGGAGCGGGGTGTGGCATGTGGAAACGGACGATGATTATCAGTTCGGCTCGCTGATCGCGGCGCAGATTCTGACGGAGCGCGGGTCGCTGCCTTTGTCGAAGTACGCGGTGCTGGCGCGGTCGCATCTGGATCTGGAGCGGGTGGCGGAGGCGCTGGAGCTGGAGGGGATCGCGGTCGCGAGGCAGCGTGCCGAGGGGGCGCACGAGGACCCCGGCGTGATGGACGCGATGTCGTGGATGAGACTGTTGACGGATGAATCGCGGGTGGCGGACGTGCGTCGGGTGCTGGTGAGGCCGCCCTGTTCGACGCCGCCGGAGACAGTGGCGCGGCTGGCGAATCTGTACGCGGCGGAGGTGGCCCGTGCGGAGGAGGACCGGCGGACGATGCCGGGCTTTGGGTTGTGGTTGGCGGGTCGCGCGGCGGCGGAGCCCGGGGTGTCGCGGTTCCTGGAGTTGTCGGCGGCGCTGAAGGGAGAAGTGGCGACACGATCGGCGGCGTCGGCGGTGTCGGAGATCGTGGCACGGGCGAATCTCGCGCACGCGGACCTTCCCGCGGGGGACGAGGGGCGGGTGCGGGCGAGGCGGATCGCGGCACTGGCCGCGCTGATCGGGTTCGTGCACGATCGGCAGGGGCGTCTCGAGCCGCCGGGGGGCGGGGGGGGGGTCCTGAGGGACTACGACGACCTGGACGCATCGGGGCAGCAGGTCGTGCCGCTAGATCGGAAGAGGACAAGGCTG
>DDSG01000062.1:2761-2918 GCA_002343325.1 Phycisphaerales bacterium UBA2396 | reverse complement strand
TGGCGTGGGACGTGGAGGGGAATGTGCAGGTGGGTCGGGTGCTGCTGGGCGAGGTGGGGTACCGCGCGGCGTTGTGGCGCGGGTCGGCGGAGTCGTTCGTGGACCTGACGCCCGAGGGTGTGATCGGGGCCGAGATCTCGGCGACGACGGGGACGCT
>DDSG01000062.1:2567-2742 GCA_002343325.1 Phycisphaerales bacterium UBA2396 | reverse complement strand
ACTTCCTGGGATCGGAGTACTGGGAGTCGACAGCGTCGGCGATCAGCGTGTCGCCGGACGGGACGGTGCGGATCTCCGGCCGGGCGATGCGGCAGGGGTACACGCGCGAGCAGGCGGTGGTGTGGGTGATCACGTCGATCCCCACGCCGGGCACGCTGGCGGTGGTCGCGGCGGG
>DDSG01000062.1:183-2330 GCA_002343325.1 Phycisphaerales bacterium UBA2396 | reverse complement strand
CACGCTGGCGGTGGTCGCGGCGGGAGTGTTGGCGCTGGGCCGGCGGCGGCGTTAGGTTCGGAGCAGTCGGCGCAGCGAGTTGTACTTGCCTCGGCGTAGTTCGGCGTCCACAGCGTGGGAATTCATCGAGAACGCGCCGCCTTGGAGGTACCTCGCCTTCATGGACTCGGATTGCAGGCGGTGGTACGGCTGCCAGAGAAGGCGGAACGAAGTTTTGATGAAGTGCTCCCGCTCCGCGTGGGTTGAGTTGTGAACACGATCGTCGGCAAAGCGGGACTCCACAACGTGGAGCGCGGCGTAGAAAATCATCACGGCCGCCCAGTCAGGAAATCGTCGGTGAGCAGCGCGATAAGCCCAGAGGTGTCTGGCGGCGGCGCTACGGTGCTGGCTTCGTGTTGGCATCGAAGATCGTCCGGGCGTGGCCGCCACCAACGAACGCGCCGAGCCCGGAAGCTTCGGAGGCTCGGAGGAGCAACCACGCGATCCTGAGCCTGTTCTTCTCGAACATCTCGAGGTCGAGGTCGGAGAGGGAGTCATGCAGAACGCCGCCCGGGTCCTCGTCGCTCGCCACCACAACGATCAGCAGATCATCGATCCTTGGGCACGCGACGCAGAGCAGGACCGGATGGTCCTTGCACCACTGGCTGACCCGGTAGACGAGAGCGGCAAACTGCTCACCCACCTCTTGTTGGCGACGATTGCGTTCTTCCTGGCTTCGGGCCGCGTCGAGCACCTCTCGCTGCGACATCACGAAGCGATCGAAATCGACGGGCGTGAAGACAACCGGCGTGTTGTCTGCCCCGTCGATCAGGATGGGCTGTGTCTTGGACTTTCCGGCAACCATGCCGAACATCTCCCTTTCGGGATTCTAGGCGTTACTGATCGTGCCCGGCGTACTCGGGCATCTTGTGCCCGGCGTCGCGCAGGGTCTTCTCGCGCTTGGCCAGCTCCAGGTCGTGGTCCACCATCATCGCCGCGAGCTGCTCGACGGTCGTCGTGGGGACCCACCCGAGCTTCTGCTTGGCCTTGGCCGGGTCGCCCAGCAGCAGATCGACCTCGGCCGGGCGCAGGTAGCGCTGGTCGAAGGCGACAAAGTCCTTGTAATCAAGCCCGACGTGGTTGAACGCCAGCTCGCAGAACTCGCGCACGCTGATGGTCTTGCCCGTGGCGATCACGTAGTCGTCGGGCTTCTCCTGCTGGAGCATCATCCACATCATCTTTACGTAGTCGCCCGCGTAACCCCAGTCGCGCTTGCTGTCGAGGTTGCCCAGGTACACCTTGTCCTGCAGGCCCAGCTTGATGCGGCCGACGGCCCGGGTGATCTTGCGCGTCACGAACGTCTCGCCGCGGCGGGGGCTCTCGTGGTTGAACAGGATCCCGCACGAGGCGTGCATCCCGTAGCTCTCGCGGTAGTTCACCGTCGCCCAGTGCGCCATGACCTTGGCGCAGGCGTAGGGCGAACGCGGGTAGAAGGGCGTCGTCTCGGTCTGGGGGGTCTCGACGACCTTGCCGTACTGCTCCGAGCTGCTCGCCTGGTAGTACCGCACCTGCTGCCCGCTCTCCTGCTGGAACTCGCGCACCGCCTCGAGCAGGCGGAGCGAGCCCATCCCGACGCTGTCGGCGGTGTAGAGGGGCATGTCGAACGACACGCGGACGTGCGACTGCGCGCCGAGGTTGTACACCTCGTGCGGGCGGATCTGCTGCATCAGCTTGGCGAGCCCGTTGGCGTCGCACAGGTCGCCGTAGTGGAGCTTGAGCTTGCCGCCCTTGAGGTGCGGGTCGAGGTAAAGGTGGTCGATGCGGCCGGTGTTGAAGGACGAGGATCGGCGGATGATGCCGTGCACCTCGTAACCCTTCTCGATGAGGAACTCCGCCAGGTAGGAGCCGTCTTGTCCGGTGATGCCGGTGATAAAGGCGCGCATGAAGGGCGGAAGGGGAGGTTTAACCGCGGATCACGCGGAGGGAGACGCGGATGGATTCTTTATTTGGAACTCAGGAAGGCAGGAAGGGGACGGGGGAGAGTGGTCAGTAATCAGTGGTCAGCGGTCAGTAACGTTTCGGGTACGACGGAGATGTCCCATCCGGCCAGGTCGTCCGTCTCCGTCTCCCTCTCCCTTTGGCCCCCGGCGAAAGGGAGAGGGCCGGGG
>DDSG01000062.1:0-146 GCA_002343325.1 Phycisphaerales bacterium UBA2396 | reverse complement strand
CCTCGAATGCCCGACGCAAACCCTTGCCTACGACGCTCGCCCGATCCGGGTTCTCCCGCCCCGCACCCCTGCGAAGCAACCGGATCAGGTGTCTTTCGACGCCGAGGGTCGGTGCCCCGGCGGCGTCGGACAGTAGCCTGTATCGG
>DDSG01000139.1:5088-5327 GCA_002343325.1 Phycisphaerales bacterium UBA2396 | reverse complement strand
AGGCTCCGGCGATGGCGGCGCTGCTGCTGGCCGAGCGCGTGGTGACATTCATGCCCGGGGTGATGGGGACGGGCGCTCGCGCGCAGCTCGGGGAGCGAGCGCGGTCGAGCCTTCGGTATGCGCGGGTGATGGAATCCTGGAGTTGGTGCCTGCCGCTGTGGCGAGCCGGGGTCATCGGGTCGGATGAGCGAGGGGACGACGCGGGCGGTGATATCCGGGCGGCGTGGGAGCGGGTGGGT
>DDSG01000139.1:4675-4892 GCA_002343325.1 Phycisphaerales bacterium UBA2396 | reverse complement strand
CGGGCGGCGTGGGAGCGGGTGGGTTCGCACGAGGCGTACGCGCCGCTGCGTCCATTCATGAAGCCCGAGCTTGCGGAGGATGCGGAGGCGCTGCTGGAGGCGGTCGCGTTGGACGTGCTGAAGGGCGGGCCCGACCCGGCGATCAGCGTGCCGCTGGCGGCGGGGCTTGATCGATTCGCGACTCGGCATGGTCTGGTGGTGGCGCGGGCGTCGGGGG
>DDSG01000139.1:4245-4397 GCA_002343325.1 Phycisphaerales bacterium UBA2396 | reverse complement strand
GAAGGCAGAGGTTGAGCTGGCGACGTCGCGGACGACGGTGGTGGTGCCGGCGATCCTTCAGGGATCCGGTGAGCGTGTGCTGGAGGCGCGTGACCGGTTGTCGGCGGAACTGACGGAACTTCGTCGGGCGCTGGCGGAGGTCGCCCGCGGGG
>DDSG01000139.1:3707-3977 GCA_002343325.1 Phycisphaerales bacterium UBA2396 | reverse complement strand
GGGTGCGGAGCGCAGCGCTGGCGTACGAGCGAGCGTTTCATGTGCACGCCGCGGAGTTGTCGGTGTCGCAGGAGCCGGACGAGTTGCGAGTGCTGGTGGGGCCTGTGTCGCTGACACTGGCGAGCCTGCCGGCGGACGCGGTGCTGAGGTCGAGCAGTTCGGCGGCGCGGGTGGTGCTGCCGGGGCCGAGGCGTGGGGTACGACCGGAGCGGCAGCCGGCGACGACGCTGCCCGTGCGGTTGGACCCGCTGGACACGGGGCGAGTGGCGG
>DDSG01000139.1:0-3493 GCA_002343325.1 Phycisphaerales bacterium UBA2396 | reverse complement strand
CGCTGGACACGGGGCGAGTGGCGGTGGTGTACGTGAAGGCGATCGGTCGGCCGGGGCCGGCGGCGTAGAGCCGCAACGCGGGCCGGGTGGACCCAGTACAGTTGGGTATGCGTACGGGCAAAGCGGGATGTCGGTCTGTGTGGGCAGGGTCGCGGGCATGGCTCGCGTGGCTTGTTGGGGCGTGCGTGGTGGCGGCCGGGGGGTGTTCACGGGAGCCGGTGTACAGCCAGTCGAGCCCGGACGAGGTGATCGCGTCGGCGCAGGCGATGATCCGCAACAACGACGCGGAGAAGCTGCACCAGTTGATCCACGCGGACGACATCTACATGCGCGGGTTCCTTGTGAGGCTCGGGAACCTGATGGGGCACCTTCAGGAACTGGCGACGGACCTGAACACGAAGTTCCCCGAGGACATCAGGAAGATGGAGGCCGAGGCGCAGGCGAGGGCGGCGGCGGCGGCGCGGCAGGGGCGACTGGCCGGGGTGGGCGCTTTGTTCGGACAGTTGGCGGCGGGGGGTCGGAGCGGAAGTTCAACGGGGGCGCAGCGAGAGGACGCGTTCCGCGACACCATCACCCAGATCTTCGCGGACCCGTATTCGTGGCTTGCGGAGGGAGCGGAGCGGATCTCGACGGTACGGATCGATGACGAGCGGGTGGCGGTGATGTGGGACAAGAAGCCGATGCCGCCCTTCGGGATGGTGATGGAGAAGAAGGCGGACGGGAAGTGGTACGTGCTGCTCCCGGTGAATGTGCCGGTGCTGAACCGATATGTGCCGCGAACGAAGGCGGAGTGGTCGATGTTCGCGAGCCTGGTCAAGGTGTTCGACAACGCGGTGATCGAGCTTCGGGATGAGGTCCGCAACGGGCAGATTCGGTCGTTCGCGGACGTCTCGCGGAAGGCGGGGGAGAAGATCTTTGTGCCGGCGGGACTGGCGGCGCTGGCGATCGGTCGGCGTTACGAGACGAAGTTCGCGGCGGATCGGAGGGCGAGGGAGGCTTCTCGCAATGCGGAAGGGAACGCGGGGGCCGGCCAATCGGGCGGATCAGGGGCGGATGCTCAGAAATCCGGGACGGTCGGGGGCGGATCTCGGTAGACTGGGCGGGTGGCTGCTCTGGCTGAGGAGGCCCGGTGACGCGACGCGGGTTCACATTGATCGAACTGCTGGTGGTGATCGCGATCATCGCGCTGCTGATCGGGCTGCTGCTGCCCGCGCTGGGGGTGGCGAGGGAGACGGGCCGACGGACGGTGTGCCTGTCGAACATGAGGCAGTTGGCGGCGGCGGCGTCGGCGTACTCGATCGACAGCCGGAAGGGGCATTTCGTCCCCACGTTCTACGACTGGGAGGACAACCTGGGTTGGTTCAGCGGGACGTACATCACGACGTCGAAGGCGTACATCTGCCCGTCGACGCGGAACGTGGTGCGGGAGGACCAACTGCTGAGCGATCTGGACCCGGAGTTTGTCGAGCTGTGGGGGCGGGACTTTCTGCGGGATGAGTTCTTCTGCGCCAAGGACCGCGACGACGAGAGCGGCGGGCACAGCTACGAGGTCCGGTCGTGGTTCACGGCGGGGAAGTATCTCGACGGGCGGATCATCCTGGGAACGGCGACGGTGGGTGACCAGTTGGGCTGGAGCCGCAACGATCGCCCGGGGCTTTTCGAGCCGGGGATGCGGACGATCAACGTTCTGAAGACGCAGGCGTCGATCACGTTCCCATCGAAGTGCCTGCTGTTTGTGGACAACGACAACGACGAGAGCCCGCTGCCGGGGTTCGGGCGTCCGGACGGGATCAACAACTGGCCCGACGCGTGGAACAACCACGGGTCGGCGGGGTACAACATCTCGTACGCGGACGGGCACGCGGCGTGGTCGAAAGCGGACGACGGGCTGATCCGTGTGTATCTGGACAGCTACGACGGGGCGCCGACGAACTTCAGGCGGGTGTCGCCTTACCGAGATCGCGGATTCTCGTTCGGCGGGCGGACGATCCCCGAGTACTACGACTCGTCGCGGACGCCATGAGGTCCGGGGTTCAGCCTGCGGCTCGGCCTTTGAGCACGGGGACGACGACGAGGACCATGAGGTCGTAGAAGGCGTGCGTGGCGACGACGATACCGAAGCCACGGAGCAGGAAGACGACGCCGAAGTACAGGCCGGCGACGGTGTAGAAGATGGTGCGTGGGAGTTGGGCGGTGTCGAGGGGTGAGACGCCGTGGTACATGCAGAAGGCGACGGCGGAGCCGACGACGGCGAGTGCTGCGGCGGGCTGGTCCTTCATGCCGAGTACGTCGTGCAGGATGGCGTGCAGGGCGGTGAGCATGAGGAGGCGGAAGAGGAGCTCCTCGTAGAGGCCTGCGCCGATGGAGAGAGTGGCCTTGGCCTGCCAGGAGTCGCCCGAGCCGCCGGTCGTTGCGAGGGCGGCCTCCATGGACATGATGAGGCCGAAGACCAGAAGCGGAAACATCCAGAGGACGGATTCGGCGGCCATGCCGAAGAGGACGCTGGTGCGGATGGACCATCGGTCGCGTCGGATGAGATGCCAGACCACGAGAACGACGATGAGGGCGATGCCCGGGAGATAGAGGCTGCCGGGACCGAAGGTCTGGAAGAAGCGGCTGAGAGTGTTGTGGGCGAGGATGGTCTCGCGGAATGTGCCGTCGGGGCTTGAGAGGAAGAACGCGAGCCCGACTTCGTAGAGGGCGATGAGGGGAAGGAGGAAAACCAGGACGTGGAGGGGCCGATCGGAGAGCGCGGTGTAGCTCTCATCCTTTCGAGCCAGTGTTGTGTGACGGCCTCTCGGGGGCATGCGTTCACGGTCCTTGGGTCGGCGGCAGGATAGGAGCGCGGGACACGAAAACGAGAACCGGCCGCCCCGAGGGGGACGGCCGGTGCGGGATCAGAGGGAACAAGCCCGCGTGAATCCGCGAGCGAGGAAGAGGCGTCAGGCCTTCTTGGCCTTGGGGGCCTTGGCGGGCTTGGCGGCGGTGCCGGAGGACTGCTTGACCTTGAGACGGGCGACCATTCGGCTCTTGCGGCGGGCGGCCTGGTTCTTGTGGATGGCGCCCTTCTGAGCGGTGCGGTCGATGGTCTTCTGGCACTTGAGGTACGCGGCCTTGGCCTCGTCGGCGGTGCCGTGGAGGAGCTTGTCGTTGAACTCCTTGAGAGCCTCGCGCATGGTCTTCAGGCGCCAGCGGTTCAGAGCGCGGCGCTTGAGGTTCTGACGAACACGCTTGCGGGCAGAAACGGAGTGAGCCATGTCTTCCTTTCCCGCCGGGGCACGCGGTGGGTGCCGCCGGCCTGTGCTTGATCGTTGATCCCGCCACGGCGAGCCGGGACGGGACCCCTATTCTTGCCTTACGCCGCCAAGAATCAAGCCCCCCCGCTTTCCCGAGGGGACCGATCGCTTGCCTCCGGGGGGCGGGGTGATTATTGTTGGCGGACCGGCCTTTCGGGGCTGGCGACGAGGCTGTAGCTCAATTGGATAGAGCATCT
>DDSG01000036.1:6616-6817 GCA_002343325.1 Phycisphaerales bacterium UBA2396 | reverse complement strand
CCACCCCCGCCACGCCAACCACACCCGCCAGCCCCGCCGCACACCACACCATCGCCGCGGTCATCATGCTCATGGCAGCTTCACCCCTCCGATCAAGTCCGACACCCGTTCCACGCCCTTCCGCCTCGCCCACGACGCCAACCCCCGCGCGATCCGCCCGGGAGACCTTGGGTCCGCGAACAAACCCGTTCCAACCTCCAC
>DDSG01000036.1:616-6350 GCA_002343325.1 Phycisphaerales bacterium UBA2396 | reverse complement strand
CCCCCCCACCCCCCCGCCGATCCCGATGATCGGCGTCCCGCTCCCCTTGCACACCTTCCGGTACGCGTCATGCACCAGCTTCACCGCCATCGGATGCACCGCCGGCCCGGACAACCCCCCCGTCACATTCGCCAATCTCGGCGTCATCGTCTCCACATCAATCGCCATCGCCGGCGTCGTGTTCGCCAGGCACACCGCGTCCGCCCCGGGCCTCCCGTTGGGCCCATGGCTCCCACGACCATCACCCTCAATCGCCGCCCGAACCAACTCCGCGATCCCGATCCCGCACACCGCCACCGACACCGGGCTCAATTTCACAAACAGCCGCGTGTGCCGCAAAACCTCCCGCACACGCGACACCAGCTCCGACAACAGCCGCGGATCCGCCCCAAACTCGCACCCGCCATGCACGTTCGGGCACGACACATTCAGCTCCACCGCCATCAACGGCTCAAGATCGTCCATCGCCGCCGCCACACGCACATAATCATCAACCGAATACCCAGCGATCGACCCCACCACACGCGTCGGCACCGACGTGATCCGCGGCGCAACATCCCGCACAAACGCATCAATCCCAAGATTCGCCAGCCCGATCGCGTTGAGCATCCCCGCCTCCCCGGGCAGGATCCGCCACGTCAGGTTCCCCTCCCTCGGCAGCGGCGTGATCGACTTGGTCACCACCGCACCAACCTCACCAAGATCCAGCACATCCGCCATCTCGTCCAGGTACCCCGCCGTCCCGGCCGCCAGCATCACCGGATTCCTCAAGGGCATCCCCGCCAGATCCGTATGCAAGATGGTCTCTTCAGCGTTCGGCACGAGTGAATCCTACTCGCCGCCGCGCGGTATCGTGTACCGCATGCTCGACGTCTCCTCCAGACCCGCCTCCGACGAGGACCTCGCCCGATACGCCGAGTTCCACGCCGACCGCAACCCGAGCTTCCTCGGCCTCCTCGGCTGCGCCTTCGTCTTCGCCCTCCTCGTCGCCGTCCTCGTCGCCGCCATCGCCTGGCTCGGCGGCCTCGTCGTCGTCTGGCTCAAACCCGGCACCACCCTCGGCATCATCCCACCCGTCATCGGCCTCGTCGCCGGCGCCATCATGTTCCTCGTCTGGCTCGTCCTCGGCTACACCGTCACCCGCGAGCCCCGTGCCGACTGGACCGACAAACCCCCCCGCGACGTCGTCGACCTCCACGCCCTCGCCGACGCCGCCTGGTACGTCGACGGCGACGACCTCCCCTCCATGATCGTCTTCCGCGCCGACGACCGCATCGTCCTCGCCGATGCCTCCGCCTTCGACGGCTTCGGCGACGACGGCTACCAGCCCGGCTCCGTCCCCGACATCGGTTCCTCCATCCACATCCAATGGATGGGCGTCGGCACCATGCGCTCCACGCTCGTCGCCGAAGCCTCCGGCCCGCTCATCCCCCTCACCATCCTCAAAGAGCCCGCGCCCGCCATCGACTGGCTCCTCCGACAGGACGCCGGCGTGCTCCCCATCGACGACCTCCCCCGCGAACTCCGCGACGCCTTCTCCGCCTGATCACGCCGCGAACGCCCTCTCGCCACACTCACACCGCCCGATACTCCCCGATCTCCGACGGGATCAACGCCGCCAGATCCTCCGCCGCCTCCGCCAGCGCCAGCGCCTTCTCCGGCGTCAGGTGCTTCGCCACGTGCACGCACACCGTCGATCCCACCGCCGTCACCACCGGCGCAGGCTTGGGCCACCCCGCCAGCATCGCCTGAACCTCCGGCGACAGCACCAGCACCGCGAACGTCTCATCCTCGCACCACACCCGGTACCGCGCGTTGAACGCCTCGTTGTCCAGGTTGATGTCCTTGACCCCCAGCAACTCCCCGATCTTCCGGAAGATCCCGTGCTCCTTCACCGTCAATTCCGGCATCTCCCCCCCAAGGTTCACGCTCGCCAGCGTGCGCCGATGAATCTGACGGCTCTTCCCCGCCCCCGTCGCGTACTCGTGCTCCACCAGGAACGCCGTCCCACGAGGCGTCTCCCTGAACGCGATCCACGCCGTGCTCTCCGCACGCGACGCCAGCTCCGGAAACGCCGCCAACGCCACCGCCGCGCGAGCAAGGAACTCCGCGTCCATCGACTTCTTCGGCGGCGCAACCTGCGCCGTCCACCCCTTCCCCGCAAGATGCCTCACCACGTCCTCGCGACGCTTCCGCGACATCCGGTTCCCCGCCCAGATCGCCACGAAAATCAGCCCCACCAACGCGCCCATCGCCACAAAGAACAGCGCCGGCGGCGGCCGATTCCGCGACGACTGCGCCAGGAGTTCCGCCAGCAGCACCATCATGCCCCAACCGCCCCGCGAATCCGCGCCACACTCCCCAGCAACTCATCCATCGAGCCCAGCGGCAGCACCGTGCTCGCGTCCGACAACGCCTTCGCGGGCTCCGGATGGCACTCGATAAACAAGCAGTGCACGCCCGCCGCCGTCGCCGCCCGCGCCAGCAAAGGCCCGCGCGCCGGCTGACCCCCCGTCCGCTCCCCCTCCGCCCCGGGGAATTGCGTCGAGTGCGTCACGTCGAAGCACACCGGCGGGCTCCCGCCCGCCACCGGCAGCTCCATCAGATCCCCGAGCCCCGCGAAGTCGTTCACCAGCCGGTGATACCCGAAGAACGTCCCGCGGTCGGTCACCATCACGTTCGAGCACCCCGCCTCGGCCAGCTTCCGCACCGCCCCCTTCATCTCCGCCGGCGCCATGAACTGACCCTTCTTCACGTTGACGGCACGCCCGTGCTTCGCCGCCGCCGTCCCCGCCGCCAGCAGCAGATCCGTCTGCCTGCACAGGAACGCCGGGATCTGCACGATGTCCACCACCCGCGACACCGCCTCCGCCTGCCCGGGGTCGTGAATGTCCGTCGTCACCGGCACGCCCAGCTCCCGGCCGACCTCCGCGAGCCACGCCAGCCCCCGCTCGAGCCCCGGCCCGCGGGCCGAGCTGATCGACGACCGATTCGCCTTGTCGAAGCTCCCCTTGAAGATGTACGCCAGCCCATGCCGGCGGCACGCCTCCCGGACCGTCCGCCCGATCTGGAGCGATTGCTCGAGCGACTCGAGAACACACGGGCCGGCGATGATCGCGAGGGGTTGGTGAGGTCCGATCGTGACCGAACCGGCGGAAAGGGTGCGGGGCATCCCCTAGCGTAGCGGGGCGCGACTTCTTCGGCCGTTTGTTCGATGAATGTACGGCGTCGGACCCGTCTCCCGGCCCCGCCCGCCGCTCGGCAGCGGGGGCTGACGGTGGAAGCCGGCCGGGCGCGGGGCTATGGTTTGGGCCCGGCTTTTCCCGGTCGGGACCCTTACGAGGCGAAGGATCATGTCGCAGCAACTTCTTGAGAGCGTGTCGGCGTCCAACATCAAGTCCAACCTCCCCCGGATGGATATCGGCGACACCGTGGTCGTGACCTTCCGCATCGTCGAGGGCGACAAGGAGCGCACCCAGGACTTCCAGGGCGTCCTCATCGCTCGCGCCGGTCGGGGCATCAGCGAGATGGTCACCTTCCGCAAGGTTGTTGACGGCGTGGGCGTCGAGCGCATCGTCCCCATCAACTCGCCCCTCGTCGCCGCCTTCAACGTGATCCGTCACGGTGACGCCCGGCGCGCCAAGCTCTACTACCTCCGCGACCGCGAGGGCAAGAGCCAGCGCCTCCGCGACCGCCGCCGCGGCCTGAAGAACATTCAGGTCCCCGAGACGAGCACCACCAAGGCCTGAGGCCGGCCAACCATCGTTCACTGACGTCCGCCCGCGAGCCCTTCGCGGGCGGCGTTGCTTTTGCGGCGTTGGTACCCTGCTGGGCATGCGAGCCATCGTCGTCGAGCGCCAGGGCAGCCCCGTCACTCCCAACATCACGCTCCGCGCCGACTGGCCCGAGCCGGCCGCGCCCGGGCCCGGGCAGGTGCTGATCCGCACGCTGGCGACGGCGTTCAACCACATGGACCTCTGGGTGGGCCGAGGCATTCCCGGTGTGCCGCTGACGTACCCGCGGGTGTCGGGGTGTGACGCGTGCGGCGTGGTCGAGGCGGTGGGCCCCGGGGTCGACAAGGCGTGGGTCGGGACCAGGGTCATCGTGAACGCCGCCGTGCCGCTGCCCGAGCGGGAGCACCCGGCGGATCCGCCGGCGACGACGCTGGCGCCGAACTTCGAGCTGATCGGCGAGCACCACAACGGGATGCTGTGCGAGCGGTTTCTCGCGCCGGCGACGAACCTGGCGGCGGTTGGGGAGGCCGACCCGGTCGCGGCGGCGGCGTTCGGACTGTGCGCATTGACGGCGTGGTCGATGATGGTGACCAAGGGGCGGCTGGCCAGCGGGCAGAGCGTGCTGATCACCGGCATCGGCGGGGGCGTGGCGACGGCGGCGCTGGCGATTGCGCGGCAGCGCGGGTGCGCGGTGGCGGTGACGAGCCGGCATGCGTGGAAACTCGACAAGGCGCGCGAGCTGGGGGCGGCGTTGTGCGTGCTGGACCAGGGGCAGGACTGGAGCAAGGAGGTGCGCGCGTGGACGAACAAGCGTGGGGTGGACATGGCGGTTGATTCGTCGGGGAAGGCGACGCACCTGAACTGCATCAAGAGTCTGGCGAGGGGCGGGGCGTATGTGACGCCTGGGTGCACGAGCGGGCCGGACGCGACGACGGATCTGGCGCGGGTGTTCTGGAACCAGTTGCGGCTGCTGGGCTCGACGATGGGGAGCAACGCGGAGTTTCGGGAGGTGGTGAGCTTGTTCCGGGCGGGGACGCTGGCGCCGGTGGTGGATCGGGTGTTTGGGCCCGAGGAGTATGGGGCGGCGTATGCGCGGCTGGAGGGGGGGGAGCAGTTTGGGAAGATCGTGATTCGGTGGTAGGGGTGCGGGAGCGTTGGAACGCCGGCGTGGGCGTTGCGTATGGGTGGGCGGGGGCGGGGTTGGGTTTGGACGAGCGTGGCCTTGCGATGTCGGGTGGGCGGTAGCCGGGAGGCTCGACATGAGGATGGCCTGTGCGCGGACGGCGTTGGCGGTGCTGATGGTGTCGTGTGCGGCGGTGGGCGTGGCCGGTGAGCCGCCGGCGGCGGAGCGGGTGGCCGAGGCGAGCGTGGCGGGGTGCAAGGTGGATCTGAGGCGGGCGGGGACGGTCGCGGACATCGTGTCGAACGTGCTGCTGCGGGTCGAGGGGAAGCCTGAGAAGGACGTGGCGGCGTTTCGGGATGGAGCGGCGACGAAGTTTCGCACGGGGGACGAGGTGATCGCGGCGGCGGCGAAGGAGTTTGGGGTGGACGCGGGGGCGTTGGCGCGGCAGGTGGAGGTGTGGAAGCATGTGAACTGCGAGCATGCGCCGGTGCCGGGGTATCAGGTGCCGGACGGGTATGTGGCGCAAGAGCGGAAGGTGCCGGTGTCGGCGTTCGCGGCGGACGTGGTGCTGCACGTGGTGTTGCACGAGCTTGGGCACGGGGTGATTCGGGAGTTTGGTGTTCCGGTGCTTGGGAACGAGGAGACGATGGCGGACGCGTTCGCGACGCACTATCTGGTGGAGCACATGCCGGAGCGAGCGCTGGGGGCGCTCAAGGCGCGGGTGCGGTCGTTGATGATCGAGGCTGGGGAGGTGCCGGTGGAGAAGTGGACGGTGCGCGGGGAGCACGACAACGACGCGCGGCGTGCGTATCAGATCGCGGCGCTGGCGGTGGCGGCGGACGCGGTGAAGTATGCGGAGGGGGGGGGGGTGGTGGGG
>DDSG01000036.1:0-434 GCA_002343325.1 Phycisphaerales bacterium UBA2396 | reverse complement strand
CGGACGCGGTGAAGTATGCGGAGGTGGGGGAGTTGGTGGGGTTGTCGCCGCGGGAGGTTGCGGCGGCGAAGGACTATGGGGCGGAGATCCACCGGTCGTGGCGGCGGACGCTGGCGCCGATCATGATGCCGGCGGGTCGGGCGTCGCGGGAGGCGGTGTTGACGGCGGATGAGACGACGCGGGATTTTGTGAGGGCCGGTGAGCCGAGTCTTGAGATGGTGTTGGGTGCGGCGCTGCGGTCGATCGACTGGCACTCGCGGGTGAAGATCGAGTTTGTGGAGGATGGAGGCGGCGCATCGTGGAGCCGATCGAAGCGGACGATCACGGTGGGCGGGGGGTATCTGCGGCGGTTTGTGGGGCAGGGGATCGTGGCGGAGGGGAAGACGCCGCCGGGGGAGGCTCAGGAAGCCACGTTCTCGGGGTGCTTCCTGGCG
>DDSG01000132.1:417-12089 GCA_002343325.1 Phycisphaerales bacterium UBA2396 | reverse complement strand
CACAGGCTGTGCAGGGAATCGGTCAGGACCGCCGACCGGCCGCATCCTCGCGTCATTGATCATGGCAGCGCGCAATCAAAGGGCAGCCCGGCCTCGCGCGGGTCTCCCGCGCGCAGCACCCGCACCGCAGGCTCCAGCAATCGCAACGCCGACACAAAGTCCCGCGCCGCCTCGCTGCCCGCCTCCGCCACAGAGCCCGCGTCCGGACCCACGATCACCACCGACCGCGGCGGCCTGCTCGCCCGCGTGATGTCCGCCAGCTCGCCCACCGCCTCCAGCGGCGTCCGCACCCGCACCACCTCGACCCCCGTGTCGAGCCGAAGCGCCACGTCGACGCCTGTCTTTCCGACAAGCACCACGCGGACCTCGATCGATGGGGCCACTGACGACACGCCGATCTCCTCCCCGGGCGCACTGCGCGTGCGCGCGGCCGCGATCACCGGCGTCTCCACGCTCTGCGCGGACCCCGCCGGAACGCCGCCCCGCCGTGCTCGACCGGGGTCATTCATTCTGCGAGGACTCGGGGTCATCCGCCAAGAGCATCGACAACTCTTCGCTCGACAATCCTTGCCCACTCGACCCATGATCCCCATCTTGACGGGCCGGTCCCTTCCGGGGCGGCACAGCTACGTCCGAGAACGCGGCTCGGTCCGCCAGAGGCAACGGCTTGGGCTGGACCAGCGAGGGCGACGCCGGCCACGTTTCCGCATGGGCCGTGCGAACCGAACCCATCATCGCGGCCGCGGACGTCGCGCCAGCCGGACCGGTCCGAGTGGTCCCGGGGGCCAAGCTCGTGGGGGCGTTGGGAATGCTGACGGTGGGGTGCGTGGGTTCGTCGGAGACCCAGCACGCCACGTCGTTGACAGTGACCGCACGGAGGCGCGGGCTGCCGGTCGCGGAGAACATCCAGATCGCCGCGTGCGGCGCGTAGCGTTCGACCGCGTGCACCAGCCCCGCCGGATCGTTCAGCCGGTGGGGGTGCATCAGCAGCAGAATGAGCCCTTCGCCGCGCCGTCCCCGGCGGATCGCCTCGGCATCATCGCGCGCACAGCGGCAGATCTCCGCGATCGCCGTGAACTCGCTGTCGTGGCGAACCAGCGTCAGGTCGCGCCGGTCCAAGGCCGCCAGAAGGTCCGTATCCGGACGCACACCCTTGGGCGTCAGCAGGACGCACCGGGCGACGATGCCGGCCAGACCCATCGGCTTGTGTTCCATCGTGCTCATGGTACTCGATCCACCCCCCCGGTTCCAAGGCCGGATAACCCCGCCACGTCCAGCACCGCCGACGCCGCGCGCGCCGCTCCGTCGACAGGCCCCAGCGCAAGAGAAGCCTCGCGCATCTTCCGCGCTTTCGCGCGATCCGCAAGAAGCGACACGAGGGTTCGCCCCGCGTCCTCGGCATTGGCGGCCGGCTCGATCCGGTCCTCGCACAGCACCGCCGCCCCCGCCTCGACCAGCGGCATCGCGTTGGCCCGCTGGTGCTGGTCCTTGTGATAGGGATACGGCAGAAAGACCGCGGGGGTTCGGCTGGCCCAGGCCTCGGCGACCAGCCCCGCCCCGCAACGAGCCAGGGCGATCTCCGCCGCGCCCCACCACACGCCCATCGAGGTCACGAACGGGCGCACGATCGCGGGCACCCCCGCGCTCGCGTAGGCCTTGGTCAGCGCGTCGCCGTCGCTGTCGCCCGTCTGGTGCAGCACCTGCCAGCCAGCGAATGCGCCCGGCATGCGGGCCAGCAGTTCGAGCATGAGGCGGTTGATCGAGCGTGCACCCAAGCTCGCGCCGGTGATCAGCAGCACGGGGAGTTCGGGGTCAAGCCCCAGCGACCGTCGGCATGCGGCGGCGTCGCCCGGGGGCAGCGCGGCCGAGCGCACGATCGGGGGGATCCGCGTCCACCCGTTGCCGACGCGGGCCGAGGTAAGCACGCGGGCCGCTCGGCCGGCGATCCACCGGTTGGCCCGCCCGGGCACGGCGTCGAGATTGAGCATCACGACCGGCACGCGCTCGACCCGGGCAGCCTGCACGGCGGGGGCGGACACAAACCCGCCCGTGGAGACCATGACCACCGGGCATCCGTCGGCCTTGAGATCCCGCAGTGCCGCCCGCGAGGCGCGCACGGCCTTGCCCCAGCTCGACAGGAACGCCAGCAGAGCCCGGGGCCTGAGCGAGGGCGACTTCGCGGGGGTCGCGACCGCGTCGAGGTTCTGCTCGCGGAGAATCTCGGCGTCGATGGGTCGCTGCGAGACGAGGTACAGGCTTCGCCCGAGACGTCCGGACGCGGCGAGCTGCTCGCGCACGGCGATCCCGGGGTAGATGTGTCCGCCCGTGCCGCCCCCGGCGAACGCGACGTTGACGCGGCTCATGCGTGGGCGACGCCGCGTGGTGGGCGTTCGTCCTGCTCGGGGGGCAACTCGTGGACCGCGAGGCTGTGGGGCTGCGTCCTGCCGATGGAGATGACCAGGCCCAGCGAGAGGGCGGTCAGGGTCCAGCCCGTGCCGCCGGAGGAGACCAGCGGGAGGGCGATCCCCTTGGTGGGCCCCAGCGCGGTCACGACGGCCATGTTGATCAGCGCCTGCAACGCGACCGTGGTCACGACCCCGAGGCAGAAGAGCTTGAGCAGCCGGTTGTTCTCGCGGGAGGCGACCGTCCACCCGGCCCAGATCAGCGCGGCGAACAGGGCGATCACCATCGCGGCCCCGGGAACACCCAGTTCCTCGCAGATGATCCCGAAGATGAAGTCGTTGGTGTCCTCGGGGAGGTAGCCGAACTTCTGGAGTCCGGCCCCCAGGCCCCGTCCCCAGATCCCCCCGCCCGAGACGGCGGCGATGGACTGGATGCTGTGGTAGCCGATCCCCTGCGGGTCGGCGTAGGGGTCGAGGAACGCGAGGATGCGGTTGCGGCGATAGGCGCTGGAGGCGACGGCGAAGTAGACCCCGGCCGCCGCGATCGGAGAGAGCAGCAGGAAATGCCACACCCGGGCCCCGCCGGCGATGAGGACGAGGCTGGCGACAGCCCCGATGAGGGCACCGGTGCCCAGATCTTCCTTGATGATGAGCGCCGCCAGGCCGCCGATACCCGCCAGCGCGGGCACCAACCCGACCCAGAACCGCGGCATGAGCTCGGCCCGGCGGGTGGCGTACCACGCGACGAGCCCGACCAAGGCCCACTTGGCGATTTCGCTGGGCTGCACGCTCACCTGGCCCATGCCGGGCACGGGCACGCGGATCCACCGCTCGGCCCCCTTGGCCGACTTGCCGATGCCCGTCAGATACACCAGCCCCAGGACGCCCACCAGCAGCAGGCATCCGACGGCAAAGAGCCCGAGCCCCCGCCATGGGTCGTTCGGTTCGGCCGAGACCCGCGGGACGCTCGGGCAGTATGTCTCCGCAAGGCGACGAACGGGAAAGAAGGCGGCGCACGTCATCGCGAGCAACGCCACGCCCATGAACGTCGCCTGGGGCGTCTTGAGCACGTCGACGATCGACAGCTCCTTCACCGGCGCCCTTCTCGAGAGCGCCTCCCGGGCGGGAGACCACAGCTCAGGGTCGGACGACGCGGTTTGCTCGGCATCGGGCGTGACGCCGGTCGAGTCCCCCGTGGACGGCTCGGCGGGCGTTGCGGGCAGCAAGGGCGTGTCGGGGGCGAGGGCGGCCTGCGCGGTCTGGCTCGCCTGGGCGCCGCGCCTGGGCGCGATCTCCTGAGACGCCGAGGTCACCATGACCACGCCGACGCTCAGCAACGACAGGACGCACAAGGCGATGATCTGGTACGCACGGGCCATGTACTGGACAGTATCGGACGCTGGCCACGCTGTCCTGCACGCGCCCGTAGACTGCCCGCGTGACGATCTACCTCCTCGGCCTTCGGGGCAGTGGCAAAACCACCGCCGGTCGGCTCCTCGCCCGACGACTCGGCGTCGCCTTCGTCGATCTCGACGACCTGACGCCGGGCCTCTTGGGAGGCGCCTCCGCCGCCGAGGTGCTCCGAGCGCACGGCGAGCCCGCCTTTCGCCGGGCCGAGCGAGCGGCGCTCGATCTGCCGGTTGTTCGGGGCGCGGGCGTTGTGTCGCTGGGCGGGGGCACGCCCACCGCGCCCGGGGCGGGCGATGAACTGCGGCAACGGGCACTCGCGGGCGATTGGTTGATCTACCTCCGCGCGTCCGCGCCCGTGCTCAGGAGTCGTCTGGCGGCGACCAACCTGGCGGACCGCCCCTCGCTGACCGCGGCGGGCGTCCTGGACGAGATCGAGAGCCTTCTTCGCGCGCGCGATCCGATCTACCGGGCTCTGGCTCGGGCGGTGATCGAGGTGGACGGCCTGACGCCGGAGGAGACCGCGGACCGGATCGAGCGCCTTGCGCGGTGATCGCGGGCCTGTTCGGGGGTCAAAACATACAAACATTTACCAAACTGCTTGACACGGGCGGTGGAAGTCGCTTCCGTAGGCGGCCCGGCGTCTTAGATGATGCGGGGTCCGGCGGTGCGAGTTTTGGGGTGCCCGGGCGTTCGGGAGCCGAAGAGGAGTGGTCGCGGGTGGGCCTGACGGGGCGAGCATGGCGAAGAAAGCACGGGCGAGCACAAAGGGGACCGGCCAGAGCGACAAGGACGCTCCCGCGGAGGCGGCCAAAGCGCCCGCGCGGGGAGGTCGGCGTGGCGGCGGGCGGACCTTCAAGCCTTACACAGTCGGGACGGCCAAGGGCAAGGACCTGGTGATCGTCGAGTCGCCCGCCAAGGGCAAGACGATCAACAAGTACCTGGGCGAGAAGTACCACGTGATGGCGTCGGTGGGGCACGTTCGCGACCTGCCGAGCAAGAACCCCAAAGGCGTGAAGAACCCGGTGCCCGGGGTGGATCTCGAGAAGGACTTCCGCCCGACGTACGTCGTGACGGAGGAGCGAGAGAACGTCATCAAGGATCTCAAGCGTGCGACGCGCGACGTAAAGGAGTCGGGCGGGGAAGTCTGGTTCGCGACCGACTTGGACCGCGAGGGGGAGGCGATCGCCTGGCACCTCGCGCAGGAATTGGGCATCCCCAGCAAGCAGGCCAAGCGGGTCCGGTTTCCCGCGATCACCAAGGCCGAGATCGACAAGGCCTTCAAGAACCCGCACGAGATCGACGAGGACCGTGTCAACGCGCAGCAGGCGCGGCGGATCCTCGACCGCATCGTGGGGTACCAGGTCTCGCCGCTGCTGTGGAAGAAGGTCGCGCGGGGGCTCTCGGCCGGGCGCGTGCAGAGCGTCGCCGTGCGTCTGGTCGTCGAGCGAGAGCGTGAGATCCGGGCGTTTATCCCGGAGGAATACTGGGCGATCGAGGCGTGCTTCACGCCCGACACCTCCGCGGCGGCGGCGGTCGCCACGTCTCTCGCGGCGTACCTGAAGACGACCAACGAGAAAGGCGACGGCCCGACCGTCAAGGACGTCAGCGCCTGGCTCGCCGAGCACGGCTCGTTCCGGGCGGAGCTGGTCGAGGTCGCGCGTGAAAAGTTCGACGGGCGTGGCGGAAAGACGGGCGAATCGCTCGCCGCCTGGGCGTCGTCCCTCGCCGCCGACGCCGGGCTCTCGGGGATCACCGCGACGGTGCGCGAGGACGAGAAGGGCAAAGGTCCGGCGCGGTTCGTGCGCACACTGCGGGGCGTGGTCAATCCGGCGACGCCTTACAAGGTGGTCGGCGTCGAGACCAAGCGCACGACCACGCGCCCCGCTCCGCCCTTTATCACCAGCACGCTCCAGCAGTCGGCGAGCACCCGGCTCGGCTTCGGGGCCCAGCGGACGATGCGCACCGCCCAGTCGCTCTACGAAGGTGTTGATATCCCGGGCGAGGGCCCGGTGGGTCTCATCACCTACATGCGTACCGACTCGACGCACCTCTCGAAGGATGCGCTCGACATGGCACGCGGCTTCGTGCAGAAGCAGTTCGGCGGAAGATACCTGCCGGAGAAACCCAACTTCTTCACCAGCAGCAACAAGGACGCCCAGGAGGCGCACGAAGCGATCCGCCCGACCAACGTCGAGCTGACGCCGGAGAAAGTGCGCCGGGCGCTCAGCGACGATCAGTTCCGCCTGTACACGCTGATCTGGGAGCGGTTCGTCGCGTGCCAGATGGTCAGCGCCGAGTGGGATTCGACGTCGGTGCTCATCCGCGGCGGGGCCAGGCCCGACAGCCCGCTGACCTTCCGGTCGACGGGGCGGGTGCTGGTGTTCGACGGGTTCTACAAGGTGACGGGCGTGCCCAAGGCGGCCGAGGAGCAGACGCTGCCCGCCCTGCGCGAGACGCAGCCGCTCGCACCCGTGTCGATCATGCCCGAGCAGAAGTTCACGCAGCCCCCCGCACGATACAGCGAGGCGAGCCTGATCAAGGCGCTCGAGACCGAAGGCATCGGCCGCCCCTCGACGTACGCCTCGATCATCTCGACGATCCTCGACCGCAAGTATGTCGAGGCGATCGACCGCCGCCTCTACGCGACGGACCTGGGCGAGGTCGTGACGGACAAGCTCATCGAGGCTTTCCCGGACATCATGGACCTTGGCTACACCCGCGAGATGGAGAACCAGCTCGACAAGGTCGAGGAGGACCACCTCGACTGGGTCGAGATGCTCCGGAAGTTCTACGGCCCGTTCAAGAAGAGCCTCGCCGCCGCCGAGACCTCGCTCGTCCACGCCAAGGCCGAGAGCACCCCGGCGCCGTACAAGTGCCCCAAGTGCGGGGCGGGAACGGCCTTTAAGTTCGGGAAGAACGGGCGATTCCTGTCCTGCACGCGCTATCCGGACTGCGATTACGCGAGCCCCGTCGATCGCGACGGCACGCCCCGCCCCGCGGTCGAGGGGATCAACGTCGCGTGCCCCAAGTGCGGCGCGGCGATGACCAAGCGCACCGGGCGGTTCGGGCCGTTCCTCGGCTGCTCGAACTACAGCAACAAGGAAACGCCCTGCGACGGGATCCTCAACATCGACAAGAAGGGGAAGGTCGTCGCGCCGAGCCAACCTCCGCTCACGACCGACATCCCCTGCACCGCCTGCGGGCGGCCGCTGTATCTGCGTGCCGGGCTCAAAGGTCCGTGGCTGAGCTGCTCGGGCTTCCCTAAGTGCCGCGGCCGGGGCAAGTGGAACGAGGTTCCCGAAGAGAAGCGCAAGGCCTTGGAAGTCGCCCTGCTGAACCACGACAAGGCGAACCCGGTCCCGATCATCAAGACGCTCGATGGGACGCCGCTGACGGACGCCAAGGGCAAGCCCTTGCCCGCCGCACCGACGGTCGACACGCTCGCGGGCAACTCGCCGCAGACGCTCGAAGAGATCGCCGACGAGGTCGGGGTCTAACGGGGCTTGCTCAGCCGGGCTTCGCGGCCTGCAGGGGCGTCACGCCTGCCGCGAGCGGCTTGTCGAGCAGCAACGCGGCGTGCTCAGCGGGGAGCGTCACAGCCTCTCCCTGCATCGTCGCCCGCGTCTGCACCGCGACGAACTCGCCCATCGGGCTCAGCGTGCTCACGATTGCGCGCTGGCCCCCCTCGCCGCCGCCCACCACGGACGACACGCGGCGGGTCTCGCGCACCAGGCTGATCTCGGAGGTCGCCGCCGAGAGGTGTGGCCCGCCGTCGAGCGGGTCGATCGCCCCTTCGAACCGAAATCCCAGGTCTTCCAGCATCCGCCGCGCCGGCTCGGTGTCCGGGCCCACGGCCCCGGCGGCGTGCGCCACGTCCGGGTCCATGATCGAGATGTCGATAGGCCCATCGGGCAGCAGCCCCGTCACGAACTCCTTGCTCGTCTGGCTGAACCGATAGACCTCGGCGAACGAGCGCGGGATGTAGTGCCGCGTGAACTTCTCGAAGAACGGGTTGTACCCGTTCTTGTCGATGGGCCCGAGCATCTCGGCGACGACGGTGCTCGAGAACCGCTCGCGGAACAGGCCGATCAGGTGGAAGCGGATCGAGCTGAGGAACTTGCCGAGCCCCTCGGCGTGCCCGCGGAAGGCGTTGTTGAGGATCAGCCCCCCGACCTCGCTCGGGCCCGAGTTGTCCGTCTCGAGCGTGACGATGTCGTGCTCCCAGCTCAGCTTCAGGGTGTCGCTCCGCCGGCTCATGCGTCCCATACGCAGAAAGACGCGCGGGTGCCCCTCGCCACCCATCTGCGCGACGACCTGCGACGTCCCGATCACGCCGCGGCCCGCCACGTCCTCCAGCACGAACAGGTAGAGGTCGGTCGCGCCCGTGAGCGCGCGGATCCCCGCCCCGTGAGCCGAGCCCCGCCCGCGCGCACCGGCGGCTGCCTTGCCCGTCGCGAGGCGATGGAAGCTCTCCTTGCTCTGCTCGATCTTCTGACCGATCAGGTCGCGGTCGGGCGGAAGGTTGATGAAAAACGTCTGCTTCGCGAGCGCGTGCAGCGCGTCAAGGTCCTGTGCTCGTGCCTGGCGGATCAGGAACATCGTGTGGCATCCCGTGGGTGCCGGGCGTCTGCCCGGGAGGCAAGGTTAGGGATCCTCCGAGCCATGTGCCGTGCCGAAGCGACCCGTCCCGCCCAAACTCGGCGAACGCCGCCCCGTCGGCCGCCGTGGCGTGCCATGCCGAGCGTGCCCGGACGCCCTCCCACACCGGGGCCCCGAGCCGACGCGGCCCCGTCGACTGCACAACCACGCTCGGGCCCAGATGGCGGACCCACGCCGCCGCCGTCGAACGTGCCGAACCGTGGTGGGGGGCTTCGACCACGCGTGCGCGGAGCGTCGGCTCGAGATTCGCCAGCGATCGCACAGCGTGGTCCTGGATGTCGCCCGTCAGCAGCACCCACGCCGCCCCCGACGCTGCTCGCGTCGGGTCGATGCGTGCCACGAGCGAATGGTCGTTCTCCGCGTCGAAGCGACCGCCCGGCTCGGGCCAGAGGGTGGTCAGACGAACCTCGCCCAGCGGGATGATCGTTCCGCGAGCGATCGGCGTGATGACGATCCCACGCCCGCGGAGCGTGTTCAGCACGCGGGCCGGCGCGCTCCCGGGCGATGTCGCACGCTCCAGCACACGTTCGCCCACGAGCACCTCGCGCACGCCCAGCGGCCCGGCGAGATCGGGCAGCATCGACAGGTGGTCGGCGTCCCCGTGCGACACCACCACGCGGGGCACGCGCCACACACCCAACGCCCGCAGCGCACGCGGGATCTCCCGAACCCCGAGCCCCGAGTTCAGCGAGCCCGCGTCCCACAGAAGCGAGTCGCCCCCGGAGCGCAGCACGTGCAGCGTGCCGTCGCCCACCGCGAGCGTGTCCATCCGCAGCGCGACGCCGCGCCCGAGCGACATCAGGCGGAACGCGTCGAGGGTCGGCAGCAGGATCAGCACGCCCAGCGCCGCCCACGCCCCCGGGCGATGACGCCTCCCGCGAAGCAGAAGCCACAACACCAGCCCGGTCATCGCCAGCGCGATGGGCGTGCTCAGCGGCGGGGGATGCAGCGCCGATGCGGGCAACGAGGCCAGCCCTTCCGCCGCCGCCATGCACGCCGACGCCGACCAGGCGATCGGCCACGCCACGACAGACCCCAGCCAAGGCCACACCGAGCCCAGCACGAGCCCCAGATAGCCGAGGAACATCAGCGGGACGATCAGCGGCGTGAGCACCAGCGTCGCGAGCGTCGCCCATGGAGTGAGGAGCCCCGTCGCACTCCACACCAGCGGCACCGACGCGAGCCAGCACAACAGCGCCGTCGAGATCGACGCCTCGCCGACGCGACGCGCCCACGCCACGACGCCGGTCCGCCGGCGAACGCCCGGCATCAGCACGCGTCGACCAAACAGACGCCCGTGGAATCGTTCCCCAAGCCACAGCAGCGCCAGCGTCAGCCCGCATGAAAGCTGATATCCAAGCGACCACAGGTCCAGAGGCCAGACGACCAGAAGGCCGGTGGCAATCCAGATCAGCAGCGTCACCCGGTCGTAGCGGCGGCCGAGTGATTCGGCGATCAGCAGCAGCAGTGTCATGATCGATGCGCGCAGGATCGGCGCCTCGGTGGGCACGACACACAAGTACCCCAGCAGGAGCGCCGCGAGGATCGCGCTCTCCGCACGCCCCCGGTCGCCGCCGAGCCGCAGCATGGTCAGCGTCATCATCGCCATCAGCGAGATGTGAAACCCCGAGATCGACAGAATGTGCGCCAGGCCCAGCCTCGTGAAATCCTCGCGTACCGAGCCGCCCATGCCCGAGTCGTCGCCCACGATCAGCCCGCGGAGGAGCGAGGCACCATCCGCCGACGCCCGCGAGCACGCCGCCTCGATTGCCGCCGAGCCCCGTTCTCGCACCCGATCCACCAGCGCCATCGCCCACGCCCGCACGCCCGTCGGGCCGGCGAGACGCACGATCAGCGAGGCATCACTCGTCGACACACTCCCGACGAACCCCTCCTGGAGCGCCCAGCGATCAAGGCGAGACTGCCCCGGGTTCAGCGGCGGCCGCACCGGCGTCAGCGTGCCCGTCACCCGCGCCAAGTCGCCAACCTTCAGCCCGGCAAACCCCGCCGGGGCCGAACACCACACCCGCCCCCGAACCTCGACAGGCCCCCCGCTCGCTCGCAGCGTCCTCGCGTCGACGACGAACCGCGAACGCGGCTCCTCCGGCACGATCGCCCCGATCGTCCCGTGCCGACGCCGTACTTCCTTCGGCGGCTCGATCACCACCCCCTCCAGCACCACGACCGCGGTCTCGCCGGGCGAGAGCGAACCCGCCAGCCGCCACAACGCGTCGTCCCTCGGCGTCATCCGCTGAACCGCAATCCCCACCCCCAGCAGCCCGCACGCGCACGCCAGCAGCACCTTCGAAACGGCCCCCCGCATCGCGATCGCGCCGAGCGAGACCAACGCCCCCAGCGCAAACACCCACCACGCGGGCGGGCCGCCCAACTCGACTCCCGCGGCAATGCCCAGCGCGAGCGCACACCACGCCCCGGCGGCACGCCGCCTCGAACCCGCCAGATCCTGCACGCTCGACGCCTCGGTCACTTCCGCAGCGTGCCCGAAGCTCGCTCCGGCGTCAAGCGAAAGACCCCCGGGATCGCCTCCCGGGGGTCTTGGTGTGTGTCGTTCAATGCGTCTGTTGGCTCGGCCTTAGTTCCCGCCGACCACCAGCAGATCGTCGAACCCGTCGCGAACGTCGAGCGACGTCGGCTTGTTGTTCGAGTCCAGGTGAGGCTGGTTCTGCGCCGTCTTGAAGTTCAGCCCGTACCACAGCGTCAGCCCGTCGGGCAGCGTCTTGGCCCCGCGCTCGGTGCGGCCCATGAAGACCCCGTTGGAACCCGCCGAGTGAAGCACCAGCGACCCGCGCGGTGCGCTGGGCAGCATCTGCTGATACCCCGACGCCGTGTCCTCGCTCCGCAACGCAGAGGGGCTGCCAAGGAGCCCGATCAGGCTGTTGCGTCGGCCGTTGGCGCTCACGTTCTCCGCGAGGATGCTCCCCTTCGCCGCGTCGTCCTGATTGATCCCCTTGGCGCCCGCCGCCGTCGCCTGAAGAAACGCCGCATTGCTCGCCCAGTAGTAACGCGCCGGCTGGTTGTTGTTGTACGTCACGCTCGCGAAGTCATCCGCGCTGCCCACCTGCCCGATCGTCTGCTCGTCCTTGCTCCACACCAGCAGCGGCATCCCCCACGCGTCCACGATCGTCGGCATCTGCACGTTGTTCGCATCGCCCACCTGGGCGCCCGCCGCCGTCTGCGCCG
>DDSG01000132.1:0-169 GCA_002343325.1 Phycisphaerales bacterium UBA2396 | reverse complement strand
GCCGTCTGCGCCGCGAGGTACTTCCCGGAGATCTGCGCGTACTTCCCGGCCGCCGCACCCGCGCCAAGCCCCTGCACGTCGACGTACACCTTGCCCACGTTCTTGGGGCCAACCTGCACGCGGTTCGCCCCCGCCTGCGTCGACACCGCGTCCCCGCCGATCAGATCCA
>DDSG01000155.1:31231-31466 GCA_002343325.1 Phycisphaerales bacterium UBA2396 | reverse complement strand
AGGGTGGAGGTGGCGACGCCGTGGGGCAGGTGCAGCTTGATGCTGCCGTAGGTGTCGCACCAGGCGATCCATTGGAGCGCACCGGAGGAGACCAGATCCCCCTCGATCGCGGGATTTTCGATGGTTGCGAGGACGGAACGGATGGCGTCTTTGTTCATGGTGTGCGACCAGTTCTGAAATGTCGGCTTCGCCGGGTCGATCGTAGCCGGAGGGCACGCCGGGCCGCGCCGTCGGG
>DDSG01000155.1:30636-30914 GCA_002343325.1 Phycisphaerales bacterium UBA2396 | reverse complement strand
GCCCGAAAAGCAGGCGATGCCCCCGACGGAAGATGTTCTCAAGGGCCCGGCCGTCAAGGACAACAGCGTCCCCGGGCAGAATCGCCGCTTTGGCACGGGCCCAGCCGACCGCCGAATGGCGCAGCGTTCGCCGGCGATGCCCGTCGTGGTGCGCGCCCTCAACGTGTTGCGCGGCGAGCAGGCCGGGGAGCATCGCTTGAGCGAGGATCAGGATGGCCGTCTGAAGAAGGTTCTCTCGGACTTTGAGTCCGAGACGCGGACGTATCTGCAGACGCACC
>DDSG01000155.1:0-30368 GCA_002343325.1 Phycisphaerales bacterium UBA2396 | reverse complement strand
CGCCAGCGCGTCCAGTTCCGTGCCCGCTGAGGAGCGGACCCGCGTCAACCGTCAGTTCGGGGAAGGGCGTCCCGCTCGCCGTGGGGCGGATCGCGAGGCGGAGCGTCCCGCGGCCGACCCGATGATGCGGGACGAGATGGCGCCGACGGATGCGGCGGCTGCTCGCGCCCGCGTGGCGGAGATTCTTGCGGGCCGACCCAAGCCCGAGGATGCCCAGGCCAAGGCCTGGTCGGTGCTGACCGACGCGCAGAAGAAGCTTGTGCAGGAGGAGATCGCCCGGCTCCAGAAGGAGGCCGAGTCGCGCACGGGGACGCCGGCCAAGCCCGGCGAAGAGATGAACCCGGGCGAACTGGCCAAGCAACTCGAGGGCAAAACGCCCGACGAGATCATGAACGATGCGCGGGTGCCCGAGGCGCTGCGCGAACGCCTGCGGAACATGTCGCCGGAGGAGCGGGCCAGGGCGGTGGAGCGTTTCCGCGAGCGGCTTCGCAACGGAGAGTGGAGGCCGCAGCGGGGCGAGAACAAGCCGGCACCCAGGCCCGACGAGGTGAAGGTGCCCAAGAACCCCGACAATCGCTGAAAGACCCCACACGCGAGAGCGTGTGTCAACTGCGGGAGGGAGGAACAAGGCCCCGTTGCGACCGGGGCCTTGTTATTTGCATTTTGTTTGGATCGCGGAGGGATTCTACCCTAATATGAGGCTGTCAAGTTGCCTATTTTGTATTTTCTGTGCGGAACGAGAACGAAGGGACGATAACTCAGTATACTTCACAAGATCTCTCTCTCCTCCAGCGGGGCACTGTCTAGCGATAGTGCCCTGCTTGTCATTTTGGGGTTGCCCGGATTAGGTGGTTGTGTGCGTGACGGGGCGGCGGACGGGTTACGCTTCGTGGAGCAAGGAGGCCTCAGTGGCTGAGCATCCGATCCTGGTGACCGGGGCGGCGGGGTTCATCGGCTCGTGGACGGCGGAGCGGCTGCTGTCGATGGGCCATGCCGTGATCGGCGTGGACAACTTTGATTGCTTCTACGCGCCCGAGATCAAGCGGGCGACGGTGGCTCAGGTGGCGCACACGGCCGAGCGCCTCGGGGCGGCGGGTCGGTGGTCGCTGGTGGAAGCGGACATCACCGACGCGGGGGAGATGTCGCGGCTGTTCGACGCGGTTCGGCCTTCCGGGGTGATCCATCTGGCGGCGAAGGCCGGGGTGAGGCCCAGCATTGAGGATCCCGTCGGGTACGCCCGGGCGAACGTGCTCGGGACGTCGGTGCTGCTCGATGCGGCGACGCGTGCGGGGTGCTCGCGGATGGTGATCGCCTCGTCGAGCTCGGTGTACGGGAACAACGCGAAGGTGCCCTTCGCGGAGACTGACGACGTGGGCGAGCCGATCAGCCCCTACGCGGCGACGAAACGGGCCTGCGAGCTCATCGGGTACACGCACTGGCACCTGACGAAGATGCCGACGGCGATGCTGCGGTTTTTCACGGTGTTCGGCCCCAGGCAGCGCCCGGACCTGGCGATCCAGTCGTTCCTGCGTCGGATCAGCGGGGGCGAGGCGATCCGGATGTTTGGCGACGGCACGACAAGCCGCGACTACACCTACATTGACGACATCGTGGACGGGGTGATCGCGGCGTACGAGCGGATTCCGCGGCACGGATACCGGATCTGGAATCTTGGCGGCAGCTCCCCGGTCACGCTGAGGGAGATGATCGCGACGATCGGTCGCGTGGTGGGCAAGGAGCCCAGGGTGACGCCCGGGCCGATGCAGCCGGGCGATGTCGAGCGGACGTGGGCCGATCCGACACGTTCGGCGGCGGAGCTGGGCTATGCGCCCCGAACGCCTTTCGAGGAGGGTGTTCGTCGGCAATGGGCATGGAATCTCGGGCGGGGTTGACGTGGGGACGCGGCGATGAGGGAGAACGAACTGCTCTCGCACATCTACCGGCGCTCGGCCGATCTGTCAGGGTCGTTCGCGCAGGTGGTGGTGGGCCCGGGCGACGACTGCGCGGTCGTGCGCACGCCGACGGAAAGCCTGCTCAAGGTGGATCAGGTGATCGAAGGGCGGCACTTTGTGCGGGGCACCCCGATCGATCTGATCGCGAGAAAGGCGATCGCCAGACCCGTCTCCGACGTGGCGGCGATGGCCGGCCGACCGCTGGCGGCGTTGGCGTCGGCGTCGATCCCCGAGTCCTTCGCGCAGGCGGACGCTCTCTTCGACGCGTGCGCCGCGTGGGCAAGACGTTTCGGCTGCCCGCTCGTGGGGGGAGATATCTCCGCGACGTCGGCCCCTGTTCTCTCGCTGTCGATCAGCGTGCTGGGTACTCCTCACGCGCGGCGTGGTGCGGTGCTGCGGTCGAGCGCCAGACCCGGCGATTCGCTCTGGGTCACCGGCGAGCTGGGCGGGTCGTTCGGGCCGGATGGTCTGGGTCGGCATTTGACCTTTGAACCCCGCGTGGAGGAGGCGAGCTGGCTTGCTGACACGCTCGGGCCGAGTCTCGCGGCGATGCTCGATGTTTCGGACGGGCTGGGCATGGACGCGGGGCGGCTGGCGTCGGCGTCCGGGGTTGGCATCCGCATCGAGCGCGACGCGGTGCCCGTGGCGCCCGGCGCCAACGGCTGGGCCGCCGCCCTCGGCGATGGCGAGGATTATGAGCTCTTGTTCTGTGTGCGCGGGGTGGATCGCCTGCCCGAGACAACACCGGGCGGGACGCGCCTCACGAGAATCGGGACGGTCGTTGAAGGGTCGGGGTGCCGCCTCGTGTGGAACGGCGGCGAGGCGGATGTGGCCCAGGTCGGATTTGAGCACGGGAGGCGGCCTTGAGACGGATCGAGCGAGCCTGCGACACGCTTGAGCTGACCGAGGCGCTCGCGGCGGCGGTGGGCGATCTTCTTGAGCCCGGGGATCGAGTGGCGCTGGTGGGAGAGCTCGGTGCGGGAAAGACGACGTTCGTGCGGGGCATGTCCAGAACGCTCGGCGCGGACGAGTCGATGGTGTCAAGCCCCACGTTCGTCGTGGTGAACCAGTACCCGTGCCGATCGCCGAGGCTTGGCTCGGGCGTGGAATTGGTGCACGCGGACCTCTATAGGCTGACTTCGGCGGAGGATCTGGACGCGGTGGGGTGGGATCGACTGACGGGGCCGAGGTCGATCGTGGTCGCCGAGTGGCCCGACCGTGCGCCGGGCGCCCTGGGCCCGGCTGGCTCGCACGCGCAGATCGAGCTGGTCGCCACGGGTGAATGGTCGAGAGTGGTGCGGCTGGCTGTCCCAGCGAGGTGGGCTGCTCGTCCGGCATGGGCGTTTCTGGAGTCGCGTCCGCCGACGACATGCCGCGTCACCGGGCGGGCGGTCTCGCCGACCTCGGGCTCGTCCCCCTTCGCCGATGAGCGGGCGCGGCTTGCGGACCTTGGGGCGTGGTTTGGCGAGCGGTATCGGGTGACGCGTTCGGTCCGCGAGGACGATCTTGACGAGGGCGAGAAGAGCGGGGGAGAGAAGCCCGTATGATCGTGGCGATGATGCACGTTCCTTCGATTCTCGCGTCCCCGTCGAGCGGCGGCCTGTGGTGGCTTTTCACGCAGAGCTTCGACCTCTTCACGGTTCTGCTGGTGCTCGGATCGGTCATCGGGTTGGCGCTGGTGGTCCGGACGCTGATCGAGGTCCGCGCGTCGGCGATCGTGCCTGATCGCGCGGTCAAGGTCATCAGCGAGGCGTCCGAGGCCGGGCGTGCCGCTGAGTTGCGTGGGTTCGTGCAGAGCGACGATTCGATGCCCTCGCGGATTCTGCGGGCGGCGATGTCGCGCAGCACGCGGGATGCCGCGTCGATGCGGGAACTGGCCGAACTGGCCGCGGGTGAAGAGGTGGCGTCGTGGTTCAGGCGGATCGAGCCGCTGAACGTGATCGGGAATCTCGGGCCGCTCGTCGGGCTGGCGGGGACGGTCTGGGGGATGATCCTGGCGTTTACGACTCTGGGCGAGGTCGGCGGGCAGGCGGGTCCGACGGATCTGTCGCTGGGCATTTCCAAGGCGCTCTTCCACACGCTGCTGGGGTTGTGCCTTGCGATCCCGTGCCTGCTGACGCACGGGCTGTATCGCGGGCTGATTGATCGGCATTGCACGAGGGCGATGATGGTCGCGGCCCAGGCGATCGAACGGCTGGCCTCGGAGGGGGATGCCAAGCCCGCGCGGTCGGGGCGTGAGGCCGAGTCCGCGGCGGTGGGTGGATGAGGCGTCTGGCGATTCATCGCGGGGCCTCGGGCTCGCACATCAACGTCACGCCGCTGATCGACGTGGTGATGTGCCTGATCGTGTTCTACCTGATCGTCGGGCGATTGGCCTCGACGAACGGGCAGGCGGTCGCACCCCCGGCGACGGGCGTGGGCGACACCGCCGCGATGCCGAGGCTTGTGGTCAATGTCGCGCGGAGCGACTCGGGCGCGATCGAGCTGAGTCTCTCCGGCACGAGCCTGACCCTCGAGAGCCTGGGCGAAGCGTTGCGGCTTCGGCTTGGCGATCCGCCGACGGGCGAGGTGGCGATTCGCGCCGATCGCCGCCTCGCGTGGGGTGATGTCCGCCCCGTGGTCGAAGCCTGCCGAGCTGCCGGGCTGTCGTCGGTCAAGCTGGTGACCGAGCGGAACGAGGGGGCAACACGGTGAGAGGGATGCTCCGAGCACGCAGCGCCCGCGTGATGCACGAGCAGGCCCATGGGCCCAACATGACGCCCATGGTCGACATCGTCATGGTCATCCTGATCTTCTTCATGGCCAGCGCGGCGATCATGGGTCCCGAATGGCTGCTTCGGACCGCCCTTCCCTCGCCCAAGGCCGTCGGATCGGCCGCCGCGGGGGACGTGACGCCGGTCTCGGCGAGCGTGCAGGTCGTCGGCGGTTCCTTCCGGGTGGTGCTGCGCGTCGGCGAAGCACGGCGCGAAGCCGGCGTGGAGAGCGTCGCGTCGGAGGCCGCATCGCTGGCGAGGGAGTTCGGCGCGGATCGCCTGGTGGTGGCGATCGATGCGGACGCGGAGGCGCCCTACGACGCGGTGGTGCGTGTGCACGAGGCCTTTGTCAAAGCTGGCGTCACGCGGATCGGTCTTCCCGCGCCGCGCTAGGGTGTGCGGGTTGCGAAGATCTGGAGGCTGTGCCCCTGCGGCACAAGCCCGTGCTGCCGGCAGAGCCGCTCGCGGAGTTCGACCAGCTCCGGCGCGCTGATCGAGATGATCTCGCCCGTGTCGACGACGACGATGAGGTCATCCGGCCGCCGCCCGTAGACGAGCTGGTAGTGCGCCTGCTCTCCCGAGACGAGCACGCGCCGGATGATCCCCGCGTCGAGCAGCAGCTTGATCGTGCGGTAGACCGTCGCCTTGCTGACGCGGAACCCCCCGCCGCGGAGTTCGTGGAGCAGGGCGTCGGCCTCGAAGAGCGCCTCCTTGCGCACGATCACGTCGAGAATCTGCGCTCGTTCCGGGGTGTACTTGAGCCCCACAGCCTTGAGCGTCCGCCGAAAGACGGCGCACAGCGGTTCGATGATGGTCATGTCCGGGGCCTGCCCCGGGGCGGTCGCCATGTCTCTATCCTAGTGTCGCTCCCGGAACCCTTTCGCATGAGCCAGACCACCATCGATCAGCCCGGCGGCGGGCGACTGTTGCTGAGGCTGACCGTGCTCTGGCTGGGCGCGGTGGGGCTGCTGCTGACGCTCACGCCCACGTCGGGCGGTGCAGCAGATCTCGGGCTCGCCGCCGCTGCGGTCCTCGCCAAGCTCGCGACGGCGTTCTGGCCGGCCGCGCTCTACCTCTTTGCCGCGCTGGGTTTGGGTCGGCTCGCGTGGCCCATCATCCGCAGCTCGTCCGACCCTCTCCTGCTGCAGGGGGGCGTCGGGCTCGCTCTGCTCTTCGTCGTCTCGCACATTCTGGGCCAGGTTGGTCTCGTCGCCGGGCCGGTCGGCGTGGCGGCGGCCTGGGCTCCCATCGTGCTCGGCCTGGCCTTGCTCGTGCATCAGGCTCGGGGTGCTCGGCTGGAGGAGTCCCTCAACAACCTCCGACTGACGTGGCCCGAGTCCATCGCGGTCTCGTTCGCTCTCGCGATGCTCGCGATCGGCGCCACCACGCCCCCCGGCATCCTGTGGCGCTCCGAGTTCGGCGGCTTCGACGCGCTCTCGTACCACCTGCCGATCGTGCAGGAGTGGTTCGCCGCCGGCAGACTCGCGCCCCTCGACCACAACGTCTACTCGTACCTTCCCTCGTACCTCGAAGCGGCGTTCCTCCATCTTGCCGCGATGACCAACGCGCCCCAGCGCGCACAGCCCGGGCAGGGCATGGGCCTGCTCGCGGGCGACGGCTGGCGAACCCTCTCGGCCCAGTTGCTCCACGCAGGGCTCGCGATCTGGACCGCCTGGGGCGTGTCTCGCGTCGTGACGAACCTCTTCGAAGATCCACGCGGCTCGACCGCTCGCAGTGCGGGTTCCTTCGCCTTCGCGTTGGCCGCCATCATCCCCTGGACGCTTGTGGTCGGCACTCTGGCTTACAACGAGCTCGCCGTGACCGCGCTGGCATGCCCGGCCCTCGCCGCCGCCACGGATTCGCGTCTCGCCCCCGCCATGCGAGGATTCATCGCGGGCCTGCTCGTGGGCGTCGCGTCCAGCGTCAAGCCCACCGCCTTCTTTCTCGTCGGCCTGCCCGTCGGGTGCTTGCTGCTGTGGACGATGCCGCCGCGACAGTGGGCCCGCGCGATTCTCACGGGCTCGGCCATCGGCGTCGCGGTGATGGCGCCATGGCTCCTTCGAAACTGGCTGGCCTGCGGCAATCCCGTCTTCCCGTTCGCGACGGCGTGGTTCGGCTTGGCGCACTGGACGCCCGAGCAGGTCGCGAGGTTCTCGGCCGCTCACCACGAGGCCGCCGGCATCCTGGAACGCCTCGCCTTCGCGTTCGTGCGCCGAGAGACCGACGACCAGGCCCGCGGGTTCCTTCATCCGCAGTGGGGGGGCCTCTGGGTTCTTGCCGCCGTCGCGGGGGTGTACGCGGCGTGGACGATGCCGCGGCTTCGTCCGTGGTGTGCGGGGCTCGTGCTCGCCCTTGGTGCCTGGCTTGTGCTCACGCATGTCCAGTCGCGGTTCCTCATTCCGCTGATGCCCATCGTCGTGGCCATCATCGCGGCTTCAATGTTCTCGATCCGCACGGGCGTGGCACGCCCCGCGGCCGCCGTAGTTCTGCTCGTCCAGGCCGCTTGGGCCGTGGCGATCAGCGGCCGGGAGGGTGTCTCTCGAGCGGCGACCGCCTGGCCCGGCGATTTCAGCGGCTCGACGCTGCGTGTTCCGGCCTCGGGACCCGGGCGACTCGAGTTCTTCATGGGTGATATCCCGCCGCAACTGCTCATCAATCTCGGCGGGCTCCCCCCGGGATCCAAGGCCTATCTGCTCGGCATCTCGACCCCGTTCTACTACACATCGTCGATCGTCTACAACGTGACGTGGGATCGCTGGCCCATCGTGGAGGCGATGCGTCGCGAACCGGGCGAGCCGCAAGCCGTTGGCGGGGTCTGGCTCGCCGAGCTGCGCGAGCAGGGCATCACCCACGTGCTCGTCGACTTCGCCGAGATCGCCCGGCTCGCACGAAGCGGGTACGCCGACCCGATGCTGACCCCGGGCCGCGTGGCCGAGCTTTTCTTCGGCCGCTGCGCCGTCGTGCGTGTCTGGGGGGACCGCGAGGCGCCCTCGGCCGCGCTGTTCAGCATCGCGGGCTCCGCGCCCGCCGTCGCGGGAGCCGCCCATGAGTGATCAACCGCGTGCGGGCTTCTCTCGCTGGGCCAGGATCGCGATGCAGACGTTCTTCTTCGCCGCGGGGCTCGGGCTGCTCGCCTGGGTCCTCTCGCAGGCCTTCGCCGAGCGAAATCGCGACGCCTGGCGGCGCATCGCGGACGCCTCGGCCGCCGATCTCGCCATGCTCGCGGGGCTCACGATGCTCACGCTTGTGCTCAATGGCTCGATCTTCTGGGCCACCCTCCGCCCCGTCCGCAGGCTCGGATGGAAAGACGTCCTCGCGACCAACGCCGTCGCAACAACCCTTGCGTATCTCCCCTTCAAGCTGAGCATCGTCTTCCGCGTGCTGGTCCACAACCGCCGCGACGGCGTCCCCGTCCTCACCATCGGCGCCTGGTTTGTCGCCGTCACCATCGGCATCTCGGCCGCCACCAATCCCGTGTTCTTCACCTCGCTCTTTCACCCCACGATCGATCTGTGGTGGTTCGTGTTCGTTCTTGGCGGCCTGATCGCCTCGCACGTCGTCGTGTGCTCGCTCGCGCGGATCTTCGCGGGTCCGGCGGGGCTCGAGCGCTTTCGCAACGTGCTCGCGAAGCTGACTCCGAAGCGACTTGTTCCGACGGTCACCGGTCCGTTGGCCGCCAAAGTTCATGCGGGGTTTGACATGCTCGCGCACCCGGGCTGGCTGGCGGCTCAGATGGCGCTGCGGGCGGCGGATCTTCTCGTGATCGCCGCCAGACTGGCCCTGTGCGCCAAGATTGCCGGTGCGGGCGTCACGTTCGGCGAATCGATCGTCTATGGAGCGTTCCGTTTCGCCATCGCGACGCTGCTGCCATCGGGCGCGATGGGCTCGCAGGAGGCCGGCACGACCTGGATCGCCCGCGTGCGCCAGGCCGCCGCCGCCGACAAGTTCGAAGTCGTGCTTGTCTTCATGCTCCTTTCGGAACTGGTCATCTTCGTGCTCGCCGCCGCGTGGGGCGCGTGGAGACTGCGGGTTCATCGGCTGGCGCAGGGGCCGGCGACCGGCGGCACCCTACCATCGCCGTAACATGCGTTTGGCTCTCGCCCAGATCAATCCGACCATCGGCGACCTGGCGTACAACGCCGACCTGATCCTCGAGCGGACAGCCCAGGCTGCCCGTGAAGGCGCCGATCTGGTGGTGTTCCCCGAGTTGGCCCTTTGCGGGTACCCGCCACGAGACCTGCTGCTCCGCCGCGACTTCCTGGAGTCCTGCGAGCGCCACGCCGACCGAATCGTTCAGCAGGTCCCACGGGCGATCACTGTGGTGTTCGGTTTGCCCATCCGAGGACAGGGTGGCTCGATCCACAACGCACTCCTCGCGACCCGCGACAGCGAGAGAACCCTTTACGTCAAGCGTCTTCTCCCGACCTACGACGTCTTCGACGAGGACCGCTACTTCACGCCCGGCAACCGGCCCACCATCGTCGAGGTTCCCACCCGTTCGGGCAAGACGCGAAAGGTGGGGCTCTCGATCTGCGAAGATCTCTGGAAGGGGCAGGACGCCGGCTTTGCCGCTCGATACGCGGGCGTGGCCGATCCGGTCCCCGATCTGGTCGCCGCGGGCGCCGAGATCATCGTGAACCCCTCCGCCAGCCCGTTCGTGCTGGGCAAAGGGGCACGCCATCGCGCCATCCTGCGAGACCACGCCGTACGCCATGGGGTCTATGTCGCTGCCGTCAATCAGGTCGGCGGAAACGACGAACTGATTTTCGATGGGCACGCTGCCGTACTCAGTCCGCAGGGTGTCTTGCTCGGCGCAGGACCGGGCTTTGCCGAAGCGGTCACGATCGTCGATCTATCGGTTCAGACGACGCCCCGCCCCGTGCCCGACCCGCTGTTGTCCGGTTCGGAGGAAGAGCTGGCGTTTCGAGCGCTCGTGCTCGGCATCCGCGACTACTGCCGGAAGACCGGGTTCAGCGCGGCCCTCATCGGCCTCTCGGGCGGCATCGACTCCGCACTCACCGCCGTGCTCGCTGCGGCCGCCCTCGGACCCGCCAATGTCACAGGCATTGCGATGCCCGGCCCCTTCTCCTCCGACCACTCGCTCGCCGATGCCGCCGAATCCGCGCGGGCGCTGGGGATCCGACACGAGGTCATGCCGATCACCGGCGCGTTCGAATCCTCCGGCTCCGGGATCGATCGGGTACTCCGGCATCTCGATCAGCCAGCGCTCGGGCAGATCACCCCAGACCTGGCCGAAGAGAATCTCCAGTCCCGACTCCGCGGCACGATGCTGATGGCGATTTCCAATCGCACCGGAGCCATCGTCCTGACCACCGGCAACAAGAGCGAGTCCGCCGTCGGCTATTGCACCCTCTACGGCGACATGAACGGCGGGCTGGCCGTGCTCAGCGACGTCACCAAGGCCCTCGTGTACCGCCTCTCCCGCTGGATCAACGCCAACCCGGATCGCCTCGGCATCACCGGCCTTTCGGGCCTTCCCATTCCGCCGCGATCGATCGACAAGCCTCCCTCCGCGGAGCTGCGCCCCAACCAGACCGACCAGGACAGCCTGCCACCCTACGACGTGCTCGACCGGATCATCGAGCTCGCGGTCGAGCAGCACGCAAGCCCCGACGAGATCGAGCGAGCCACCGGCTTTGCTCCCGACGTCGTCCGCCGCGTCTGCCGCATGATCGATCTTTCCGAGTACAAGCGAAGACAGGCCGCCACCGGGCTCAAGCTGACCAGCGTCGCCTTCGGCTCGGGCCGGCGCATGCCCATCGCGCAGCGCTATCGCCCCTGGGCTTCCCCGCCCACGAACCCTCAGCCCTGACCCAGCATGCGAAGAAGTGCTTCTCGCACCGTCTTCGCGTCGGCCGACCCCCCGGCCTTCTTCATCACCTCGCCCACCAGCCGGCCCACCGCCTGCACCTTCCCCGCTCGAACGTCCTCCGCGGCCTTGGCATTCCCCGCGATCACCTCGCCGCACCACCGTTCCAGCGCCGCATCGTCGCGCACGATCAGCAGCCCGCGTGATGCGGCTTCCTCCTCCACGCTCCGCCCGGGCCCGCCATCGCAGAAGGCTCCGAATAGCTCATCCGCCCCGGCCGCCGAGATCCGCCCCGCCTCGCGCAGAGCTCCGATCGCGCCGATCGCCTCCGCGCCGATGCCCAGTTCCGTCATCGACACCTGCCGCTCGTTCGCTCGCTTGAGCCCAGCCTGCAGCAGCAGATTCGCCGCCACGCGCCCCGCACGCGAACGCTCGACCCCCGGCATGCACGCGATCGACGACTCGTACAGCCCGGTCAGCTCCGGCTCCTCGATCAGCGCCGCCGCCTCCTTCCGCGAGAGATCAAACTCCCGGATGAACCGCGCATACTTCGCCTGCGGCAATTCCGGCAGCCCGCCCCGAAGCCGCTCCACCCACGCTTCGTCCGGCGCAACGATCGGCAGATCCGGATCCGGGAAGTACCGGTAGTCGTCCGCGTCTTCCTTCTGACGTTGGACGTACGTCACCTGCCGCTGGTCGTCCCACCCGCGGGTGGTCTTCCGGCCCGGGCCCATCTCGAGCCCATCCGCCACCCAGCGCCCGGGCTGCTCCCGAAGTTCATGCTCGATCGCCCCGCGCAGGCTCCGGAAGCTATTGAGGTTCTTCACCTCCACCACCGGCGTGCGCACCTCGCGGCCATCAGTCAGCACCAACGCCACGTTGATGTTGGGCTCGAACCGCATGTGCCCCTTCTGCATCACCCCGAGCGTCACGCCCAGCGCCCGGCACGTCTGCCGCAATTGCCGGGCAAACGCCACCACCTGATCCGCCGACACGAAGTCCGGCTGCGTGACGATCTCCAGCAGGGGCGTCCCCGCGCGGTTGAGATCCACGATCGAATGGTCGATCGCACCGCCCCCGGGCGATTCATGCAACAGCTTCCCCGCGTCCTCCTCCAGATGCGCCCGGATGATCCCGATCCGCCCGCACGAACCATCCGGATCCGGCAACCCCTGCTCGTCAACCCCCGGCACATCCACCGCGCCGTCGAAGCACAGTGGCAGGTCGTACTGGCTGATCTGGTACGCCTTGGGCATGTCCGGATAGAAGTAGTTCTTCCGATCCCACTTCGCTACGCCCGCCACACGACATCCCAGAGCCAGCCCCACACGCATCGCCATCTCGACCGCCCCGCGGTTCATCACCGGCAGCGACCCGGGCAACGCCAGCACCGTCGCATCCGTCAGCGTGTTCGGCTCGGCATGCTCGTGCTCCGCGCACGCCGGGCTCGGCGCACGCGAGAACATCTTGCTCCGCGTCGCCAGCTCGACGTGGATCTCAAGCCCCACAATCAGCCGCACCGACCGAATGTCCTCAAGGCTCCGGCTCACGCGAAGATCCTACCCGACGCCTCACTCACGCGTGGGCTCCTCAAGCCGAAGCAGCCTGGCCGCGGGCAGACCGAGCCGTCGCGGAGCCACGCCGCAGGCTTCCCGGAGCACGTCGGGCATCAGCATCCGCGCCGAAATCACGAACGTCGCCACCATCGTGACGCCGATCGCCATCAGCCGGATCAGTTCGATCACCGCCGCCTGCATCGCGGGCTCGGCGAACAGCCATTTCACCTGCGACACCACAAGCCCGGCCACCCCTTCGCCGTCGCGGACCGCCAGCTCGACCATCTGAGGCACGCCGTCGATCACCGCCCACTGCCGAACAACCTGACCCTCGATCCCCATCGAGTCGTCCACGCTCCAGGCCACGCCCGCGCTGAGCACCGCGAGCAGCCAAGGCCAGAACAATTCGACAAACGTCTCCCGTCGCGAAATCCCGATCTCCTTCATCACGCGGATCGTCACCAGAACGCGGGCCACCGCCAGCGTCCCGCCCGTGATCCACGCGAGCGACGTCGCGTCCACCCCGAACCGCGGCCCGAAGATCCCTTCCGCCGCGATGTACGCCGCCAGCGCGCCCGACGCGGTGAAGGCCAGCCCCTCGATGAACGAGTACAGGCACCACTGACGGAACCGCCCGGTCGCCACCTGCGCCGCCGTCGTCAGCCCGTAGAGAATCCGGAAGGGGAAGAACAGCCCGAAGATCGCCACCGCACCCGTCGCGTGCTCCCACTTGCCACCGAAAATGAGCTTCTCGAGGGGGTCCATCGTGACCGCCATCCCGAGGCTCATCGCCGACCCGATCATCATCAGCCCGGCCATCGCCCGCAGCGAGGCCCGTCTCAGCCGTTCGGTATTGTCCTTCAGACGCGACAGAATTGGCATCAGCACCTGCTGCATGTTGAACGACAGCAGCACCCCGAGCTGGGCCGTGATTTCAAACGCCCAGAAGTACGCCCCCGTGATCGATGTCGCCTTCCCCACCGACGTCCCCAAAAACACCAGCGTCGGCTGCATCACCAGATACGGGCCCCGATCGATCAGCAAATTCGCCACCGACCCGAAAATCAACCACTTCGACTCTCGGAACAGCGTGAGCCACGACGAGATCATCGGTGGCCTCGTCCACGGGCGATCCCGCGTCAGCCACCACGACAGCACACTGTCCACCAGCGCACAGATCAGCACCGGGTAGACAAAGCTCATCTCGCCCACCGCCGCCAGCGCCAGGCAGACCGTGGAGATCTGCCGGATCAGCCCGTTGACGATCATCACCCAGCTCGTCGCCGCAAAACGCAGATCGAGTCGGAGCTTCGCCTGCAGAATCGCCGACGGCGTGCCCAGCGGCATCGCCATCGCCAGCACCAGCAGCATCGGCACCAGCCTGGGCTCCTGATACCAGTAATGGGCGATCGGCCACGCCAACACCGCGATCAACGCCCCCACGCTCAGGTTGAACGCCCCGGCGAACCAGAAGATCGGGCCCGACAACCGCGGATACTCCCCGCTCCCGCGCTGAACCAGCAAGTCCCGAACGCCCGCGTCCTGACAGATGCTCAGCAGCTTCGCCGAGGCCACCGCCGCCGCGTACAGCCCGAACTCCTTGTCCGTCAGCAACTTGCCCAGCACGATCTGCGACGCGAACGTCGCGATCTTCACCAGGATCGTCGCCGCCATCATCCACGCCGCCCCCGAACCAACATGCCGGCCCAACCGGCCCGGCTGGCTCGATGCCGCTTCCTCACCCGAACGCGGTTCGTTCGGCAGTTGGCTGGGGACTTCACTCATCTGGTCGTCATGCTAGCGAACCCTGCCGCGCTCGACACGCCCGGCGTCTCCGAACTTTTCCCAAGCCCAACGCCGATCGTTCGCCTCAGGATCCCCAACCCCGGACCGATATAGTCGGTCGTCCCGCCTCTTCGCATCCGCTTTGTTCGGAGGTTCTCCCGCATGTCCGAAAAACCCCTCCAGGAACGCCGCGTCATCGTCACCGGCGGCGCCGGTTTCCTCGGCCGATTCGTCTGCCAGGCCCTCCGAGACCGCGGCGTCCCCCAGCACAACATCTTCGTCCCACGAAGGGCTCAGTTCGATCTCACCAATCAAACGGATGTCACTCGGCTCGTCCGAAACGCCTTCGGCAAGGAAAAGTGCGACCTCATCATCCACCTCGCCGCGGAAGTCGGCGGCATCGGCGCCAATCGCGACAACCCGGGACGCTACTTCTTCGCCAACATGGCCATGGCCCTCCACCTCATCGAGCAGGCCCGCCTCGACGGACTCCATCAACGCGGCGGCTCCTTCGTTCAGGTCGGCACCATTTGCGCCTACCCCAAGTTCACTCCCGTCCCCTTCCACGAAGATGAACTCTGGAACGGCTACCCCGAAGAAACCAACGCACCCTACGGCGTCGCCAAAAAGGCTGCCTGGCAGATGCTCGACGCCTACAAACTCCAATACGGCTTCCGCAGCGCCTACGTCCTCCCCGTCAACCTCTACGGCCCGCACGACAACTTCGACCTCCACTCCTCCCACGTCATCCCCGCACTTATCCGCAAGTGCGTCGAGGCCCAGCGCAGGGGCGACAAGGAAATCGTCTGCTGGGGAACCGGCTCGGCCAGCCGCGAATTCCTCTACGTGCAGGACGCCGCCGAGGGCATCGTCCGCGCCGCCGAAACCATGAACGACCCCACGCCCGTCAACCTCGGCGCGGGGTTCGAAATCACCATCAAGAACCTCGTCGAGCTCATCGTCAAGCTCACAGGTTTCCAAGGCGGCATCCGTTGGGATTCCACCAAGCCCGACGGCCAGCCCAGGCGATGCCTCTCCACCGAGCGGGCGGAAAAACTCCTGGGCTTCCGGGCCGCCGTCGGCTTCGAGGAAGGCCTCAAACGAACCATCGAGTGGTACCGCGCCAACTCCTGAGCCGGCGCTTCACACCTTCACGAACGAGTACTCCTCCGCACTCCGTGAGATGTTGAACAGCCGGTACCCGTGCCGCTCGAGCAACTCGATCGACGCCAGCGTCTTCTGGTTGCCCACGCCCGGGAATCGGTGGTGATACTCCACCAGCAACTGCCTCACCGGGATCTTCCGCGCCAGCAGGTCCTCGATCACCTCGTACTCCGACCCCTCGATGTCCATTTTCAGCACGTCGATCTGCTCGTGCCCCAGCTCCTGCATGATCCCCACGATCTCTCGCACGGGCAGCACGATCCGCTCCGTCTTCGTCGCTCGTTCCAGCACCGACACTGAGACGTGCGACGGATTCTCCGGCGCGTGGAACACAAGCTCACCGTCGGACGGCGACAGCCCGTACGGGTGCATCACAAACCCCGCCGGCATACGGCTTGACTTCACCCACGCGATCGACCTGGGCGTCGGATCAAATCCGTGCACCGTCACGCCGAACCGTTCGATCATCGCCAGGTCCCACGAGGCGTCCTCGCCGATACCCGCCGAGTAAATCACCGAATCCCGCCCGATCAGGTCCGGATTGATCGTCCAACCCCCGTACTCCGTCCCCAGACGTAGCCGCGGACAGTCGTAACTCACCTTCCCGACCACCACCGGCGGCCTCACCATCCGCTTCAGCCACTTCATCGTCCGGATCACCATCGCCTCTCCCTCCGTACTGCTTGCCCGACGCGAACACACAACGTCATGCCCTCCCCCCGCTTCAAGATCCGGCCATCACTCGCCGATGCTCCCCTATGGTCCCCTCCACCATGGCCGACACCCACGTTTCCCCCAGCATACCCGCAACGCTCCCGCCCAAGGTCTGGATTCTTCAGCCCGACATTCATCATTACAGAACCCCCGTTTTTGATGGTGTCCGGGAGCGGGGTCTCGCCGACGGCCGATTCACGCTCGAAGTCCTTGGCGGCATGAACAACGGCAAGGCCATCGGCGGCGAAGGGAGACCCTACTACCGCCACGTCCCCCGTTCGGTCCTCCGAAAGTTCGGGATCCTTCATTTCCGGTGGGTCGACGCCCCCCGCCTCCTTCAGCAGGAACGCCCCGCAGCCCTGGTGATGGAGGCCAACATCCGCAACCTGACCTGCTGGGAACTGCTCGGCATGTGCCGGCGGATGGGAATTCCCACCATCGGGTGGTCCAAGGTGCACAGCTATTCCCGCGTCGCTCCGCTCATGGCGGTCCCCAAGCGCATTTTTTACCGCAAGTTCGATCGGATGATCTGTTACGGCCAGTCGAGCTACGACGAGCTGGTCGGGCTGGGCTTCCCGGGTGATCGGGCGATCATCGCCAACAACACGATCGACACGCGCAAGATCTTCACCGAAGGTGACGCCCTGCGCGCACGCGGGCAGGCGATCCGTCAGGAGCGAGGCCTGGTCGGCAAGAAGGTGCTGCTCTGTATCGGTCGCATGGACCCCGACAAGCGGCACCAAGACCTGCTCGACGCCTGGCCGAAGCTGGCCGAGCTCGACAAGGACCTGGTGATGGTGCTGATCAGCGGCGGGCCTCTGCTGGAAGAGGTGCGTGCAAAGGCGGCGGCGATCGACCCGCACCGGATCATCGTGACGGGGCGCGTGCCCGAAGGCGACGACTACGCCTGGATCGCCACGAGCGACATCTGCATCTACCCCGGCGCGGTGGGGCTGGCGATCAACCAGAGCCTGGCCTTCGGCCGACCGACGCTGATCGCCGACGAGATCGGGGCCGACAGCGAGATTCTCGTTGGGTCCGATCGTCCCGGCGAGCAGACGGGGTGGCGGTATCCGCGCGGCGACCTTGGCGCGATGGTCTCGGGTGTGCGCACGATCCTGGCGGGTGGTCCGGCGATCGAGTCGGTCTGTCAGCGGGCAACCGCGTTGATGCGCGACACGGTCACGCTGGACAACATGGTGGGGGCGATCGATCGGAGCATCCGTCTGGCCATGGCGATGCGGAAGTAGGTCTGGCTGAGCGGAGGGGCGGGGGCTGGCCCGAGAACATGCCCCGGAGCGTCGCTATCGTCCGCCGGATCGCAGTGGGGGGCGGTTGCGACCGATGGAGGGAGAGAGCGTGGGCGCGAACCGCCCCGTTCCGGCCCGCGTAGCAGGGGGCCTGTCAGCACGTCCGGAAAGCGTTCCCGCCCGGGAACGATGAGCGAGGTAGAGCCATGCGAATCGCGGTCTTTGGTCTTGGATACGTCGGCGCGGTCTCCTGCGGGTGTCTCGCGGATCTGGGGCACACGATCATCGGGTGCGACGTCAGCAAGGCGAAGGTCGATCTCATCAAGGCCGGCAAGCCCCCGATCGTCGAAGAGGGGCTGCCCGAGTTGCTGGAGAAGGCTCTGTCGAAGGGCTTGCTCTCGGCGACATTGGACGCTGACGAGGCGATCAAGAACTCCGACGCGGCTCTGGTCTGCGTGGGGACCCCGAGCACGCCCAGCGGCGGGGTGAACGCGGTGTACCTCGAAACCGTCTGCCGTCAGATCGGTGAGGCGGTGACGCGGCACAACAAGACGCACTACGTCGTGCTGAGCCGCAGCACGAGCCTTCCGGACATCCACCGCCGGCTGATGAGCATTCTGGAGCAGGCCTCGGGGCGCAAGATGGGCGAGGGGATCGGGTACTGCTGCCATCCCGAGTTCCTGCGTGAAGGCGTGAGCGTGTACGACTTCTACAACCCTCCCAAGATCGTGTTCGGCCCGACGGACGCGAAGACCGCCGAGTGGTGCAAGGGGATGTACCCGACGGCGAATCATCCCGGGCTCAAGTCGTGCCCGACGTTCTTCCTTTCGCCAGAAGAGGCGGCGATGGTCAAGTACGCCGACAACTGCTTCCACGCCCTCAAGTGCACGTTCGGCAACGAGATCGGGATGATCTGCAAGACCCTGGGTGTGGACAGCCACAAGGTCATGGACGTGTTCTGCGCCGACACGAAGCTCAACATCTCGGCGAAGTACCTGAAGCCGGGCTTTGCGTTCGGCGGCTCGTGCCTGCCCAAGGACCTGCGCGGGATTCTCGACGCCGCCCGCGACACGGCGACCAAGCTCCCGATGCTGGCGGGCACGCTCGACAGCAACGAGGTGCAGATCAAGGCCCTGCTCAAGCGGATCGTCTCGGAGCATCGTCCGAAGGTCGGCATCATCGGTCTGGCATTCAAGGAAGGCACCGACGACGTCCGCGAAAGCCCGATCGTCGAGGTTGTGCAGCAGCTCACCGGCAAGGGTCACCCCGTCAAGATTTATGACGAGCACCTGTCGGTGCAGGCGCTGGTCGGGGCGAACCGGTCGTTCGCGTTCCAGATGGTGCCGCACCTGGCCGAGCTGATGACGCAGAACCTGCAGGACGTGGTCTCGTGGGCGGACACGCTGATCGTGACTCACCGCCTGAAGCCCGCGACGTGGGCGGCCGTGTCTTTCAAGCCCGGCCAACGCGTGGTGGACCTGATGAACATCCCCGATTTGCGGAAAACCGGCGCGGGGTACGAAGGGCTGTACTGGTAGGCACCACGCATGGTGGTCAACGAGTCCCGGTGAAATTCCCCCGTCCCAGTGATCGTGTGGATCGCTCCACATTTGGGCTTGATGAGCGTGGCGGGACACGTCATACTCCGGATATCCGGAGGTGTCTATGCGATTTCTCGCTCGCGCGCTGTGGCTGTCGCTCCTCGTCGTCGTGGGTTGGATGGGTGCCCCGGCCCGGGCGGATGTGCGCACGGTCTACGTCTTTAACTTCGAGTTCAGCGTGAACCCGGAGGGCGGGCCGATTGTCGACGCGTATGTCACGGCGGGCGACACGGTCCGCTGGGCGTGGCAGTCCGGCAATCACACGACCACGTCCGTCTCGGGCAGCACCGAGACGTGGAATGCGTCGATCACGCAGTCGTCACCGGTCTTCCAGCGCGTGTTCAACACCGTCGGCAAGTACACCTACTACTGCATCCCGCACGGGGTGGACAACGGGAACGGGACGGCGTCGGGCATGGCGGGGACGATCACGGTCCGCCCGCCGGGCAACGGCGCGTGCTGCCTTCCCAACGGCTCGTGCGTGATCCTCGATGAAGCGGACTGCCTGACCGCGGGGGGCGAGTTTGCCGGGATCGGCACCACGTGCGACCCCAACCCGTGCGGGAATCAGCCCGTGACGGTCGTGCTCTCGGCCTCGCAGGACGCGGTGCTGCACGAGACGGTGGACGGCTCGGCGGCGAATGGTGCGGGCCAGTACATCTACGTCGGCAATCTGAGCACGGGCGCGAAGCGCCGCGGTCTGGTGAAGTTCGACCTCTCTTCGCTGCCGGCGAACATCGAGATCCTGGACGTGTCGGTTGAGCTGTACTGCAATCAGTCGCAGGGCACGCCTTTCCCGATCTCGCTCTACAGCCTGATGTCGTCGTGGGGCGAGGGGACATCGAATCCATCGGGGAACGAGTCGAGCGGGACGACGCCGACGACCAACGATGCGACGTGGATTCACCGTTTCTATCCGTCGACGCTGTGGAGCATGCCGGGGGGCGACCTGCACCACATGCCGAGCGCCACGACAACGGTGACCAACGCGGGAGCGTACTTCGCGTTCGTCGGGCCGGACATGATCGCGGACGTGCAGGCGTGGGCGGACGGGGCGATGAACCACGGCTGGGCGATCGTGGGCGATGAGGTGAGCTCGGCGAACGGGAAGCGGTTCACGAGCCGACAGGCCGGTGTTCCGGCGGAGGCGCCGGTGATGGTGGTGCAGTACCGCTCGGCGCCGGTGGGGGCGTGCTGTCTGCCGAGCGGGGCGTGCGAGGAGCTGACGGCGACGCAGTGCGCGCTGGCCGGCGGGACGTTCCGCGGGAACGGGACCAACTGCGGGCAGGTGGAGTGTCCGGTGGTGCTGACGCCATTCGTCGATCCGCTGCCCCGCCCGGGCGTGGCGGTGCCGACGAGCGGGCAGTCGGGCGGCGCGGCGCACTACGAGATCGCGATGACGGAGCAGTTCCAGCAGTTGCACCGCGACCTGCCCCCGACACGCGTGTGGGGGTACGCGGGGTCGTACCCGGGCCCGACGATCGAGGCGTTCCGCGGGCAGCCGGTGACGGTGCGCTGGCACAACGACCTGCGCATCGCCGAGACGGGTCAAGTGCGCACGGAGCACGTGCTGCCGGTGGACGAGTGCCTGCACGGCCCGGACATGACGGGCAAGGTGCCGGTGGGTGTGGTTCACCTGCACGGCGGGAGGGTCGGACCCGAGAGCGACGGTTCTCCTGATCTTGCGTTCCCGCCCGGACAATCCTCGCCGCTGTACACGTATCCGAACAACCAGCCGGCGGCGACGGTGTGGTACCACGATCACGCGTTGGGGATCACGCGCCTGAACGTGTACATGGGCATGGCGGGGTTCTACATCCTTCGAGACCCGGTGGAGCAGTCGCTGGATCTGCCGCGGGGCGAGTTCGAGGTGCCGCTGGCGATTCAGGACCGGTCGTTCAATCCGGACGGCTCGTTGCGGTATCACATGATGTGGATGGAGCACTTCCACGGTGATACGGCTCTGGTGAACGGGAAGGTGTGGCCTTATCTCGACGTGAAGCGGGGCAAGTATCGGTTCCGCCTGCTGAACGGGAGCAACAGCCGGGCGTACACGCTCGCGCTGTCGGATGGAGCGATGTTCTGGCAGATCGGGACGGATCTTGGGCTGCTTCCCGCGCCGGTGGGGATGCACTCGATCACGCTGACACCCGGCGAGCGGGCGGAGGTGGTGGTGGACTTTGCCGGGTACGCGCCGGGGACGGAGATCATCCTGACGAATTCGGCGCGGGCGCCCTTCCCCTCCGGGCCGGCCGGGAGCGAGATCCCGCAGATCATGAAGTTCGTGGTCGGGTCTCAGGCTGGGCACACGGCCCCGCTGCCCGGCGTCATGGCGGATGTTCCGCCGATCGACGAGGCTGAGTCTCGCCGGCAGCGCGACTTTGAGCTGGCGATCATGGCTGGGCACTGCCCGGATCACCACGGCGGGATGTGGATGATCAACGGGCTGGGCTGGGACGACATCACGGAGTACCCCAGGCTCGGGACGACCGAGGTCTGGGCGTGGGTCAACCGGTCGTCGATGACGCACCCGATGCACATGCACCTGGTGTCGTTCCAGGTTCTGGATCGGCAGGACTTTGATGTCGTGACGGGCGAGCCGACGGGGCCGAGAGTGATGCCCGAGCCGGGCGAACGCGGATGGAAGGACACGGTCGCGGCCCATCCCGGGCAGATCACGCGCGTGATCGCACGGTTCGAGGGCTTTACCGGGGCGTTCCCCTATCACTGCCACATCCTCGAGCACGAGGACCACGAGATGATGCGGCAGTTCGTGGTCCTCTGCCCGGCGGACTTTGACGGCGACGGATTCGTCGACTTCTTCGACTTTGACGCGTTCGTCGGGTGCTTCGAGGGCGGATCGTGCCCGCCCGACACGACCGCGGACTTTGACGGCGACGGGTTTGTGGACTTCTTCGACTTCGACGCGTTCGCGGCCGGGTTCGAGGCGGGCTGCTGAGGCACGGGCCGTCGCGGGCACAGGGGATCCCTTGTTGTTGCGGGCGGCGGCAATACGCGACCGGGAGGTGCGTTTCGCCGGTGGAGGCGGGTCAGGAGATCAACTCATGGATCGTTGTCGCCCCCGGAAGGGCTCGACCCGCTCGGGTCGTGTGGCCGTGGTGTCGTTCGTGGTTGGGTTGCCCATCGGCGTGGCGGGCGTGCTGGCCGTGGCGTCGTTCGCCGCGTTGCCGCCCGTGCCGTTCCCGTCCGAGAACCCCTTCAGCGAACCCAAGCGTGTGCTGGGCAAGATCCTGTTCTTCGACGAGCAGATGTCGACGGCGAACGTGGTGGCGTGCGCGTCGTGCCATGTGTTTCCGCGAGCCGGGGCCGACCCGCGACTGGCGCGGCACCCGGGCGATGACGGCGCGCTCAACACGCCAGACGACATTCTGGGTTCGCCCGGGATCATTCGGTCGGGCGTGGAGAACGACTACCAGCACGACAGCGTGTTTGGAGTCAATCCGCAGATCACCGATCGCTCGGCCAACTCGCCGATCAATGCGGCGTACGCACCGCTCTTGTTCTGGGATGGCCGGGCGTCGGGCCGATTCGTCGATCCGCAGACCGGGCAGGTGGTGATCGCCGCGGGCGGCGCGCTCGAGAGTCAGGCGGCCCAGCCGATCATCAACACGATCGAGATGGCCCATGCCGGGACCGACTACGCGGGCGTTGTAGAGCGGCTTTCCGCCGTTCGGCCGCTGGCGCTGGCAACGCAGCACACGCCGGATATCGCGGCGGCGCTCGCCGATCGCCCGATGTACGCCGACCTCTTCGAGAGAGCGTTCGGGGATCCGGCGATCACCGCGGCCCGGATCTCGATGGCGATCGCGACGTATCAGCGGACGCTGATCTCGGACCGCACGCCGTACGATCGCTTTGTCGCCGGGGAGCAGAACGCGCTGACCCCGCAGCAGCAGCAGGGGTTGCAGGCTTTCCAGGCGTCGCGTTGTTCATCGTGCCACTCGCTGGCGAACGACCACTTCACGGACTTTACGTTCCGCAACATCGGGCTGCGTCCGCCGGCCGAAGATCCGGGGCGTCGGAACGTGACGAACAACCCGGCGGACCGCGGGCGGTTCAAGGTGCCCGGGCTTCGCAACGTCGGGCTGAAGCGTTCGTTCATGCACAACGGCCAGTTTCCCACGCTGACGGACGTGATCCGCTTCTACGCCCGTGCGCCCGGGGCAGCGCCGCAGTTCCCGGACAATCAGGACCCGATCATGGCCCAGGTCAACGTGCCGCCGCAGGCGGCGCAGGTGATCCAGGATCTGTTGCAGAACGGGCTGACGGATCCGCGGGTTGCCAACGGGCTGCCGCCGTTCGACGCGCCGGTGCTCTTTGCCGCCCGCGCGAACGATCAGGCAACGATCGTGGCGCCGGGCACCGCGGGCACGGGCGGGTTTGTGCCGATCATCATCGCGCAGTCCCCCAGCATGATCGGGAACAGCGAGTATCGGCTGGGGCTGGGTCGTGCGCTGCCGGGCGCGACCGCCAGGCTCGGCTTGTCGGCGACGCCGCCCATGGCCGGGCGAATCACCCCGACGCGCTGGTTCGACGCGCTGCAGGTTGAGCCGGGCGCCCCCGGTGAAGGTGTCGCGACGCAGCACTGGCCCCTCACGGCGCTCGATGTTTCGCCGGGGCAGGTTCTCTTCGCGCAGTGGTTCGTGGACGACCCGGCCGCCCCCGGAGGTGTTGCAACGTCGGGTGTCGCCAGGATCCCCTTCTTCTGCGGGTCGATGGGCTGTCCCACGCCCTGCGGGCCGGGCGACTTCAACAGCGACGGCGTCGTCGACTTCTTCGATCTCGACGCCTTCGTCGAGTGCTTCGAGACCGGCGCGTGCGGCATCGGGCGTTCCGCCGACATCACGGGCGACGGCTTTGTCGACTACTTCGATCTTGATGCCTTCGTCGGCGCGTTCGAGATCGGTTGCTGATCAACCGGGGCGAGGACCGCCGAAGATCGTCGTCAGCGCGTCGGTGAGTTCACGGCGGGCCGTGCGATAGGTCTCCATCGTCTTGCCCCAGTCGGCGCGGCTGTCGGTCTGCATCATCTGTTGATTGAACTGCCGGCGGAGAGCCTCGACCTTCTCGCGCTGCGCGGGCGTGGCGTTCTGGTTCCTCAGCACGTTATCGAGACGGGCGTTCATCTCGTTGACGAGGTCCGAGACGCGCTCCGTCGAACGACCGGCTCCCGAGGAGCGCTGTGCAAAGGCGACCGAGGGCGATGCGAGCGTTGGGATCTTCATGGGAAACCTCCTTGCGAGCGGGCACACCGCAAGAGACGTGCCACTCAGAGAGCATTCCCCCACAAGAGGTGAAAGCGGATCGTCACGGGAAGATTGGGTACCAAACGGTCGAAAATGGGGTACTCGCCGGATGGGAAGCCGGGTAATCTGAGGTGGCTCCCGGCGAGGTCGGCGTGAGATCGCGCGCGGGGGCGGAGAATTGCACGAGGGAAGTGTGATGATGAAGATGAACGTGCTGCGTCTGGCAGGGGTGGCGGCCTTGGCCGCGTTGGCCGGGCAGGCGATGGGGCAGGCGAGCAATAGCTGCGCAACCGCCACGCTGATCACCCCCGGAACGTACAATGGGACGTCGGTGGGCTCGACGCGTGACGGCACGGCTTCGTGCGGTTCGGCGGCGAATTCGCCCGACGTGTGGTACCGGATCACCTCCGCCACGCGCAAGGAGTTGACGGTCACCACGTGTGCCGCGGCGAGCTTCGACACGGTCCTCGCGCTCTTTGACGCGTGCGGCGGGAATCAGTTGACCTGCAACGATGACGCCTGCGACCTGAAGTCCTCGGTCTCGGCGGTGATCGAGGCCGGTCAGACGATCTACATCCGTGTGGCCGGTTTCAACGGCGCGACGGGCACCTTTACGCTGACGGCGACCCTCACGGATCCCCCGCCGCCCCCGAGCAACGGCCCGGACATCATCGTCGGCGATCTGCCGAACATCTCGCGCTTCGCCCCTGTGAACGGCGTGCAGGCGTACTCCGTCGGCACCACGTCCTGCAACGCGGGCGACGCCCCGGTGCAGTGGACCAGCGGGAACAACCAGCACCCGGTGATCGGGCAGAACATGTACCGTCTCAAGGACGGCCGCTTCGAGCAGATCGGCGCGTCGTGGGTCAAGCACGGCTTTGCTTCACTCAACCAGAACCTTTGCGGCACGTGCGTGTCGCCCCCGGGCGGCGGCTCGCAGCTCGGCGTGAACTGCTCCGATCCGTACGACTCGAACCTCAACGGCTCGCAGGGCGGCCTCGGGCCACGCTCGCAGATCAACGCGACCACCGGCGCGTTCCCCTACCCGCCCGGCAACCCCAGCATCGTTGACACGACCAGCCGCCGTATCCGCGTCCTTTCCACCGACGTGGCCAACGCGGGCGCCCGCTACTTCGTCGAAGGTCACTACATCGCGGCGGACGACGCGACATGGGGCAACGGCCTCAACAACGCGTCGTGGCGTGAGGTCACCATTGCCAGCACCAACTCCACCCCGGCGCTGACGGGGACGACCCGTCGCCAGCAGGCGGCGATCTTCGCCTGGCGCGAAATCGATCCTTCGGTCACCATCGTCAACGCCGACTACGTCGGCAGCGGCGAGACGGCCCGGTTCCACGTGGGCGCCAAGGTCACCGACCTGGGCAACGGCACGTGGCGCTACACGTACGCTGTGCACAACATGAACTCCGACCGCTCGGGCGCGTCTCTCTCGATGCCCAAGGCGAGCGGCGTGCAGGCCACGAACCCCTACTTCAAGGACGTGATCACGCATCCCGACGAGCCGTACAACGGCAACGACTGGATCTTCAACGCGTCGGGCAACACCATCGGCTGGAGCACGGACCAGACGCACGCGCAGAACGTCAACGCCAACGCGCTGCGTTGGGGCATGATGTACACCTACGAGTTCGTCGCGAACACCCCGCCCGAGACCGGCGCGGTGACCATCGGTCTCTTCAAGCCCGGCGCGTCGGGCGATGTCAACAGCGTTTCAGTCAACCTGCCGATTCCCAGTGCGGCGCCCTGCCGTGCGGACTTCGACGGTGACGGGTTCGTCGACTTCTTCGACTTCGACGCCTTCGCCGAGTGCTTCGAGGGTGGCGTCTGCCCGCCCGGGAAGAACGCGGACTTCGACGGCGACGGGTTCGTCGACTTCTTCGACTTCGACGCTTTTGTCTCCATCTTTGAGGTCGGCTGCTAAGGGCCGACTGAGCTTCTGACTTTCCGCGGCCCCGGGGCGAGTGTCCCGGGGCCGCTTTGTTTCAAAGCACGTCCATCGGTCCGCGGCCCGCCGTTGTACGCTTTCGGTACCGGTCTGCGCAGGTGTTGAGCCGGTGGGAGGTTGCGATGCGGTGGACATGGCGAATCTGGTTGGCGCTCTGTTGCACGATGTCGATCGCCGTGGAGGTCGTCGCGGGCGTCCGGGTGCTCGTGGTTGGAGACGGCAGCACCGCCGCGCGGCTCACTGACGTGCGTGACAAGGTGCTCTCGAGGCTTCCGGGCACGGGGAATGCCGTCGACACGTTTAACAATGACGGGGGCGGCGTGCCCTCGCTCGCGCTTCTCAAGACGTACGACGTCGCGTTGGTGTATACGGATACCGGGCTGGACGATGGCGTCGCGCTGGGCAACGTGCTCGCCGATTACGTCGACGCGGGGGGCAACGTCGTCGAGATGTCGTTCTCGTACTCGACCGGATCGATCGGCGTGCAGGGTCGATGGTCGTTCGGCGGCTACCGCGCAATGTCGGCAAGCTCGCAGCTCAGTTCGGCTTCATCGCTGGGCAGCCGGGCGGTGCCTTCGCACCCGATTCTCGCCGGCGTGTCAGCATTCAGCGGGACGTTCCGCAACGGGGGCACGCCCAACGCCGGCGTGTACACCATCGCCAGTTGGACGGACGGGAACCCGCTGGTGATGACGGTCCCCGGGAAGAACGGCCGCATCGCGAGCCTGAACTTCTTTCCCCCGTCGAACGCGGTGGGGGCGGGCTTCTGGGATCAGAACACGGACGGGGCTCGCCTGATGGCCAACGCCTGCGTTTGGGCCGCGGGCGGCCGGGTGGATGTGCTGCTGCTCGGCTCACCCTCGACCTCCGTGTGGACGACGGATGTTCGGCAGACGCTGCTGAGATTCGGGCGAGTGAGCGGCCGCATCGACATCCTCAACATCCAGACCGGCACGCCGACCGCGGAAACACTCCGAGGCTACGACAGCGTTCTGGTCTTTACCGATGCCTCCCCGCAGGATCCGACGCTGCTGGGCAATCGCCTCGCGGACTACGTCGATGCCGGCGGCGGGGTGGTCGTCGGGGCGTTTGCCAACTTCACGGGCACAGGTCTCTCGGGGCGGCTGGTGCAGGGCGGGTACCTGCCGCTGACGCAAGGTCCCTCGGCCAGCGGCACGGCATTGACGCTCGGCGCGATCGCCGTGCCAGGACACCCGATTCTCGAAGGCGTGGCGTCGTTCTCCAGCGGCTCGAGCGGCCTGCATGTCGACTGCTCCCTGCGCAGCGGGGCCACGCTGGTGGTTTCATGGTCGAATGGTCGCCCCCTGCTCGCCACTTCGCGTCCATCGGTCGGCAAAGTCGTCGCGCTCAACTTCTATCCGCCATCGAGCAACGCCCGCGCGGATTTCTGGCCTTCGTCCAGCGACGGCGGCGCGCTGTTGGGCAATGCCCTTGTCTGGAGCGCCCGAAACGACGTGGATCTGCTCGTTCTCGCGAATCTCGCCGATCCTCGCACCAACGACGTCGTGAACAAGATCAACGCCGACGGTCGCATCAACGGCACCGTGAGCACGTACAGCACGGCGGGCCCGGCTCCGGCTCTGGCGTTCCTGTCGCGGTTTGACGCGGTGCTCGCCTTTCCCTCGGCCACCCCGGCCGAGCCCGGCACGCTCGGCGACGTTCTGGCTCATTACAGCGACGCCGGCGGTGGTGTGGTCGACGCCGTCTACTCGGGCGCGTCCACGGGAATCGCCGGCCGGTGGGCGTCCGGCGCGTACTCGGGAATCTCCAGCGGGTCCGTCAGGCTCGGCGAGTCCTCGCTTGGCGACGTTCAGTTGCCAAACCACCCAGTCGCCAGATTCGTGGCGCAGTTCGATGGCGGGGCCCAGTCGCCGCGAGTCATCGGTTGGCCCCGTTCGGGAACAACCGAGATCGCCCGGTGGTCCGACGGCCTGCCGCTCGCGGTGGAGCATTCCGCGCGCGGGTTCGGGCGAGTGGTTTCGCTCAATTTCTTCCCCCCCTCCGCGGATGCCGAGACGGGCTTGTGGGATCCGGCGAGCGATGGCCTGCGGCTGCTCACCAACTCGATCGCCCATGTCGCCCGCTGCGACGCGTCGGTGCTCGTCGCGGGCACCGTGCCGGCCGGAGGGTTGGCCGACCTTCGCGATCGGCTGGTCGCCACGGGCCGACTCGCCGATCGAGTTGACGTTCTGGCGATCTCGGCGGGTTCCGCACTGCCTTCCGGTCGCGCCTCGGCATACGACACGATTCTGATCGGTCTTGGGAACGCCGCAAACGCGTCACTGCTCGGCGATCAGCTCGCGGACTTTGTCGATGCTGGCGGGGGCGTGGTCACCATGGGCTGGGCGCACGCGGGTTCGCCGCTGGGGATCGGCGGCCGATGGGCCTCGGGCGGCTACTCGCCCTTCTCGCTCGGATCGGGCACGTTCTCGGCGGCCGGCGCATTCCTCGGGACCATCCGCAGGCCGGGGCATCCCGTCCTCGCGGGTGTTGCGTCGTTCGGCGCGGGCGAGGCTGCGGTGGTCGATGCATCCGCGGTCGCGCCCGAGGCGGAAACCATCGCGGACTATGACCGTCCTCTGCCGATGGTTGCCGAGATCAAACGCGGCCCGGTGCAGTCCGTCGCGATCAACAGCTACCTGCTCCCAGGGTCGTCGAGCTTGCAAGGCTGGGACACCTCGACCCACGGGTCGACGCTGATCGTCAACGCGATTGAGTACGTCAGCAGGCCCCGCGAGTGCCGGGCGGACTACAACGGCGATGGCTTTGCCGATTTCTTCGACTTCGACGAGTTCGTGTCGTGCTTCGAAGGGGGCCCGTGCCCCCGCGGGCGCACGGCGGACTTCAACGGTGACGGCTTCCCCGACTTCTTTGATTTCGACGATTTCGTCGCGCAGTTCGAACTCGGGTGCTAGGGGCAGGGCGATGGTCGGGTCCGCTGGCGTGTCCGTGCGCCGATCGGCTACCCTTGTCCTGTGATGAGACTGCAGGCCGAAGCTGTGAACCGATTGCGCCCCGCCTATGAGGGCCGCCGTGTCCTCGTCACGGGCGGGGCGGGCTTTATCGGCGGGCACCTGTGCGATGCGCTCGTCTCTCTTGGCGCCACGGTCACCGTGCTCGATGACCTGTCCAACAGCACCCTGGAGCATCTGGCCGGCCTGGTCGAGCTCGAACCCGAGCGAGTTCGCTTCACGCAGGGCTCCGTGCTCGATGACGACGCCCTGATCGAGGCCGCCGACGGCGCCAGCATCATCTTCCATCTGGCCGCGCTCGGGTCCGTCCCCCGCTCGATCGATTACCCCCAACGGGCCTGGTCCGTGAACGCCACGGGCACGATCCGCGTGCTGGAGGCCGCACGAACCGTGCGGGCCTCGCGGATTGTGTTCGCGTCGAGTTCCTCGGTCTACGGCGAAGATCCGCGACAGCCGCGCATCGAGACGATGACCCCGGCCCCGCTCTCCCCCTACGCCGCCAGCAAGCTTGCAGGCGAAACCGCTCTGTCCGTCTGGGCGCGCTGCTACGGGCTCGAAACCGTGAGCCTGCGCTACTTCAACGTCTTCGGCCCCCGCCAGCCCGCCGACAGCGCCTACGCCGCCGTCGTTCCCGTCTTCGCCAAGAAAATGCTGCTGGGCGAAGCGCCGGTGATTTTCGGCGATGGCTCGGCCTCACGAGATTTCACCTGTGTCGATGACGCTGTGCTCGGCACGCTGCTCGCCGGATCATCCTCCAGCGTGGGCAAGGGCGAGGTCATCAATCTGGGCACCGGGCGATCGACGTCGGTTCGCGATCTCGCGTCGATCATCGCCAAGGCCGCTGGCGTGCCGCACATCGTGCCCACGTTCGAGCCAGCCCGCAAGGGCGACGTCCCCCATGCGCTCGCGGACACGTCGCTCGCCAAGCGACTTCTGGGCTACGAGCCGGCCTGGCGCCTCGAAGACGCGGTCGAGGAAGCCGTCCGCTGGTACCGGGCCGCTCTCGCCAGGATCTGACCCATGTCACGCCTGCTGGAGTTCTTCGGAGCGTTCTACGAGCTGGCCAGGCTGGGCCTCATCTCGGGGTTCAGGTTCCGCGGTCCTTACTGGACCTGGCGACTCCACACCGCCTTTGGCCGCGGTTATCCGACCTCCCGCTGGGAGACCTTCAAGTCCGTTCTTGACTACGGACGATGGGTCTACCGGATGAGGCGACTGCGCTAAGTCCGCCGGGTTCTCGGGCCCACCGCCCGACGGCGTTCCTATCCTCCCGTTCCCGCGGCCCCGGCCGCACCATTGGAGTCTTCCGCATGCCCGCAAAGAACAACTTCGGCAAGGGTCTGGCCTTCGGCCTCGTCATCGGCGTCGTCGTCGGCGGGCTCGGCGGGGCGTTCCTCTCCAACTTCCTTCCCGAAGGCGGGCTCGCCGGGCCCAAGCAGGCCCAGGCCTCCAACGCCAAGCGCAACGCAACGCCGAGGCAGGACGGCCAAGAAGGCATCACGCCCCCGGCCGACCCCGCCCCGCCCGAAATCAACCA
>DDSG01000099.1:14613-14786 GCA_002343325.1 Phycisphaerales bacterium UBA2396 | reverse complement strand
ACCGTCGGCACCGGAATCTCAGGCCGGAACACGAACAGCGGCTCGTACAGGTCCATCTGGAAACTCACTGGTCGCCCGCTCACCAGGCTCAGCCGCACGTCGTTCCAGTCCTCGTCCGTCGGGTTCTCGACGATCGCCCACCCCTGCAGCGAGTGGCTCGCCTTGTCGCTGTT
>DDSG01000099.1:473-14367 GCA_002343325.1 Phycisphaerales bacterium UBA2396 | reverse complement strand
GGGGGGGGGGAGCCGATAGCTCGCCTTCCACACCGGCATCTCGTGGATGTAGTTCACCACCACGTCGCGCGAGCCCTGCCCGCGAAGCTTCACTTCCACCGCCTTGGTCCGGTCCGCGCGATGCTCCGCCAGAGCCGCCAGCGCCTTGGCCAGTTCGCCCGCAAGGTCCTTGTCCTGCAACTCGACGTTGCTCACCCGCGTCAGATCAAAGCTCCGAATCCCCGTCCCCGTCACCAGGTTGATGAACGGCGTGTCCACCGGCGGCACGTCCTTGCCCGCGGCGACCTTCCGCGTCTCCACACCCAGGATCGTCCCGGAGACACTCCCGTCCGACGTCGTCACCGCCGCCGTGGCACCCCGGAGTTTCCCGAGCAGCGCCGGCAGGCTCGGATCGCCCGAGATATCGACGCCGAAGCTCGCCAGACGCTTCGCGAGGGGCTCCTTGCTCGCGTACGACACGCCCTCGATGGTCCCGCCGGAAAGATCGAGCACCACCATCGACTTGAGAATGTCGTTGACCTGCTCGGTCTTGAACCGAAGCGCGATCGTCGCGTCCCCCTCGACCTTCCCGCCCCGCTGGAACGACCCCACGCCCGAGCGATACAGCGTGATCCGGCGGATATCGAGCGAGTCGTTCTTCCCCGCCCGCACGAGCGACTCGCCCGCGCCGGGCTGAGCCAAGGCCGCCGGCACAATCGACGCCGCCAGACCCGCCGCCAGAACCACACCGAGCACCCGACCAGCCAGCATCACGTTCCTCACGGGACTGTCTCCTTCTGAGTGTTCACACCGACCGCGACCCTGCATGGAGCGCCGAGGATCATCGGCCGGTTCACGGCATCCGCACGAAACTCCGCCCGACACCCCACAAACCCCGGGCCTGCCTCATCCTATATTGGTGCGTGCCCAGCCTCCCCGTGCTCCAGTCCCACGTCCCCGTCCCGCCCGAGCTGACCCCGGCCCAGCGCCACCACGCCGCCCGCGAGCTGGCCAACGCCGTCCGGGGCGAAGTCCGCTTCGACCGGCACAATCGCCTGCTCTACGCCACCGACGCGTCGCTCTATCAGGTCGAGCCTCTGGGCGTGGTCATCCCCGACGACATCGACGACGCCGTCGCGGCCGTCGCCTTCTGCGCGGGACGCTCGCTCCCGATACTCCCCCGCGGCGGAGGCACCTCGCTCGCCGGTCAATGCACCAACCGCGCGGTCGTCATCGATTTCTCCGCCCGTTGCAACCGCCTGCTGAACGCCGACCCAACCCTCGGCACCTGCCGCGTCGAGCCCGGCATCACCATCGACGACCTCAACGACGAGCTTTCTCGCGGGCCGGCGAAGGACTGGTTCTTCGCCCCCGATCCCGCAACCAGCCGACACTGCAACGTCGGGGGAGCCATCGGAAACAACGCCGCGGGCGCTCGATCCATCCGCTACGGCCGCACTTCCGAGAGCCTGCTGGGCGTTGACGTCATGCTCGCCGACGGCTCTCGCTGCCAATTCGACGAGGGCGCCGCGCTGCGCGACCCCGCCGTCCACGCCCTGACCCGCCGCGTCGCCGACGTCGTCCTTCCGCTCGCGTCCGAAATCCGCGCTCGCTTCCCGAAGACCGTCCGCCGAAACGCCGGCTACGCCCTCGACATGATCCTCGACGGGATCGAGAAGGACCCCGCCGGGCTCTCGCGGGTCAACCTCGCGCACCTCGTCTGCGGCAGCGAAGGCACCCTCGCGGTCACTCTGGGCGCCCACCTCAGACTCCACCCCAAGCCGCGCGCCAAAGGGCTCAGCGTGCTGGGCTTCTCCGACCTTGACGAGGCGATCGCCGCCGTGCTGCCCATCCTCGCGACCGGCCCCAGCGCGGTCGAGCTGCTCGACGACATGGTGGTCGGCCTCGCCGCCGCCAACGCCGAGTACCGCCGCTACGTCGATCTCATGCCGCCGCCCGCCGACGGCAAGCCGCTCAAGGCCGTCCTGTACGTCGAGTACTTCTCGACCACGGGCCAGGACGAGATCCGCGAGAAGTTCGCCCAGCTCTCACGGGCAGTCCCGGGCATCGCCAAGCACGATCACACCGACGCCCGCGCCATGCTCAACGCCTGGAAGCTCCGCAAGGCCGGCGAACCCCTCCTCCACGGCGTGCCCGGCGACCGCAAGCCCATCACCTTCGTCGAAGACAACGCCATCCCCGTCGAACGCCTCGGCGAATTCGTCAAACGGCTCCGTGCCATCGTCACCCGCCACGGCACCATCGCCGCCTACTGGGCCCACGCCTCCGTTGGCGTCCTGCATGTCCGCCCGCTGATCGACATTCACAGCACCTCCGACCGCGAGATCATGCGCCAGATCGCCGTCGAGACCGCCGACCTCGCCAAGGAACTCGGCGGCGTCATGTCCGGCGAGCACGGCGACGGCCGCGTCCGCGGGCCGCTCCTCGAACGGTTCTACGGCCCAACCATCATGCGCGCCTTCCGCGACGTGAAGTCCATCTTCGACCCGCGCAATCTCCTCAACCCCGGCAACATCGTCGAGCCCCGCGCCATCGAGTCGATCACCCGCTCGCTCCGCGTAGAACCCGACCCCGGCAAGCCCGCCCAATACCCCGCCATCAGAACCTCGTTCGCCTTCGCCGATCAGCACGGGTTCGAGGGCGCGGTCGAGATGTGCAACGGCGCGGGCGTCTGCCGGAAGAAATCAGGCGGCACGATGTGCCCCAGCTACCAGGCCACGCTCGACGAACGCCACAGCACCCGCGGCCGCGGCAACGCGCTCCGCCTCGCCATCACCGGCCAATCCGTCTCTCCCGGCGAGCAACCCTGGGACGACCCCGACACCATCGACACGCTCAACCTCTGCCTCTCGTGCAAAGCATGCAAGAGCGAGTGCCCCAGCAATGTCGACATCTCCAGGCTCAAGGCCGAGTACACCTCGCAGCGATATCAGGCCGCCGGACGAACGCCGCTCTCGGCGCTGCTGTTCGGGCACGTCCGCGTGCTCAACCGCCTCGGGTCGCTGACGCCCGCGATCGCCAACCGCATGAACCGCACGCCCCTGGCGAAGTGGTTCCTCCGCAGGTTCGCCAAGATCGATCCTCGCCGCGACGTCCCCGCGTTCGCGCCGTCGCTCGCCAAGCACTTCAAGGGCGCGTCCGCGTTCCAGCACACGCTCACGCCGAACACCTCGCAGCACGCCGTCGCCCTCTTCGGCGACTGCTTCACCATGTTCAACGAAACCTCGATCGGGCTCGCCACACGGCGCGTGTACGAGGCGCTGGGCTTCCGCGTTCTACTCGCCGACGCCGGCTGTTGCGGCCGATCGCTCATCTCGACAGGCCTGCTCCCCCAGGCGATCGACCAGATCGACGCGACGCTCGAGCGCCTTATGCCCCTGGCCGACAACCCCGCGATCGACGCGATCCTCGTCGCCGAGCCTTCGTGCCTGTCGGCGATCAAGGACGACTGGCTCGACTTGTCGCTCCGCACGCCGATCGACGCCCGCCGACGCCTCGCCGCCAAGTGCTTCCTGCCCGAGGAGTATCTCGCCGCGACGCCCGCCCTCGCCGATCGCCTCCGCTCGATCTGCCGCGTGGAGTCCGTCCCCCCCGTCGTCCTGCACGGGCATTGCCACCAGAAGGCACTCTGGGGCGTCGACTCCTCCGCCGCCGTCCTCCGCATGGTTCTGGGAGACAAGCTCCGCGTCCTCGAGACGGGCTGCTGCGGCATGGCGGGATCCTTCGGCTTCACCGCCGACCGCTACGACCTCTCCATGAAGATCGGCGAGCTCACGCTCTTCCCAGCCCTGCGCCAGAACCCCGACGCACGCGTCTGCGCGCCCGGCACAAGCTGCCGACACCAGATCCACGACGGCACGCGTCGCGAGGCCTCGCACCCCATCGAGATTCTCGCCTCGCTGCTCGCCTGACCCGCCCTTACCCCTTCGCCTCGCCCGATGCCTCGGCCATCGGGTCGTCCTCGATCCGCTTCACATCGAGCGTCGACGGGTCGTAGTGGTACAGCTTCCCGGGCTGCTCCTGTTTCGCCGTCGTCTTGTGGCTCCCATCGCAGATCGGAAACGTCTTCGACAGCCCGCACGCGCACACCCACACGGGCTTGGTCTGCGCCGGCTCGATCTTCATCGGCCCCGTCTGCACCAGCCTCACAACCCTCGCCATGACCCTTCGCTCCTTCCGGGACCCCCCGGCCTTGCTTGTCCAATCCCCAGCACTTTCTTGACGCCCTCGTTACACTATCAGCCCGGGCGGCGCGTCGGCTCCCGACGCTCGCGTCTCCGCCCGGGGGCCGCCGTTGGCTGTCCGAACGGTCTCTGCCGGGGCTCTCGTGGATCACGCCGTTACCCAACCCCCCGCCCCCGAGCCATCCTCGCTCCTCGCCCGAACCCTCGGCGGCGACCTCCCATGCGCACGCTGCGGCTACAACCTCCGCGGGCTCTCCGTCCGCGCCATCTGCCCGGAATGCGGCACGCCCGTCCGCGGCACCATCCTCGCCACCGTCGATCCGCTCGCCTCCGAACTCCGCCCCATTCCGCTCCCGGGGGTCATCGCCCTTGGGCTGGTCCTCTGGGCGGCGAGTTGTCTCGCCGCCGCACTCGCCGTGCTCACGCTGCGACTCAACGAACTCGCCCGATCGCTCGACGGGCCGACCCTGGCGAGCACCGACCTGCTCAACCACGCCCCCTCCATCTGCATCGCCTTCGCGGGCTTCGCCTCGCTCATTTTCATCAGACCCCACGCGGGCATCCCTGCCATCACCTCCGCCGCCGCCCTCCTGGGAGCACTCGCCCACTTCCCGCTCGCATATCTCATGTGGCAGATCCACGCCGTCCTCGATCTCCGTGAGCCCGACCCCTACCTCGCCCACGCCGACTGGTCCACCGTCCGCACCATGCTCCGTCTCGGGTGCGCCGCCTGCATCGCCGTCATCATTCTCGGCATCCGCCCCAACGGCCGCCTCCTCGTTTCCCGCTCGCTCCTCATGCGCACAGGTCGCGTCGACCGCCAGACACTTCTCGTCATTCTCGGCGCCGTCGGCCTTGCCGCATTGGGCGATTGCCTCCGCCTCACCTCGCCCGGCATCGAGTCCGACCCCACCGAGACCGCCCGAACCATCGGCTCGCTCCTTATCGCCGTCGGCTCCCTGCTCATCACCCTCGGGCTCGGCGGCGTGCTCATCGACTGCATCCGCCTTCGCCACGCCATCATGTCCCCACCGCTATCCCTCGACCACATTCTCGCCAAACCGGCCCCATCCACCGACGCGGGAGCCCGCCCGTGACACCGCAGGAGCGCCAGCGCTTCGACGCCCTCATGGAGGAAGCGATCGAGAACCTCCCCCCAGCCCTCGCGGATCTCATCGAGGAAGTCCCCGTCATCGTGCTCGACCGCCCCACGCCCGACATGCTCCGCTCCGTCGGGATCGACCCCGCCGACACCAAGGCCGCCGACGAACTCTGCGGGCTCCACACCGGAACCTCCTTCACCGAGGCCAGCGTCGAACGCCCGGAACTCTCGTCCAACATCCACCTGTTCCGGATCGGAATCATCGATCTCGCCGGCGGCTGGGACCAGCCCGATGCCGATGACGCGGTCTACGACGAGATCATGGTCACACTTCTCCACGAGATCGGGCACCAATTCGGCCTCGACGAGGACGACCTCGAACGCCTCGGCTACGACTGACCCCCAAATCGCCCGATCAACCGTGAACCTCTCCTACCCTCTCCCGGTATGACCGCGGGGCCGACGCCCCCTTTCAAGGAGTTTCTCATGCGATTCTCGCGTCTCGCTCTCGTGCTCGCCCTCTCCGCCTCCGCGGGCCTCGCCCACGCCGTCCAACCCGCCGAAGTCGCGCTCCTCGAACTCGACGGCCCGCTCCACGAGCAACCCAATCCGCTCGAGTGGCTCTTCGGCTCGGGCGACCACGTCACCCTTTCCGCCGCCACCAGCGCCATCCACACCGCCGCTCGCTCGCCCGCGCACAAGGGCATCCTGATCCGGCTCAAGGACGCCGAACTCTCCCCCACGCAGACCGAAGAACTCGGCACCGCCATCAAGGCCGCCCGAAAGGCCGGCAAGAAAGTTCACGTCTTCGCCGAGGCCTACACCACCCCCTACTTCCTTCTCGCCTCGTACGCCGACGAAGCCCTCGCCCAGCCCGGTGCGCCCGTCATGCTCTCGGGCATGCACATGGAGGAGATGTTCCTCGCCGACACCCTCTCGTGGATCGGCGTCAAGGCCGACTTCGTCCAGGTCGGCGACTACAAGGGCGCCTCCGAGATGATGTCCAACAGCAAGCCCAGCCCAGCCTGGGACCAGAACATCAACCAGCTCCTCGACAGCATGTACGCCAACGTCCGCGCCCCCATGAAGGCCGGCCGAAAGCTCGACGACGCCAAGCTCGACACCGCCATGAAGGAAGCCTGGCTCGCCGACGCCGCCAAGGCCGTTGATCTCGGGCTCATCGACGCCGAAGTCGACTGGGCCTCCATCGTCGCGCACCTCGACAAGGTCTACGGCACGGAAGTCGAGCTCGATTCCTCGCTCCTCGGCTCCGACGCCGACGCCAAGCTCGAAATGTCCAACCCCTTCGCCATGCTCTCCAAGCTCTCCCAGACGCCCGACACCACCCCCAAGAAGCCCTCCATCGCCGTCCTCCACCTCAACGGAACCATCATCGACGGCGACTCGGCCTCTGGCGGGCTCATGGGCGGCGGCGAATCCGTCGGCTCCCGCTCCTTCCGCCGAACCATCGAAGAACTCATCGACCAACCCCTCATCGAAGGCGTCGTCGTCCGCATCAACAGCCCCGGCGGCTCCGCCTCCGCCTCCGAAGTCATGTACCAGGGGCTCAAAAAGCTCTCCGCCTCCAAGCCCGTCTGGATCTCCGTAGGCTCCATGGCCGCCTCGGGCGGCTACTACTGCCTCGTCGGCGGCCAGAAGGTCTACGTCAACCCCTCCAGCATCGTCGGCTCCATCGGCGTCGTCGGCGGCCGCCTCGCCATGGACGGGCTCTACTCCAACCTCAAGGTCAACGTCGTCTCCCGCTCCCGCGGGCCCAACGCCGACATGTTCCGCTCCACCGGCGCCTGGTCCCCCGCCGAAGTCGCCACCGTCCGCGCCAAGATGACCGAAACCTACAACCAGTTCACCAGCCGCGTCGTCGCGGGCAGGCCCGGCATCGACCTCGCCAAGACCGCCGAAGGCCGACTCTTCACCGGCGACAAGGCCATCACCCTCAACATGGCCGACCGCATCGGCGGCCTCCACGAGGCCGTCACCGATCTCGCCGCTGATCTCAAACTCAGCGACTTCGACGTCATGCACTACCCCGGCCCCAAGAGCCTCCCCGAAGTCCTCGAAGACGCCTTCGGCTCCTTCGCCGCCGCCCCCGGAGTTGCCTCGCCCCTGCAATCCCTCGCCGCCGCGGGTCAGCAGATCTTCGGCCCCGCGTGGCCCCAGGTCCGCCAGGCCATCACCGGCGTCCTTCAGCTCCGCCGCGAGCCCGTCCTCCTCATGACGCCCTCCGTCCTCATCGTCAAGTAACCTCTTCCGTCCCCTACCAAGGCCCGCCCCGCGCGGGCCTTTTTCCTGCGCCGAGCCCGCCGCACGGGTAGCATGCCCGCGTGCCGCCCATCGGGCCCATCATCGATCGTTCCCGCCGTGCCGCCATCGGCGCTCTCGCCGCCGGCGCCGCCGCCTTCGCCTTCTGGCCCTCCACCCCCCGCTCCCGCCGCGACATCCCCCATGGACGCACCGTCCTCTCCTACTGGGAAAAGTGGACCGGCCCCGAAGGCGAAGCCATCCAACGCGTCGTCGATGCCTTCAACTCATCCCAAGACCGCATCTACGTCCAACGGCTCGCCGTCTCCGACCAGAACAGCAAGGCCCTCGTCGCCATCGGCGGCGGCGACCCGCCCGATCTCGCCGGCCTCTTCTCCTACTCCGTCCCCCAATACGCCGAATCCGGCGCCGCCATCCCCTTCGATCAACTCGGCCTCGACCCCGGCCCCGGCTTCTTCACCCCCGCCATCGAGCGCGTCCTCCGCCACCAAGGTCGTCTCTTCGCCGCCCCCAACACCTCCTACTCCCTCGCCCTCTACTACAACCTCGACCACTTCGAAGAGGCCGGACTCGCCCCACCCACCTCCCTCGAAAGCCTCGCCGACACCGCGGTCGCCCTCACACGCCGCGCTCCCGACCGCTCCATCGATCGCGTCGGCTTCCTCCCAAGCCTCCCCTGGTGGTGGTACTACCTCTGGCCCGTCTACGCCGACGGCCTGCTCTACGACGATTCCTCCCCCGACGCCCCAACCGCCCCCATCGACTCCGACGCCTGCGTCCGCGCCTTCGAATGGGTCGCCTCGTTCCCCAAACGCCTCGGCCTCGCCGACGTCCGCACCTTCGCCGACCGCTTCGCTCGCTCCTACCACAACGCCGGAGACCCCTTCCTCTCAGGCCGATGCTCCATGGCCTTTCAAGGCCCCTGGCTCGCCAACTTCGCCCGCGTCTACGCCCCCACGCTCCGTTTCGGCGTGATCCCCATGCCCCACGCCGCCGGCCTCCCCGACCCACTCCAGCCCCGAGGGCTCGTCGAGTGCGATGTCATCATCATCCCCCGCGGCTGCCCCCACCCCGAAGAAGCCGCCGAGTTCGTTCGCTTCACCCTCCGACAGGACATCCAGGAATCCCTCTGCCGCGACCACTTCAAGTCTTCTCCGCTCGCCTCGCTCTCCCCCACCTTCCTCTCCACCCACCCGCACCCGGGCATCGCCGCCTTCGAAGCCGTCGCGCGAAGCCCCCGCGTGAGCGTGCTCCCCCGCACTCGTGTCTGGAAGAACTACAGCGAGCTGCTCCTCCCCGCCTACGACGCCATCTGGGCCGGCGCCGACGTCCGTTCCGTCCTCTCGCCCCTCGCCGCTCGCCTCCGCATCCTCATCGACCGCCAGCAGGACATCGCACGCCGGAGGTCCAATGGCGACTAAAGCCTCCAATCTCCGCGGCTGGATCTGGGCCTCCCCCTTCCTCATCGGGCTCGCCCTCTTCACACTCCTCCCCGCCGCCCTCAGCATCGCCTACTCCTTCACCGACTACTCCCTCCTCGATCCCCCTGTCTTCGTCGGCCTGGACAACTACCGCGAAATGCTCGCCGACCCGGCCCTCGGCCGAGCCACCCTCAACACCATCCTCTTCTGCCTCTTCAACGTCACCATCGGCACCATCCTCTCCGTCGCCATCGCCCTGCTCCTCGAACAACGCCTCCCCTTCTCAGCCCTCGCCCGCCTCATCGTCTTTCTCCCCACGCTCGTTCCCATCGTCGCCGGCTCGCTCGGCTGGATGTGGGTCCTGAACGCCGACCAGGGCATCCTCAACCGCGCCCTCGCCTTCCTCCATCTCCCCACACCCAACTGGCTCGGCGACGCACGCTTCGCACTCCCCGCCATCATCATCGTCTCGCTCTGGTCGATCGGCTCGGCCATCGTCATCGCCGGCGCCGCCATCCGCGACGTCCCCGCCGCCCTCTACGAAGCCGCACTCATCGACGGCGCGGGCCCCCTCCGCAGACTCCGCCACATCACTCTCCCGATGATCACGCCCGCACTCACCCTCAACATCATCATGTCACTCATCTGGTCCACCCAGGCCTTCGCCGCGCCGCTCATCATGACCCGCGGCGGCCCCCAGAACGCCACTCTCACCTACGCCATGCACGTCTACAACAACGCCTTTGTGTTCGGCCGCATGGGCTACGCCTGCGCCCTCGCGTGGGTGCAGTTCCTCGCCACCGCGATCCTCGTCGCTCTCGCCCTGAAGATCCTCACATCACTCTCCCACGCACGCCCACTCCGATGAAGCCTTTCGCCGCCACACGCTCTGCATCGACCCTGCTCACGCTGCTCACCCTCGCCGTCGCCGTGGGCTTCGCGATGCCCCTCCTCGCCATGCTCATCGCGAGCGTTCAACCCACCAATCGCCTCGGAAAACCCCTCTTCGACCACGACCGCCCCATCCTCGCCGCGCAGTCCTGGCTCGACCTTCTCCGCGACGCCGCCGCCAACTATCAGAACGTCCTCTCGAGCCCCATCGCCGATTTCCCCCTCTACCTCAAGAACTCCCTCGTCGTCTCGTTCCTCGCCTCCGCCGCGATGACCCTCTCCTCCGCCGCTGTCGCCTTCGCCCTCGCCCGCCTCAACTGGAAAGGCCGCGACGCTGTCTTCGCCCTCGTTCTCGCCTCGCTTGTCATCCCTTTCCCCGTCGTCATGGCACCCCTCTACCTCGTCTTCCGCAATCTCGGCTGGATCGGGACGCTCCTCCCGCTCTGGGCCCCCGCCTGCTTCGGCGGCGCCTTCAGCATCTTCCTCCTCCGCCAGTTCTTCCTCTCCATCCCCAAGGAACTCGACGAAGCCGCCCGACTCGACGGCTGCTCCGAGTTCTCTCTCTTCACCCGCGTCATCCTCCCCATCTCCGCCCCCGCTCTCGCCGTCACCGCCATCCTCCAGTTTGTCGCCTCCTGGAACGACTTCCTCTCCCCGCTGCTCTTCGTCAACCACCAGGACCTCTACACCGTCGCCCTGGGGCTCCATATGTTCCAATCACAGCACGGCGGCGCCGAGTGGAACTCCACCATGGCCGCCACCCTCATCGCCATCGTCCCCGTGCTCATCCTCTTCGCGCTCGCACACCGCAGCGTGCAGGACGGCATCGCCACCCAAGGGCTCAACAGCTAGCCCCGAAGACCGGGCCCTCAAGCCCCTTCTGCATCACCCGAACATCCAGCACGCGCCCGAACTTCTCGCCCACACGCCGCAACACCCCCACCGTCTCAAAGCCAAGCCGCTCGTGCAGCGCGAGGCTCGCCGGATTCCCCTCCACCACCCGCGCCAGCACCTGCGCCACGCCCTGCGCCGGAGCCCCGCCCAGCAGCGCCTCCATCAGCGACCGCCCCACGCCCCTCCAACGCGCCGACGCGTGCACGTACACGCTGCTCTCCGCCGCCCTCGCGTACGCGCACCGCGTACTCCAGGGAGACAGCGTCGCCCACCCCAGCACGCGTGTCCCGCCGTGGTCAGGCTCCACCGCCACCAGCGCGGGGTACCGCGCGGCCGCATGCGACGCCAGCCAGTCGTGCCGCTCCGCCGCGGTCTTGCACACCGTGTCGAACGTCCCGATCCCCCGCAGCACCTCGGCGTCGTAGATCTCGAAGATCCCCGCAAGGTCGTCCACCGCCGCACGCCGAATCATCATCACATCACCCTCACCGAGAACACCCACAAAAGCAACGCCCCGGCCGACACCTGCCGACCGGGGCTCTTCACGTTTCGTGCCACGCGCGCACCAGGCTTCCGCCCGATCCTGCGTGTCCGCCGGTCAGTTCGCCAGCTTCGGACCGCCGCCGCCCTGCGCGTTCCCGCCGCGAGGACCAACCGCGATCTCACCGTTCGCCTGCTCGTACTGGCGGACCACGTTCACCAGGCTCATCGCCAGACGCTTCGCCCCCGCCCAGTTCATCACCACCCGGCTCCCCACGTTGAACGTCACCATCGGCTCCCCGCCCGGGCCCTGCGCAGGAAGGTTGATCCCAAAGTCCAGAATCACCTCGTCCGGCGTCGTGCTCGTCCGGATCGTGTTCGCGTACGTCGTCTGCATACGGCTCTCGTCGATCCGCAACTGGATCTGCTTCTGCTGCTCGCCGGCGGCTCCTTGATCGGCCATCGCTCATCCTTCCCTTCGACCCGCTTCGCCGCAACGCCCGCAGCATGCCACCAAGCACGCCGACCTCAGGCCTCGCCGCCTCCCGCGGGGCCCTGATTCTAGCCCCCTCTCCCCCGACCACCCCAAGCCCCATTCTTCACACTCGGCCACCACATCCGCTCCCGCCCAACGGGTAGCATGTCCCACGCACCATGCCCACGCGTACCCGACCCACGCCCAAACCCCTCCGCGTCGCTTCCATCGACGTCGGGAGCAACGCCGTCCGACTCCTCGTCGCTCGCCACGACCATCGCGGCCTCACCACCCTCGCCGAGGATCGCCAGCCCACCCAACTCGCCAAGGACCTCGCCACCACCGGCAAACTCAACCCTCTTGGCGTCCAGGCATCTCTCGAAGCCCTCGCCCGCTTCCGCGCCACTGCCCTCGCCCACGACGTCCACCTCATTCGCGCCGTCGCCACCGCGGCCGTCCGCGACGCCTCCGACGGCCAGCGCTTCGTCTCGCTCGTCCAGCAAAAGACCGGCCTCTCCCTCGAAGTCATCTCCGGCGACGAAGAAGCCGCCCTCGCCTTCCTCTCCCTCTCCCACCGCTTCGACATCGCCGAATCTCCCGCCGCCGCCATCGACATCGGGGGAGGCTCCGCCCAGATCATCCTCTCCACCCACGGCGTAGCCGTCCGAACACTCTCCATGCCGCTCGGTGCCGTCCGACTCACCGACGAATTCGGCCCCTCCTCACTCATCGCCACCAAAGCCTTCCCCAAGCTCTCCCGCCACGCCGACGCCGTCATCGCCCGATCCCTCGACCGCGAGACCCTCCGCCCGACGCTCCTCGCCGGCACAGGCGGAACCATCACCGCCGTCGCGGATCTTCTCCGTCCCCGCGGCACCGCCAAGAAGATCGACGACACCATCGACCACTCCGCCGTCCGAAAGCTCATCCGCCTCTTCCGCGCACACGCCCCGAACCTCCCACCCGCCGTCGCTCGCCTCAGCCCCGACCGCGCCCACGTCCTCCTCGCCGGCGTCGTCGTCCTCGAACGACTCATGCACCATCTCGGCACCGACGTCGTCCACACCCACCACGGCGGACTCCGCGAGGGCATCTGCTGGTCTCTCGTCGACGCCCACCGTCTCGCCTCATCACCACGCGACGCCGCGCTCGAACTCGCTCAGCGATGCCGCTTCGAACGCCCCCACGCCCTCCATGTAGAGCACCTCGCCGGCCGCCTCTTCCACCAGGTCCGCCGTCTCCCCGCCGCCTCAAAGATCCTCAAGCCACACCGCCGCGCCGCTGACCTGCTCTCCGCCGCCGCCATCCTTCACGACATCGGCGTCCTCGTCGGCTACGCACGCCACCACAAACACTCCCGCGACATCATCCTCTCCTCCACCATCCCGGGCTTCTCTCACCGCGAAATCCTCATCCTCGCCAACCTCGCCCGTTACCACCGCCGCGTCGGTCCAAAGCCCTCTCACCGCCTCTTCGCCGCTCTCTCGGACGCCGAGCAATCACTCGTCCGGCTCCTCGCCGGAATCCTCCGCGTCGCAGACGGCCTCGACCGCTCGCACGCCGCCTTCGTCCGCGATGTCCGCCTCACACGCGACAAGCGAACCCTCATCCTCGAGCCGCTGATCGCCCCAGCCTCCACCGACGCCGCCCGCGCCGAACGACGCGCCGCCCAGCGAAAGGCCGACGTCCTCGAAAGCGCCCTCGACCTCCGCGTTCGCGTCCAGCCGTGAGCACGCTGATCGCTCGCCCGACACGCTCACATCGCAAGCACCGCGTCCATCTGCTCGCGGATCTGCCGAAGCCTCGCGCGATCGCCCCCGCGAACCTCCGCCGTGGCCCACCGACCCTCCGCCGCTGTCGAGTACCCGCACTCGTCCAGCGCCGCCATCACCCGCGCCCACCCCGCATCGCCCTCGCCAACCTCCACCGCAAACCCCTTCCACAGCCCCTCGTTGTCCCGCTTCTTCCGGCTGAAATCCTTGATATGAAGCTTCGCGATCCGCGAACCCAGCACCCGCACCCACTGCTCAGGCCACCCAAAGTTGATCACATTCCCGATGTCAAAGTGCCACCTCACGATCGGGTCCGCAAACTCATCCACGTACCTCGCCGCCTCCAGAGGGCTCAGCAGAAACCCGTTCCACACGTTCTCGATCGCGATCACCAC
>DDSG01000099.1:0-137 GCA_002343325.1 Phycisphaerales bacterium UBA2396 | reverse complement strand
ACCCCGGGCACCAGCAGAATGCTGCTCGCCCCCACCTTCTTCGCATCACGCAGACACGTCTCCAGCGAACCCAGCGCCTTCGCCGCCGCCGTCTCGTCCGGCACATTCAGCGGCACCGACCAGTGCGTGCTGTTCAC
>DDSG01000021.1:405-7746 GCA_002343325.1 Phycisphaerales bacterium UBA2396 | reverse complement strand
CGCGGCCCGCGCGGTGCGGGCGGCCTGCGGCGCACCGGCGGGAGTCTCCCGCACCCGTCGAGGGACGTTCCTGATCCTCGTCGTCGGCACGCTCGCCCTGCTGGCGGTCATCTCGCTGGTCTACTTCGCCATCGGGCGTGCGGATCGCCGCTCGGGCGCCTCGGTCGTCCGCGGTGATCGGCTGGAGGAAGTGCCCCGCCGCATCTCCAAGCACGTGACGTCGATCATCGGCGAGGACATCTTCGACCGAATCCAGGAGCCCGCGTCGTTCGGCGCGGCCCCGACACGCACGCTCTACACGCGCGAGGCCTTCGACAACCCCTCGACCCCCTGGCATGTCGAGAGCACCGACACCCAGGCCACCATCGGCACGACCCCCAACCCGCGCTACTGGACGAACAGCGGGATCATGAGCGATCCGTGGCTCGCCTCGACGGAGCCCACGTCGCTGCGGCGGAACGGGCCGGCGCTCGCGCAGCAGCCCAACCAGGATTACCTTCGCAACCGCGACTGGGCGCATATCACGAACATCGCGCCCGACGGGCGGTTCATCAACCTCGCGAACCTGCGGAACAACTTCGCCGCCGAGCCGGGCTTCGGCGCCTTTGGCGGCCGCCCGCGGATGAGCGACAACCTGTGGCTCTACGACGTCGCGGACAACGGGAACAACACGGGGCAGGCGACGGGCTCGGTCCGTCGGACGGACTGGGGCGGGCTTCTGCGGGCGAACGATCCGAGGCCCGCGCTCTACACCGAGCGTCAGCGTGGCGCCTTCATGCCCGCCAGGGCCGACTTTGACGCGATCAACCCTTTGTGGGTCCCCAGCAACCCTCGCTACCCGCTGAACCAGTGGGCGGACGCGGACGGCGACGGGTTCCTCGACAGCCGCTGGTTCGAGATGATCGACGCCCGCGACCAGAACGCGGTGAAGGACCTGATGAAGGTCGACAACCGCATGCGCTGGGTCTTCGCGGCGAGGATCATCGACCTCTCGGGCGCGGTCAACGTGAACACGGCGAGCGATTCGCTCGACGCCGCCCGCCAGGGGCTCCCCCTGGGCATCACGCCCGCCGACATCGATCTTCAGCGGCTGCTGTCGCTCCAGGACTCGTGGGACGCCAACGGCGGCGGGTACAACCTGCTGCTCAACACGACCACCAACGCGGGCGATCGCCGCCCCGACGTCTACCTGCGGTACGACCGCCAGGCCTCGTGGAACGTCGCCCGCGACGGGTACGCCTCGCTCCGGCGTGCGTTCGAGATCCTGCGCGTCCCGGGCGCGACGGAAGTGCCCACGGGCGAGTGGCAGTGGCAGTACAACCCCGCGAACCCCGAGCAGGCGCTCGGCGTGGCGCAGGCCGAGCGGGGCGTCGCCCGCCGACTCTTCTGGGAGCAGTGGGCCGCGAGCGGCGCGGCTCCCGTCTACGACGCCGGTCGCAACGAGTTTGTCGCCAGCGGCCGATTCGGCGTGGAGGACACGGTCGAGCTGCTCACGCGGTTCGGCGTGAACGACCCGCAGATCACCAGCCGCCTTGAGCAGACGCTCGATGGGCGCTTCGCGACGCAGCGGCGGTTCGGCCCGATGCGCAGCAACCGCGGGCCCAACGTCGAGCTCGACCGCACGACGACCAACGCGCAGAACCCGCCGCCGGGCTCCAACGCCGGCACGCCCGAGTCGATGGCCTGGCTCGCCAGCGACGTTCGCCACCGCGTGACGACCATCAGCGGCGCCCGCCCGATCCGCTCGCGGACCGGGCCGACCGTGCCCACCTCGAACATCACGGCGAGCGACGAGAAGCTGCTGCCGCTGCTGCCCATCGATTCGGCGAGCACCGAGCTCGCCCCCTCCGTGAGTCGCTTGTGGCAGGGGTACGTGGGCGCGATGGCGCCGGCGATCTGGCTTGAGAACGTCTGGCCGACCAATGCCGGCGGTGCGAGGACCGAGACGCAGACGCTCTTCTATGGGCATCGCGGGCCCGAGTTCGCCCTGCTTTCCGCGGCCCACATGACCGTCAATATGGCGTCGATGCTCTCCGTGAACGGTGCGCCCGTGTCGGGCGTCGTGCCGTTCACCGACGATCTGGGCCGGCGCCTGCAGGAAAGCCAGCCCCAGCCGAACAACGCCGAAGGTCTTCCCGCGTTTTCCGCGGTCGTGGGCGGGGCGATCCCGCTGCTCGACGCGGCGTGGTTCAACGACGATCAGGTGCTCGCGTCTTCGGGCGGCGGGCTTCAGGCGGCCGGCGCGACGGTCTTCGGCGTTGAGCCGCAGGGTTTCATCACTGAGGCCGGCCTGTTCACCGTCTACACCGACGCACCCCGCTCGGCCGGTGGCGATCGCGACATCCGCCCGTCGAGACCCGGCGAACCCGCCGAGTGCTGCATCACGATCAGCGGCGGCACCGCGGCGGACAACAGCGACCTGCTCTTCCGCTGCTTCGCGGTGCAGATCCACAATCCGTTCGATCGTCCCGTTACGCTCAGCGCCCCCCAGGCCGGTGCGGATCCCAGCGCGGCCCTGAACACCGACGGGCTGTTCCAGTACCTCCGCATCACCGACTCAACGCAGCGGACCGTGCGGGCGACCATCAAGCTCGCTTCGATCACCTTTGACAACAGCGGCAACAAGACTCAGTCCCCGATCACCATCCCCGCCGGTGAAACGGTGATCGTCTACACCTTCAGCCGACCCATCGAGCAGGTCGCGGCGAGGCTGGCCGTCCTCAAGCCGTCATGGACTCCGGAGATCGCGCTGGCCAACCTGCAGGCGTGGGCCCGCGGGCAGTTCTCCAACTCGCCGGTCGCCAGCGGGCGCGTCTTCTACGTGCAGCGCACCGACAGCGACGTCAACAACGCCCTCACCGACTTTTCCGACTTTGTCGGTGACGGCGAGACCGGCACGGTCGTGCAGCTCTTCCGCTCCACCCGCGCCGATATGTCCACCATCGGCGGGAACAACGAGACGCAGAACACCAACGGCGTCTTCACCGCCAACCTTACCGGCAACGATCAGATGATGGACCGCATGCGGCTTGCGTCGTCGCAGTCCTTCGATCGCCGCCTGCCCGCCGGGCAGAACACCATCGCCGACACCTCGGCGGGCGAGGAATCCTCCGCCGACGCGCCCGACCCGGTCTCGAGCAACACCGGGTTCACACTGACGCTCTTCTCCACCTTCCATCGCCCCGTCGAGCCGGGACGCGGCGAGCCCAAGCCCGGCTCGATTCCCGCTTATTGCGTCGAGCCCGTGTCCAACGGTGGCACACCCTGGCTGGGTGCGCAGAACGACGGGCTGACCAATCTTGCCGCCCTCACCAAGAACGACTTTGAGCCCAATGACTCCCCCGGCGGGCAGACCATCTCCGAGTGGTTCACCCGCCAGCGGGTCACGCCCCAGTCCACCACGATCAGCACCCCGCCCGACGACAAGTCGTCCGACGGCGTTGAGGTGAGGTCCAATCTGGCGGGCCAGTCCTTTGATTCGATCCGCCAGGAACTGGGCGTCGCAGGCCAGACCGACACGGGCTTTGGCAGCACATGGTCGTTCCGCACGAATCTCCCCAACCGCTCGGGCGTGCACGCCACGCTCCGCGTGACGGATCTGCTCCGCCCGATGCTCATCGGCGCGATGGAGACGCCCCTCCGCGGCGACGGGCAGCCCCAGACCGACCCCGACAAGCGCTACCTCACGCGGGCCGAGGCCTGGGCGATCTCGATGAACTACGACTCGCTCCCCGCGATCGGCAGCGACTCGGGCGTCCGCTCGCTCTACTCCGATCTCGAGGCCAACCGCCCCGTGCACACCTTCGGGCACGTCTCGACGGACGACTTCACGCTCTTCCGCGACGGAAACCGCAACGGGACGTTCGACGCGAACAACGCGTACGACCCGCGCCGCGACCGTGTCTCCCTGGGCAACCGCGATGCGTTGCTCGGCCTGGGCATCCCCGCCGGGCTCGCGATTCTTGACCAGTTCCGCACGCTCCCGGACCAGTACGGCTCCTTCCGCCGCGCGGTCGAGGGCACGATCAACCTCAACACCGCGACGCTCCCCGTGCTTCGCTCGCTCCCCGGGCTCGCCCCGGCCGACGATGCGTCGTGGAACACCGCGATGTCCCACAGCCTGACCGATCTGCCGCTGGCCACCGACGTGGACGTCGCCGCGGGCATTCTCTCGTACCGCGACAAGGTTCCCGTGGGTGTGCTCGACGGCCGGGGCGGCGAGCGCGAGGTCCGTTTCGAGGACAGTGCGGGCGCCGATCTCTCCCTGCCCCAGACCCTCGATGGTCGCTCGGCAAAGAACCAGATCAACGGCCTGCGCGAGTCGCGCGGGCTGGCCAGCGTGGGCGAGGTTCTCGCCGCCTTCGAGCGTTCTCCGGGCCGTCCGGCGAACGACCCCCTCCGCGCGAAGAAGACCAACATCGACGCGTTGGGCTTCGATACGCAGAACAACAGCAAGCCGGGCTTTGACCAGCTCGTCTACCGCGACCCCAGCAACGGTCAGGGCGTCACCGACGATCTGAGCGACGAGCTCGACGAGCGTCACATCCTCGCCGCCGGCCTCATGAACACCGCCAGCACGCGCAGCGACTACTACGCCTGCTGGTTCATCGTCCGCGGGTACACGCGCGACGACGTGTCCGAGCTTGGTCCCAACGACCCGATGGTGCCCTCGATCGAGCGGCGGTTCCTCATGATCATCGACCGCTCGAACGTGACCGAACGAGGCCAGGAGCCCCGCGTCGTCGCGATCAAGGAGCTCCCGCTCTAATCCCCGCCGGCGAGCCAGATCCATGCCCACTTCCGCCCCCGGTCATCACGCCCGGGGGCGTTTCGTTTCCCGCGTGCACCCTCCTACCATCGGTGGTCCAGGGTGTAGCTCAGCTTGGTAGAGCGTGTGGTTTGGGTCCACAAGGTCGCTGGTTCGAATCCAGTCACCCTGATTCCGAAACTCCTTCTTCGAGGCATATGTGTGCAGGCCCGGCCGCGGACCCTCTTGACCTCTGCGCACCCCGCACCAATACTTGCACAATGACGCAAGTACGCACACGACAGAAAACGACCCGACCCCGGCCCGCGACGCCCAGGCAGGCTGTGCGCCGGTCGACGCCGCTCGATCGGCTGCTCGATCCGGCCCTCTTCCGGGCACTGGGCGAGCGCAACCGCCTCACCCTCCTCGCGTGCATCGCCAAGTGCGGCAGGGCCTGCTCCGTCGGCGAAGTGGCCGAGTGCTGCTCCGTTGATCTCTCAGTTGTCTCCCGCCATCTCGCGGCGTTGGCTCGCGCGGGCGTGCTCGACGTCGAGAAGGCCGGCCGTGTCGTGCGGTACAAGGTGCGTTACGCGCAACTCGCCGCCACGCTCCGCGGGCTCGCGGACGCTTTGGATGGCTGCTCGCCCGGGCGGGACGAGGCCGGGTGCGACGAAGGGGGTTGCCGTGGCTGCTGCTGATCGCCCTCTCGTGGCTTTCCTGTGCACCGGCAACTCCTGCCGCAGCCAGATGGCCGAGGGCTGGGCCCGCGCGCTCCACGGCCGCCGGCTCGACGCCCGCTCCGCAGGCACCGCGCCCCACGGGCTCAACCCGCTCGCCGTTCGCGCCATGGCCGAAGTCGGGGTCGACATCAGTCGACACAGCTCCAAGCGGATCGAAGACCTGGGCGATGCGACGATCGACCTGGTCATCACTGTCTGCGACTCGGCCCGCGAGTCTTGCCCGGTCATTCCCAACGCCCGTCGAACGGTTCACATCGGCTTCGACGATCCCCCCCGGCTCGCCGCCTCCGCCGCGACCGACGAAGAAGCCATGGTCCATTACCGCCGCGTGCGCGACGAGATCCGCCGGTGCGTTGAATCGCTCCCCTCACTGCTCGAAGGAGCTCCATCCATGAACAACGGAAACTGCTGCGGCTCCGGCCGCCCCCAGTCCCCTCAAGCCGACCCGAACTCGACCCGCGAGGCCGTCCGCCAGGGGTACGCCACGATCGCCTCCGGCGGCTGCTGCGGCCCGGGTGCCTCGGGCGGCGGGTGCTGCGGCGTCGCGTCGCTCTCCCCGACCGATCTCGCCAACGCGATCGGCTACTCGCCTCAGGAACTCGCCGCCCTTCCAGAGGGAGCAAACATGGGTCTCTCCTGCGGCAACCCCACCGCGCTCGCCTCGCTCAAGCCCGGCGAGGTCGTCCTCGACCTTGGCGCCGGCGGCGGTTTCGATTGCTTCGTCGCCGGAAAGAAAGTCGGCGAACGCGGCTTTGTCATCGGCGTCGACATGACGCCCGAAATGCTCTCCAAAGCCAGAACCAACCTCGCCGCCTACACCCAGCGTACCGGCCTGAAAAACGTCGAGTTCCGTCTCGGCGAGATCGAGGCGCTTCCCGTCGCCGACGCCAGCGTGGACGTCGTCATTTCCAACTGCGTGATGAACCTCTCGCCCGACAAGCCCCGCGTCTGGCGGGAAATCGCCCGCGTGCTCAAGCCCGGCGGGCGCGTGGCGATCTCCGATCTCGCGCTGCTCCGGCCGCTCCCCCCGGTCGTGCGGTCCAGCATCGACGCGCTGATCGGCTGCGTCGCCGGCGCTGTGCTGGTCGAAGAGGTCCGCGCCGCCGCCCTCGCCGCGGGCTTCACACAGATCGCCCTCACGTCCAAGCCCGAGTACATCCGCACGCTCACCGCGTCCAACGACCCGCTTTACGCGAGCATTTCCGCCTCGCTCCCGCCGGGAATGACCCCGGCCGACTTTGTCACCAGCCTCGACATCGCGGCGGTCAAGGCATGAACCGGGCAGCCGCCGAGCTGCTCGGCACCTTCTGCCTCGTCTTCGCCGGCACGGGCGCCATCGTCGTCGATCACGTTTCCGGCGGGCAGATCTCTCACGCCGGCGTCGCGCTGACGTTCGGCCTGGTGGTCATGGCGATGAACTACGCCCTGGGCGAGACCTCCGGCGCTCACCTCAACCCCGCCGTCACCATCGCCTTCGCGATCTCCGGACGATTACCCGGCTCGGCCGTTCCGATCTACCTCGCCGCCCAGTGCGCCGGCGCCCTCGTCGCCTCGATGCTCATCGCACTTCTCTTCGGCCACACCGCCGGGCTCGGACGAACGGCCCCCGCCGGCAGCTCGCATCAAGCGTTCGTCCTCGAAGCCGTCATCACCTTCATGCTCATGCTCGTCGTGCTCGCGGTCTCCACCGGCCCCAAGGAACGCGGCATCATGGCCGGCATCGCCGTCGGCGGCGCGGTCGCGGTGGGGGCCCTCTTCGCCGGGCCCATCACCGGCGCATCGATGAACCCCGCGCGATCGCTCGGCCCGGCCCTGGTCTCGGGCGAGCTGGACCATCTCTAGATCGGAAGAGCG
>DDSG01000021.1:0-193 GCA_002343325.1 Phycisphaerales bacterium UBA2396 | reverse complement strand
TCTCGGGCGAGCTGGACCATCTCTGGATCTACCTCGCGGCGCCCGTCGTCGGGGCCGCCGCCGCGGTGCCGATCGCCGCGTTCCTCATTCCGCCATCCAAGGCCTCGGCGTAGCCACGCATCGCCCCGGCCCGGGCCGAACGCCGCCGGTACACTCCCGCCGTGACGCGATTGCCCTTCGATCCTTCGAAGAT